>CAKTAT010000022.1:0-27825 GCA_934532365.1 uncultured Faecalibacterium sp. | reverse complement strand
GCAAAGCGCATCCGCTTCTTCATGACCTTTGGCCAGAGCTATCTGGACCATATGCGCTGTCTGGAGGACGTGGGAATGCTGTCCACTACCCCCGTCAACTTCAACGGACAGGAAATCGTGCCCATCCAGTTCCTCAAGGCGCTGCTGCCGGACCCCGCCAGCCTTGGCCCCCGCACCAAGGGCAAGACCAACATCGGCTGCATCTTTACCGGCAAAAAGGACGGCAAGGACAAGACCTACTACATCTACAACGTCTGCGACCATCAGGAGTGCTACAAGGAAGTGGGCTCTCAGGCCATCAGCTACACCACCGGCGTGCCCGCTATGTGCGGCGCGCTGATGCTGCTCACCGGTAAGTGGACCACCAAGGGCGTGCACACCGTAGAGGAGTTTGATCCTGATCCGTATCTGGATGCACTGGACAAGTACGGCCTGCCCCGCTCCGAGAGCCACAATCCGGCTCTGGTGGACTGATGCGGGTGCACGACAGCCGCCCGCCCTTTGCGGGGCTGGCAAACCTGTCCGAGGAGCAGCTGCACCGCCTGCCCACCCCCTGCTACCTGCTGGACGAAGCCCAGCTGCGCCGCAACGGTGAGATTTTGCTGGGGGTGCAGCAGCGCACCGGCTGCCGTATTTTGCTGGCGCAGAAGGCTTTTTCCAACTTCAACGTCTACCCGGTGCTGGCGCCCTATCTGGCGGGTACCGAGGCCAGCGGCCTGTACGAGAGCCGCTTGGGCAGGGAAGAGCTGCCGGAGAAGGAGAACCATGTGTTCTGCGCCGCCTACCGGGCAGACGAGTTTGAGGAATTACTGCAATACGCTGACCATATCGTGTTCAACTCGCCCAGCCAGCTGGCGAAGTTCGGCCCGGCGGCAAAGGCGGCTGGCAAAAGCATCGGTCTGCGCATCAACCCGGAGTGCTCCACGCAGGAGGGTCATGAAATTTATGACCCCTGCGCCCCCGGCAGCCGTCTGGGCACCACCCGCGCCCAGTGGGACGCCGCTGTGGCAGAGCACCCGGAGCTGCCCGCCCTGCTGGACGGTCTGCACTTCCATACCCTGTGCGAGCAGGACGCGGACGCGCTGGCGGTGACGCTGGCAGCGGTGGAGGAAAAATTTGCAGACCTGCTGCCCAAGATACAGTGGCTCAACTTCGGCGGGGGACACCACATCACCCGTCCGGGCTACGACCTTGCTACGCTGGAAAGCTGCGTCCTGTCAGTGCGGCAGAAGTACGGCGTACAGGTGTATCTGGAGCCCGGCGAGGCTTGGGCACTGAATGCGGGCTATCTGGTCACCACCGTGCTGGACACCCTGCGCAACGGGGATACCAGCCTTGCCATTCTGGATATGTCCGCAGCCTGCCACACCCCGGATGTCATCGAGATGCCCTACCGCCCGCCGCTGCTGGATGCCGGTGAGGCAGGGGAGAAGGCGTGCACCGTCCGGCTGGGCGGCCCCACCTGCCTTGCGGGGGATATCGTCGGGGATTACAGCTTTGATGCCCCTCTCACTGAGGGCGATAAGCTCATCTTTGGCGATATGGCCATCTACACCACCTGCAAGAACAACACCTTCAACGGGATGCCCCTGCCGCCCATCTGGCTGCTGGGCGCAGACGGCAGTTGCCGGGAACTGGTGCACTTTGGCTATCAGGACTTCAAAATGCGTCTGGGCGCAATATAAAACGAAACCAAGAGGGTCATCGGTACAGTCGATGACCCTCTTGCTATCTCTGCCCGACGGCGCAATTGACAAAGCGCCGACAGGAACATATAATTAAAGCTATAAGAAAAATATCGCCACAGAACCGACAAAAGAGGAGAAACAGCGCGTGCGCACATTGTCTGAGATCATTGTCAAGCGGGATTATTCTCGAAAAACTCCGTCCTCCGTTTTTTATAAGGATAGCCCCTTCTGGCAAAAGCTGATCTGCATCTGCTTTGTGGGGTTCATCGCACTGGCAGCGGGGCTTGGCGAGTGGAAGACCCTGCAGAGCGCTTTGGGTGGTCTGCCCAAGGTCATTACCGTGGGCGTTATCGGCATGGCTTTTGTTTACGGGTTCATATATCCGGATCTGGAACGGGTAAAAAAGGTGTTCTGGCCTACACTGGTCTATATGTCCCTGATCGTGATGCTGTTTTTGTGGTCCATTGTTATCTGGCTGATGGACTTCAGTAACATATCCACGATGATCCGGGCCTGCTCCAAGCTGGTGTTCCAGAGCATCTCGATCCTGACAGCGATCTGCGGTGTGTATCTGCTGGGGTCAAGAACTATTGATCTGTTTGCTATTGCGGCATGTCTGGCAAACGCAGCCATCATGGTTCTGGAGATCCCAACCTATGGCCTTTCGGCAAGCATCCAGTCGCTTGTGCAGTGTCTGGTGACCTTTGGCGATGCAGAGGGTTATGCCATCAGGCTGGAAATACATGATCTTACCTTTGTATTTGGCCAGTTGGTGCTTTATTACGCGGTGTTTGCCCCGCATGACACAAAACAGGAAAAACGCCGCCGCTGGCGCCTGCTTGCGGCCTGTACGTTTTTCTTTTTTGTGGGCATGAAGCGCATTGCCATTCCAGCGGTGGTGCTGTTTATTTTTGTGGTGCTGATCGTCCGCCGTTTCAAGGACAAAAAGAAACTGCTTATCCTGTGGGGCGTTGCATGGGTTACATTTTTCTTTCTGTATCTTTACGCAGTTCGGAGCGGAACCGTTTCAAGAATCCTGAACATGGCAGGCATTGATATGATGGGGCGTGACTATTTGTGGAGCCTAGCCAACGACTATTACGATTATTCTGTTACCTACTGCGGGCATGGCTTTGAGTATGTGGATACCATCGTCACCGGCTGGTATAATGCAGGACTCATTAACGAGGCTTTTCCGTTCCACAACGACATCTTAAAGGTGTTTGTGGAAATGGGCTTTCCGGGCTTTGTATTCTGGTCGGGCATCCAATATATCCTTACGCCGATCTTCTGGTTGCACTATGCGGATGAAGAGACCACGCTGCTGTACCTGAGCAATCTCAGCTACATGACAATGACATATCTCACAGATAATACAGCGTTCTATTTCTGGAGCACCATGACGTTGCGTCTGCTGCCGCTGGCTTATTCGATACGGCGACGCAAGCCGCCAAAGCCGCAGGTCTGGAAGCCACGCGATAAAACCGAAATGCGGGATCGCATTCGGATCATGATGCAGGAATAGTTCTGGAAATGCTATTCTAAATCGTACTACACAAAAAAGCCGCTGCACAAAAATGCTGTGCAGCGGCTTTTTCTATGTCCCTCACTCGTTTGGCGTCAATAAAAAAGCACCACACATTTCTGTGCAGTGCTTCTCTTTCTGGCGGAGGTTACCGGGCCGATTCAAATCACGGTGACCCTCTTGCAGTCCATGCACGGCGCTCTCCCAGCGGAGCTAAATCCTCACTCGTTTGGCGTCAATAAAAAAACACCACACATTTCTGTGTGGTGTTTTTTGTTCTGGTGGAGATTACCGGGCCGATTCAAATCACGGTGACCCTCTTGCGGTCCATGCACGGCGCTCTCCCAGCGGAGCTAAATCCTCACTCGTTTGGCGTCAATAAAAAAACACCACACATTTCTGTGTGGTGCTTTTTGTTCTGGTGGAGATTACCGGGATCGAACCGGTGACCTCTTGCATGCCATGCAAGCGCTCTCCCAGCTGAGCTAAACCCCCAGATGTCTTGCTTTGTGCCTGACGACGTGTGTAATTATACCAGCCGGAGGGGCGCTTGTCAACAGTTTTTTGCAAATTTTTTTGCAGCAAAAGATCCCCGCAGGGCGTGTGCCCGGCGGGGATCGAAAAGCGGGGGAGTGCTCTTTTGGGGAAAACTACGCCTTAGCGTGCCTGACGGTCGAAGATCTGCGGAGCCACGCGGCACAGCAGCACAGCGGCCACCATGGTGAGCAGGGTCTCGGGCAGCATATAGCTGCCGTTGTAGGTCAGGCTGTAAGTCCATGCGGCCAGACCGTCGCTCAGGTTGCCCCACACCAGCACGCCGGACAAAAAGCTGCACATAAAGCGCAGAAAACCGGCGGCAAAGGTGCCCACGGCCACGCCAACGGTGCGGTTCTTGAAGGGGCGGGCAAACAGCTCGGCCAGACCCAGTGCCATAAAGGCCAGCACATAGTCCAGCAGCACCTCGCCGAGGAAGTAGAGGAAGGTGGAAGCGGGAGGAGGGTAGAAGCCCATGATCATTTGCAGGCAGGCGTTTACAAAGCCGGTGAACAGGCCCCACTTTGCGCCGTGGCGGAAGGACACCAGCACGAAGGGCAGCATACTCAGCAGGGTAATGCTGCCGCCGTTGGGCATGGTGAAGAACTTGATGTTGGAAAGCACCGTGCCAATGGCGATCATCAGGGCGCATTCCACCAGAATACGGGTCTTGGAATAGGTTTTGGACATGATGGAAAAAATTCCTCTCTCATAGTAGTACACAAAAACAAAATACGCCTGCTGGCAGCAGGCGTATGAAGGTTTGTTGAACGTACCGGACAGTTCCGCAAACTCCCTACGCCGGCATTGCCCGGATCAGGTAAAGGGTACTCCGCACTATGCGGATCTCAGCCTTGCGGCGCCCCTGTTTTTATGTCCGCCCACAGTATACGCGCCGTGGGACAAAAAGTCAAGCCCGCAGACATAATCCGCCCCGGCAGCGCGTATGTTATACCATTGCAAAGCTGGAACGCAGGGAGGCGGGATATGAAAGCCGATCCGGAACAGCGCGCCGTGCAGCTGGGGGAGTACATTGCCGCCCACAACGCCACGGTGCGGGCAGCGGCGGCTGCGTTCGGGTGCAGCAAGTCCACCGTACACAAGGACGTTGCCGTGCGGCTGCGCAGCATCAGCCCTGCGCTGTACGGGCAGGTGCGTGCCGTGCTGGCACGCAACAAAGCCGAGCGTCATCTGCGGGGCGGGGCTGCCACCCGGCGCAGATACAGCCGCCGCTAAAGCCAAAAAGACCGCTGCACTGCGCAGCGGTCTTTTTTTGAACCACTTTTTCATAGAGGGCGCAGCGAAAAGCGGCTGCTTTTATCCCCCGGTGTGGAACTGCTGCAACGCGCCTTTTTCCAGCCGGCTTACCTGCGCCTGACTGATGCCGATCTCCTGTGCTACCTCCATCTGGGTCTTGCCGCGCAGATACCGCAGCTCCATGATGCGCTTTTCCCGGGGCGTAAGGGCGGCTACCGTATCGCGGAACTGCAACCCGCTGATCCAGCTTTCCTCGCTGTCCGGGTCGCGCACTTGGTCGATGACGTACATCGCATCGCCGCCGTCGGTGTACACTGGCTCGTCAAGGCTGAGCGGCTCTACCACCGATTCCAGCGCGGCAGTCACTTCGCGCCGGGCAAGCCCGGCTGCGGCGGCGATCTCGTCCATGGTGGGCTCCCGCCCCAGCTGTTTTTCCAGCGCTTCCCGCGCCTGCATGGCGCGGTAGGCGGTGTCCCGCAGGGTGCGGCTTACCCGCAGGGCGTTGTTGTCCCGCAGAAACCGCCGGATCTCCCCAATGATCATGGGCACGCCGTAGGTGGAAAACCGCACCGGTTGCGCGGGGTCAAAGTTGTCGATGGCTTTGATCAGCCCGATGCACCCCACCTGAAACAGATCGTCCAGATTCTCGCCCCGCTGGGCAAACCGCTGCACCACGCTGAGCACCAGCCGCAAATTGCCCTCCACCATCCGCGCCCGGGCGGCCTTGTCCCCGGCGTGGGCAAGGGTGAGCAGCTGCCGCTTTTCCGCCTCGGTCAGCACAGGCAGCTCCCCCGTGTTCACACCGCATAGCTCCACCTTGTTGTACATCCAAACGCCCCCGGTCTTTTAGCTTTACCGGAAGTATGGCTCTGTACGCCGGGCGCTATGCGTGGAAAAAATTGAGCGCCCCTCCGCAAAAGAGGGACGCTTTATAGACAAACCTGTAATTTTATGGTATGCTGTGACTGGCGGCGTAAGCCGTCCATCAGGCGCTGTGCCCACAAACGCAGGACGGGTTGCGGCACCCAGAATCCGCTTCGTGCCTTGGGCGGCACTCGCGTCTTACTGGCCGCTGCCCCAACCTCGCCTCCCTGTTTCTGCCGCAGGCAGCGGTCGGCTCCGTTGCAGCTAGCTCCTTACCGGTACCTGAGTGCCGGGTAAGAGCGATTTTTTTCTTTGAGATCTCGTTTCTCCCCGGACGCTTAAGGGCGGGAAGGGGGGATGCGTCATGACGTTTGAACAGGTCGTATTGCTGCTCACGCTGCTCGGCGGGGCAATCTACATCACCTTTCAGATCACATGGACTGTATCACACAGTGATGATAAAAAGAAAAAATGACCGCCCTCAGTGACTCCCAATCCTGAACGGTCATTTTTCTTTTGATCTAGTATGGTAAGGAGTTAGCCGTTTGCAGGGCCAACGCCTTTTGTGTTTTCATTATACACGTTCCCACGCGGAATGTCAAGCGGTCTACTCGCTTTCAAGGCGGGCCTTCAGGGTGTGGATGATGCGCTTTTCCAGCCGGGAGATATAACTCTGGCTGATGCCAAGGGCGTCGGCGGCTTCCTTCTGGGTGCGCTCCACGCCGTCGGTAAGGCCGAAGCGCAGTTCCATGATCTGCCGCTCCCGTGCCGAGAGCGCCGCTACGGCGCTGCGCAGCACCGCGCGCTCGGCGTCCTGCTCCAGCTGCTGGCTTACCGCGTTGGCATCGCTGCCCAGAATGTCCGAGAGCAGCAGCTCGTTGCCGTCGCCGTCCACGTTCAGGGGCTCGTCGATGCTGGCCTCCTGCCGGCGGTTGGAGCTTTTGCGCAGGTACATCAGGATCTCGTTGCCGATGCAGCGGCTGGCGTAGGTGGCAAGCTTGATGCTGCGGGCGGGGGTAAAGGTGTTTACCGCCTTGATCAGCCCGATGGTGCCAATGCTTACCAAGTCCTCGGCGGGCACGCCGCTGTTTTCGTACTTTTTTGCCAGGTACACCACCAGCCGCAGGTTGTGGGTGATCAGCTCCTCGCGGGCGGCGGCGTCCCCGGCGGCCATGCGGTCAAGCAGGGCTTTTTCCTGCTCGGGTGTCAGGGGCGGGGGCAGACTGGGCCCGCCCGCCAGATAATGCACCGCGCCGCAGTAGCGCAAGCGCTCCCATAGCCGCTGCCATACCTTGCGGAAAAACTGCAACATGGATATCCCTCCTGTGCACTTTTATTATATGTATTATAAGGGAGTACGGCGTGCGCCCTCTCCGTCACGGCTTACGCCGTGCCACCTCTCCCAAAGGGAGAGGCAAGAGCACACCCATACACTTCCTCGTTGCTCCTGATACTTTAGCAACGGACTTTAAATCTTGGCTCCCCCTTTGAGGAAAGACTTCCCCCGCTCCGGGGGAAGATGTCACCGCAGGTGACAAAAAGGGGAATCTGGCGCGGGAGCGCCTGAGAGGGTGGAAAACTCCTACACCCTCATCTCCTCCGCCACATCGTCCCCCAGCAGCAGCGTCCATGCGCCGGTGGGGGTGTCCGGGGCGCAAAAGGCCGCCAGCAGGCTGGGCACACGGCGCTGCCCGCAGCACAGCGCGGCGGGCACGGCGGGCAGCAGGCAGCGGCCGGTAACGGCGGCGCAGGGCACAAACTGCACTAAAAGCCCCGGGGGCGGGGCGGCACCGGCGGCAAACCAGCTGTCTAAGGCTTCCCGCAGCGGGGCGGGCAGCTTGCTGCGCAGCGGCGGGTACTGCACCAGCACCACCCGCCGCACGGCAAGGGGGTCCTGCAGGGTAAAGCCGGTGTCGTGGTAGGCCTGTACCGGCACTGCCGCCCCCGCAATTTGCAGCACGGCGGCAAAGCAGCCCCGCTGCGGACGGCCAAACACCGCCAGCAGCCCGCGCAGCAGCCCGTACACCCCGGCGCAGCACAGCAGCAGCTGCCCCGGGCGCACCGGCAGCAGCACGCAAAGGTTGTTGGCCTGTACCCCGGGCAGCACCACCGCGCCGCACAGCAGGCCGTTCAGCGCCGCATACCACCCGCAAAGCCGGGCAAAGCTGCGCGCCCCGGGCACGCCATAGCAAACCGCCACCACCCCGCAGCAGCTGGCTATTTTATATAGTACCGCCAGCGGGGCGCACCACGGCGGAGCCAGCAGGGCAAGGGTGCTTACCGCAGCCGCCGCGCTGCCCGCGCACAGGCGCAGCCCGGTGCAGCTGCGCCCGCATAAAAGCCCCGCGCCCAGCAGCAGCGCGGCGGCTGCAGCAAAGTTTACAAGCAGCAATTCGTCCACAAAAACAACTGTTTTCATTGCGTTGCACCGCCTTATGGTTCTGGTAGTCTATTTTTCACAAAATCGCGAAAAAATCTGTCACACCAGAAAAACCCGCATGAACAGTGCAGTTTTGCTACAAAAGCGAGGACGGAGTTTCACAGTTTTTACACTTTTTTCAAAAAAGTACTTGAACATTTCTGGAAAGTGTGGTATATTATTGCCATCCTAGTAAGGATTGAGCCGGAAACACCGGTTCGAAAATATTTTTTCTATTTTTGAAGGGAGTAATTCATTATGATGATGCCTGCAAATTTCTCTGCTGTGTCTGAGAACGAGATGACCTATGTTATGGGTGGCGCTATCGGCGATTACCTGATGAACCCCATGGGCAAGGCTGAGTGGAAGCAGTTCACCACCAACCTGGGTATCGTTGTCGGTAACAAGTACATCCAGAGCTTCCTGAACAACACCGTTGGTACCGTCTTCTCCGGCGTCTACGGCTCTTCTAAGAAGAACACCGTTCTGGGCCACTTCGCTGGCGAGTTCGCTGAGATCTGGGGCAACAACTACACTGCAGCTGACGACGCTGAGTGGACTGTGAAGGCTGGCCAGGGCGCTGTGGGCGTTCTGAACTGCGCTCTGAACGTTGTTGGCAACCTGGCAGCTATCTACAACCTGGGCTTCGGCAAGGTCAAGAACGCTGCTGACTCCACCTTCCTGGGCGGTGCTGACAAGGGCGGCATCTGGTACTAATCTTTACTGATTGACCAGACCATGCTTGCGTGACTGTACCCTTAGGGGTGCAGGAAACATACTAGCATAATAACACCCCCGTGGGCGTAAGCCTGCGGGGGTGTTTTTTGCGTAACTCCCTCAGTCAAAGCCTGCGGCTTTGTCAGCTCCCTCGGGGAGGGAGCCGGAACCCTCTCAGTCCGCTCCCGGTGGTCGCGTCCAGCTCCCCCGAAGGGGGAGCTTTTTTATGTGCTGCCGCACACTTTGCGGTTTTATTGGAAACTTTACCGTAACCGCAAAAGCTCCCCCTTTCGGGGGAGCTGGCATCGCGCAGCGATGACTGAGAGGGTTCCGTTCACACTTCTTTTACCAGTCTGTTACTTTCCGTTTTATGCGGTTTGTGGTATACTATGGTCAACATGGGTCACCATGGCAACATTGAAACAGACAGGATGTGAAATCCTCTTATGAAAGATGGTTTTTTAAAGGCAGCTGCCTTTTCGCCCGCTTTGCGGGTGGCAGACTGCACCTATAACGCGCAGCAGGTGCTGGCGCAGCTGCAGGCTGGTGCGCAGCGGGGGCTAAAGCTGGCGGTATTTCCGGAGTTTTGCCTTACCGGCTACACCTGCGGCGATTTGTTTTTGCAGCGTACCTTGCAGCAGGGCGCACTGGATGCGCTGGAATGGCTGCTTGCGCAGAGCAGCACGCTGGACACCGTGGCGCTGGTGGGCTTGCCGCTTTTGGTGCATGGCAAGCTGTACAACTGCGCCGCCGTGCTGTGCCGGGGGCAGCTGCTGGGCATTGTGCCCAAGACCTACCTGCCCAACTACGGCGAGTTTTACGAGAAGCGGCAGTTCACCCCCGGCAGCACCGAGGTGCAGACGGTGACGGTCTGCGGGCAGCAGGTGCCCTTTGGCACTTCGCTTTTGTTTCGCTGCCGCCAGATGCCCAGCTTTGTGCTGGGCGTAGAGCTGTGCGAGGATTTGTGGAGCGCGCTGCCGCCATCCACCTTCCACGCGCTGGCGGGCGCTACCGTGATTGCAAACCTTTCTGCCAGCGATGAGACCGTGGGCAAGGCGGAGTACCGCCGCGCACTGGTGGCAAACCAGTCTGCCCGGCTGCTGTGCGGCTACCTGTACGCCTCGGCAGGGCACGGCGAAAGCACCACCGACATGGTGTTTGCCGGGCACGACCTCATCGCCGAGGACGGCAGCCTTTTGGCCGAGACTGCGCCCTTTGCGGGCGACTACGCCGAGACCGAGCTGGACTGCCAGCGCATGGAAGCCGAGCGTGCCCGCAACACCAGCTTTGAGCACAGCGCCGAGGGTTACGTCACCGTAGAATTTGACCTTACACCGGTGGAAACGGTGATTACACGCCGCATTGACCCCGCACCCTTTGTGCCCGGCGACCCGCAGCGCCGCGCCGCCCGGTGTGAGTTGATCTTGAAAATGCAGGCCGATGGCCTTGCCAAGCGGCTGGAGCACGCCCACGCCAAAAAGGCGGTGCTTGGTATTTCCGGCGGGCTGGATAGCTGCCTTGCCCTGCTGGTGGCAGTGCGCGCCATGAAGCAGCTGCACCGTCCCGCCGCCGATGTGCTGGCGGTTACCATGCCCTGCTTTGGAACCACCAAGCGCACCCGCAGCAATGCCGAGATCTTGTGTGCGGAGCTGGGCGTGAGCTTTCAGGAAATTCGCATTGCCAACACCGTGCGCAGCCACTTTGCGGATATCGGACAGGACGAAAATGTGCTGGACGTTACCTTTGAAAACGGGCAGGCGCGTGTGCGCACGCTGGAACTGATGGACCTTGCCAACCGCACCGGCGGCTTTGTGGTGGGCACGGGCGATCTTTCGGAGCTGGCGCTGGGCTGGGCTACCTACAACGGCGACCACATGAGCATGTACGGCGTAAACGCCGGTGTGCCCAAAACGCTGGTGCGCTATCTGGTGCAGTACGAGGCCGAGACCGCCGCCACCCCCGCTTTGCACGATGTGCTGCTGGATATTCTGGCCACCCCGGTGTCGCCGGAGCTGCTGCCCGCCAAGGATGGCGAGATTGCACAGATCACCGAGGATTTAGTGGGCCCATACGAGCTGCACGATTTTTACCTGTATTATGTGCTGCGCTGCGGCTTTGGCCCGGCTAAAATTTACCGGCTGGCAAAGGCCGCCTTTGCGGGCAGGGCAGAGTATACGGACGCCGTGCTGTACAAGTGGCTGCGCAACTTCTACTGGCGCTTTTTTGCCCAGCAGTTCAAGCGCAGCTGCCTGCCGGACGGCCCCAAGGTGGGCAGCGTGACCCTTTCGCCCCGGGGCGACTGGCGGATGCCCAGCGATGCCTGCGCCACCCTCTGGCTGGCAGAGCTGGAACAGCTGAAGCCCGGGGAGCAGTAAGCCATGAAGAACAAAAAGCTTTTCACCAATATCCTGTTTGCCGTGGTGGTGCTGGCCATTGCAGCGGTGCTGCTGGCGGTGCGCAGCCACAACGCCACCGGCGGCAAGCTGACTGCCCAGCTGATTTACGGCGACAACAATGCCGTGCTGGACATTCCGCTGGAAAAGGACGACACCTACAGCGTGGACACCGGCTATTATACGGTGCATATAGAGGTAAAGGACGGCAGAGCGCGGTTTATTGAATCGCCCTGCCCGGATCACATCTGCGAGGGCTTTGGCTGGCTGTCGGCGGAGGATCAGACCGCCACCTGTCTGCCCGCCCGCGCCGTGCTGACCATCGTTCCGGTGGGCTGAAAAAAGGAGTATTCTCATGTTGGACGAAAACGAGCATTCCCGCAAGGAGGACGGCCGCTCCCTGCACCGTCTTTTGCACAAGACTGAGCAGCAGGACGCCACTGTGGAGGTGGACAGCGCCGCGTTTTTCTCGGAGCTGCCGCCGGAGCAATCCGCTCCGCCGCCCCGCCGCCCGCAGCAAAACACCCCCCGCAGCACTGCTGTCGGGAATAATGGGGCGTATCTGCCCCCGAAACGAGGGAAGATCTTGCTGGTCATACAGGCAATTTTAAGCGTTCTGGCACTGGTGCAGCTGTGGCGCACCCAGATGCTGCCGGTGCTGTATCTGGTGGTGCTGGCGGCGCTGCTTGCGCTGCTGTGGCTGCTGGTCAAGCGCTGTCAGGAGTACAAAACTGCAGGCGCGGTGTCCCGGGCGTTCTCGGTGGTGCTGTGTGCTGCCATGGCGCTGGGCTGCGTGTGGGCGCAGCAGGGTCTTGCCGCACTGGGCGATATGACCACCGGCTTTTTGAGCGACGCCGAGGCGAAAAAGATCACAAAGGAGCCCTTTGTGGTGTACCTGAGCGGCGTGGATACCCGCGGCGACCTGACTGAAAAAGCCCGCAGCGATGTGAATATCATTGCCGCTGTGAACCCTATTACCAAGCAGGTGGTGCTGATCAACACCCCGCGCGATTATTATGTGGACCTTGCCGGAACAAACAGCAAGGATAAGCTGACCCATGCCGGACTTTACGGCGTGCAGACCAGCATGGACACCCTTGGCAACCTGTACGGGGTGGATGTGCAGCACTACATCCGCATCAATTTTGCAGGGTTTATCAACATCGTTGATGCGCTGGGCGGCGTGGACGTATACTCCGATCAGGCGTTCACCTCGGTGGGCAGCCCCGGCTACTACGACCCCACCACCTTTGCCGAGGGCTGGAACCATCTGGACGGCAAGGCAGCACTGGCCTTTGCCCGCGAGCGCCACGCCTTTAAGACCGGCGACGTGCAGCGCGGAATCAACCAGATGAAGGTGATCGATGCCATGCTGAACAAGATCAAGTCCCCGGCGCTGCTGATGGGATTTTCCAAGATCATGGATTCTGCCGCCGATTGCTTCGTCACCAGCCTTTCCCAGAACCAGATCAGTGCGCTGGTGCGGATGCAGCTGAGCGACTTTGCAGAGTGGAACATTGAAAGCTACACCGTTACCGGCTCCTCCGGCAGCAGCACCAAGTGCTACTCCGCCAAGGGCCAGAAGCTCTACGTCATGAAGCCGGACGAAAGCTCTGTGGCAAAGGCCAAGGAGATGATCGCGGCGGTGCTGGGCGGTGAGGGCACGGTAAGCTCCACCACCCAGACCCCGGAAAAGACGGACGTGTACACCCCCACCACCGACCCCGATGCCGCAGTCTCTGTGCCCGAAACGCCCGCCGACAGTGTGATCGTGGAAGAGCCTGCGGAAAGCGTGCCGGAGCAGTCTGCTGAGCAGCCCGCTGAACAACCGGCAGAGCAGCCCGCAGAAACGCCCGCAGAGCAGCCCGCTGCCACCGAGACGCCCCAGCCGGACACCCCCGCCGAGGGCGGCAGCACCGAGACGCCCGCCGTCAGCCTGCCTACGCAGGAGCAGGTAGAGCAGGCCGCAGGCTCGCTGTACAGTGCCGCCTCCACCGTGCTGGATGCTATCCTAGGCACGAGCGGGAACTGAGCAAGATCTATCTAAAAAAGAACCGTTGCACGTTATATTGTGCAACGGTTCTTTTTTGCTACAAAAAATCCGACAGATGGTTCGCCCTCTCAGTCATCGCTGCGCGATGCCAGCTCTCCCAAAGGGAGAGCCAAGAACATTGCCGGAAACGTTCTCATTGTACCTGATACTTTAGCAACGTACCTTAGACCTTGGCTCTCCCTCCGGGAGAGCTGGCGCGGGAGCGCCTGAGAGGGCGGGCATACGTTGCTGCAACAAAAAAGCTGCCTGCAGCAGCAGACAGCGCAAAAGCACAAAAGGGAAAACGAGATAGACCGTAAGCCGGGTTCTGTATTAAACGACGATCTGTCTAGGCCTGCCATTGCTGACAGGCTCGTGCCGCCTTCGGGACACGCGAGCAGCGCTGTACGTCCCATATAGGCGTTGCTTCCGGTAGGGTTTACAAAGCCGCATGGTCACCCATGCGCTGGTGAGCTCTTACCTCGCCGTTTCATCCTTACCGCATTGCTGCGGCGGTTTGTTTTCTGTTGCACTTTCCCTAAGGTCACCCTCGGCTGCCGTTAGCAGTTACCGTGCTCTGTGAGGCCCGGACTTTCCTCAGAGCGGTCAAAGCCGCCCCGCCGCCGTATGTTCCACTCGTTTTCCGTTCCTCATGATACCATAAAAAAGTAAGATTTGCAAGTGAAACGGATTTTTGTTATAATAACATTTATGTTTTCGTGATTTTTGCAGGGGAGGGCAGGCCATGCAGCTGTATTTTGCCGTGCCGGATACGGCCATCACCCACGATGGGGTGCTGGTGCGCAGCTTTTTGCGCCAGTGTGCCGTTTCCACCGACCTTGCCCGGGCGGTCAAGTTCCGGGGCAGCGGCTTTTTTGCGGATGGTGTGCCTGTGCTGGCAAACCGGCGCATCTACCCCGGGCAGGTGCTCTCCTTTGCCCTGCCGCCGGAGGGGGACGGCGTGACCCCGCAGCCGGAAATTCCGGTCAACGTGGTCTACGAGGACGCCTTTGCCGTGGTGCTGGAAAAGCCGCCGCAGCTGGCGGTGCACCCCACCCTGAACTACCCCGTGGGCACACTGGCCAACGGCTACGCGGCGTGGGCGGCTGCCCACGGCCACAGCCCGGTGTTCCGCCCGGTGAACCGCATTGATAAGGATACCAGCGGCCTTGTGCTGGCGGCAAAAAACGCATACGCCGCGCCGCTGTTGGCGGGCGGGGTGGAAAAGCTATACTATGCCATTGCGCAGGGTGCGCTGCCGCTGGGAGAGGGGGCTATCGATGCACCCATCGGCCGCCGGGGCGACAGCATCATCGGGCGCTGCGTCACCCCCGAGGGCAAGCCCAGCCGCACCGAGTATACTATTATAAAGGAAGAAAACGGCCTCAGCCTTGCGGCCTGCGTGCCGGTGACCGGCCGCACCCACCAGATCCGGGTGCATTTTGCGTCCATCGGCCATCCGCTTGCCGGGGACGACCTTTACGGCGGCAGCCGGGAGCGCATTGGCCGGCAGGCACTGCACTGCGCTAAGCAAAGCTTTGCGGTGCCTGTATACACCCCGCTGCCGGACGGTATCCGGGTGGAAATGCCCTTGCAGCTGCGTACCGTCACGGTGGAAAGCCCGCTGCCGCCGGATATGGAAGCGCTTTTTTCGTGAAAACTGCGTGAAAAAGTAGCCAAATTTTATGTAAGCGCTTGTTTCAAACCATGCAAAGTGTATAATAAAAAGAGAGCGTATTGTGTACAGGCCCTGTTGGCCTTTTGAACAGGGGAACGTACACCATCTAGCCGCTGTGTTCCGGGCCGAAAAAATGCCCTGCAGCGGCGCAGGAAGGAGAAAATCCCGTTGACTGAAGATAAAACAAAGGAGCAGCAGCCCGCTGCGCAGCTGGTACGGCAGCCCCGCCGCCAGAAGCTGCGTTCGCTGTGGGCGCAGCTCCAGTGCCGGGGTGTGCTGCGGCGGCACAGGATGCGCCGCAAGCGTCAGCACCGCTTGGAAAAGCTGTGGCATAAGCTGCTGCACAACCCCTTGGCGCCCATGGTGGGCGAGACGCTGTACGCCATCGGCTTTTCCGCCGAGTATGCGGTCGTCCGCACAGGGCGCCGTTTGCAGCACGGCTTGCAGCGTCTGCTGCGGACGGGCAGGGATCTGCTGGAAAATATCGCATCTATGGCCTTTCCCGGGGCGGCGCAGCTGCTGCGGGATCTGTTTGGCCCGGTAGTGCTTGCCCTGCGGGGCACTGTGGCGCTGCTGCGCCACGCGCACCGGGTGCGCAAGGAGAAGGGCTTTGGCGCTGCGTTGCGCGCAAGCGGACACTTCCTTGCCCATGGCATCGCCGACAACATCCGTCTTGTGCCCCGCATGGCCATGTATGTGCTGCCGGTGGCAGCGCTGGCCGTTATGGTGACCGTATTCCAGACCACCATCCGCCAGCCCTACGCCTTGCAGGTGCAGGTGGACGACAAGACCGTGGGCTATGTGGCCAACGAAGAGGTGTTCAACTCTGCGCTGGAGGCTGTGCAGCAGCGTATCAATTATTCCGGCACAGAACAGGCACGCTTTACCGTGGAGCCTACTTATTCCGTAACCGTTGCCCACGATGTGATGGACGAAAATGACGTGGCTGACGCCATCCTTAAGAACTCCAGCGACCAGATCAGCGAGGGCACTGCCCTGTATCTGGACGGTGAGCTGACCGCCGTGTGCGCGGACGGCACCAGCCTGCAACGATACATCAGCAGCCTGCTGGAACCCTACGAGAACCCCGATGACCCCAACACCACCGTGGGCTTCAACAAGGATGTCACGCTGGAAAACGGTATCTACTTCAACGAGAGCTTCCAGGAGGAAGCCGAGGTGGAGCAGCTGCTCTCCGGCGTGCAGCAGGCAGAAAAATCCTATACGGTGCAGAGCGGCGATACCATCTGGTCCATTGCCCAGAAAAATGGCCTGACCGTGAAGGAACTGTGCGAAATGAACACCGGCTTTACCGCCAATGGGGAAAACGGCCTGACCCAGAACTCCAAGATCCTGCCCGGCGATGCACTGACCGTGGTGCGGGAGGAGGAGACACTGGAGGTGCGCATCACCAAGGTGGAAAGCTGGGAGGAAGAAATCGCCTACACCACCGAGACCACCAAGTCCAACGAGCTGAACTCCGGAACGAAGCGCGTTACCCAGAAGGGTGAGAACGGCATCCGCACCGTGACGGCGCAGCGGGTGTACGATACAAAGGGCAACCAGCTTTCCCAGCAGATCCTGAGCACCGTGGTGACCAAGGAGCCTGTGACTGAAAAAGTTACGGTGGGCACCAAAAAGGTGTCCTCCGGTGCATCCTATATCACCGGCAGCGGACAGTTCATCTGGCCGGTGCCCGGCTACCGGAACTGCTCCCGCTGGTACGGCGGCAGCCACAAGGGCGTGGATATCTGCGCCGCCGCTGGTACGCCTATCTACGCTTCGGCAGGCGGTACAGTGACCAAGGCCGGCTATAACCGCGCCGGTGCGGGCACAGGCTACGGCAACTCCATCATCATCAGCCACGGCAACGGCTACACCACCGTGTATGCCCACTGTCTGTCGCTGGTGGTCAGGGCCGGTCAGTCGGTCAAGCAGGGCCAGCTCATCGGCTATGTGGGCAGCACCGGGCGCTCCAGCGGCAACCACTGCCATTTCGAGATCCGGCGCAACGGCTCCTACATCTCGCCGCAGACCGTGTTCAACCGCAGCAAATATCGGTAAAAAGCAGCAAGGGCTTTTCCGCAGGGGGAAAGCCCCTCTGCTGTATTATGAATAAAAAAGGAGAGATCATCTATGTCTACCCCTCACATCAGCGCAGAAATGGGCGATTTCGCCAAGACAGTCCTTATGCCGGGTGACCCCCTGCGTGCCAAATTTATTGCCGACACCTTCTTGCAGGATGTCCGGCAGGTGACCGGCGTGCGCGGGATGCTGGGCTTTACCGGCACCTACGAAGGCCGCCCCATCAGCGTGATGGGCAGCGGTATGGGTATGCCCTCCATCGGCATCTACTCCTACGAGCTGTTCAGCTTTTATGGCGTGGAAAACATCATCCGCATCGGCTCTGCCGGCAGCTATACCGAGAAAGCCAAGCTGTTTGACACCGTGCTGGCCACCGGCGCTGTGAGCGAGAGCAACTACGCCCGGGTGCAGAGCGGCTTTACCGGCAACGTCACCCTGCCCAGCGCAGCCCTGAACGAAAAACTGCGTGCCTCCGCTGCAAAGCAGGGCATCCCCTTGATCGAGGGCAACATCCACTCCTCGGACGTGTTCTACCGCCAGCCCTCGGACGCAAAGCCCACCTACTGGGAAAAGCTGCGGGACGAGGACGGCTGCCTGTGCGTGGAGATGGAAAGCTTTGCTCTGTTTGCTAACGCGCAGGTGCTGGGCAAGAACGCCGCCTGCCTGCTGACCATCTCGGACAGCTTTGTGGCCCCCGGCATCACCACCGCCGAGGAGCGCCAGAAGAGCTTTACCGACATGATGAAGGTCGCTCTGGGCGCAGAGTACTGATCGCATAACTTTCCAGCGCGGCTGCCGCCCCAAGGCACAGCCGCGCTGTTTTTGCCCGTAAAAGGAGGGAGCAGCATGACAAAACTGACTATGGAAGAAAAGCAGCAGCTGATCCGCATGGCACTGGCCGCGCGGGAAAAGGCCTATGTACCTTACAGTGATTTTATGGTAGGCGCTGCGCTGCGCGCTGCGGACGGCCGCATCTTTACCGGCTGCAACGTGGAGAACGCCGCCTTTACCCCCACCAGCTGCGCCGAGCGCACCGCTCTGTTCAAGGCAGTGGCGGAAGGCGTGACTGCATTTACGGATATCGCTGTGGTGGGCAGCCGCCGGGGCGAAGTGAACCGGCAGATCACCTCGCCCTGCGGGGTGTGCCGTCAGGCACTGTTCGAGTTCGGCGGGCCGGAGCTGAACGTCATTATGGCAAAGACCCCGGAGGATTTCATCGAGCGCAGCATGGACGAGCTGCTGCCCTTCGGCTTTGGCCCCTCCAACGTGGCGGGCAACAGCGCCGTGGAAGGAGAGTAACTGTCTTTCTGCGAAAAACAGCGCAAGCAGGGGAAAATTGGTGAATAAGCATTACTTTTTTATAAATTATACAAGGGATTTGTAAAGAATTTGTAATCGGAAATTGCTTGCATCTGTCACATCCACCCGCTATACTTGAGCCAGTAAATGTGCCAGAGTGCACATTTCATTCATTTGACGCAATTTTTTAAAATAAAGGAGAGTTTCTTATGAAGATTTCTCGTCGTAACTTTCTGGCTGTGGCCGGTGCTGCTGCCGCTGCCGCTGCTCTGACCGCCTGCGGCGGTTCTTCCGCTTCCTCTACCAGCACTGCTTCTTCCGCAGCTGCCAGCTCT
This sequence comes from uncultured Faecalibacterium sp., assembly GCA_934532365.1. GTDB lineage: Bacteria > Bacillota > Clostridia > Oscillospirales > Ruminococcaceae > Faecalibacterium. The sequence continues at coordinate 8,999 of CAKTAT010000022.1, read as the reverse complement.
TCCGCCGCTTCCGGCGCAGCAGACGGCGCTGAGAAGATCGCCAAGGTCGCTCTGACCTGCGATACTGGCACGATCGATGATGAGAGCTTCAACCAGGCTTGCTGGACTGCTGTTTCCAGCTACATGGGCGACAACTGCCAGTACTACATCCCCGATTCCGATGCTTCCGATGAGGACCGCGAGACCATGATCCGTCAGGCTGTCAACGATGGCGCTGATGTCATCGTCTGCGTGGGCTACCTGTACGGCGCATCTCTGGCATGGGCTGCTGAGCAGTACCCCGACATCAAATTCATCGCTATCGACGTGACCCAGTTCGATATCGGCACCGACAGCATCCCCGCCAACTGCTACTGCATCACCTTCAAGGAGGAGCAGGCAGGTTATCTGGCAGGTTACGCCGTTGTTAAGGACGGCTACACCAAGCTGGGCTTCCTGGGCGGCATGGCTGTGCCCGCCGTTATCCGTTACGGCTACGGCTACGTGCAGGGCGCTGACGCTGCTGCAAAGGAGCTGAGCACCAACATCGACATCAACTACTTCTACGGCGGCCAGTTCTACGGCGATGCCAACATCACCTCCCGTATGGAGGGCTGGTATGCCAACGGCACTCAGATCGTCTTTGCCTGCGGCGGCGGCATCTACACCTCCGCTGTCGAGGCTGCTCTGAAGAACAACGGCTACGTTGTGGGTGTTGACGTTGACCAGAACTACATCGGCGTGAACGGTGTGGCAAAGGACGGCTACGCTTACAACCCGTTCGTCACCTCTGCTATGAAGGGCCTGTCTGAGTCTGTCAGCACCGCTCTGGGCGACATCGAGGCAGGCGAGTGGAGCGAGATCGCTGCCACCAACGGCAACTTTGGTCTGGAGGACGGCGACTACGTCGGTCTGCCCACTGCTGATGACAGCTGGAACTTCAAGACCTTCACTAAGGACGAGTACGAGACCCTGAAGACTAAGATCGCCTCCGGCGAGCTCGTTGTGGACAACAGCTCCGACGACGCTACCAAGCCCACCGTCAGCGAGTTCACCAAGGTCAACTACATCCAGTAATCGCTTTTCCGGAATTACTCCCGTAATAGGGGCGGGGTGCTCATGCAGGGGCACCCCGCCCTTTTTGTATGCCCGTATAGGAGAATCGGGCAGGAAATCGTGCAGACCTCACAAAAGTAATACTTTTGCTTGTGCTTTTTGACAAAAAATAAAAAAGCCGTGTGCAAACCGCAAAAAATCAGGTATAATGGTTTGTAGAATAGAAAAGGTGTCGTTACGGCACGAAAGGAGAGTGAGCAGATTGGCAGAGGATTATGTGATCGAGATGCTCCACATTACCAAGGAATTCCCCGGTATCAAGGCAAACGATGATATCACCCTGCAGCTGCGCAAGGGCGAGGTACACGCCCTTCTGGGCGAGAACGGCGCGGGCAAAAGTACGCTGATGAGCGTGCTGTTCGGCCTGTATCAGCCGGAACAGGGCAAGATCCTGAAAAACGGCAAGGAGGTCGCCATCCGCAACCCCAACGATGCCAACGCACTGGGCATCGGCATGGTGCACCAGCACTTCAAGCTGGTGGAATGCTTCAGCGTGCTGGACAACATCATTCTGGGCGTGGAGCCCAACAAGATGGGCTTTTTGCAGAAGGCCGAGGCACGCAAAAAGGTGATGGCGCTGAGCGAAAAGTACGGCCTGCGGGTGGACCCGGACGCGCTGATCAGCGATATCTCGGTGGGTATGCAGCAGCGCGTAGAGATTTTGAAGATGCTGTACCGCGACAACGAGATCCTGATCTTTGACGAGCCCACCGCTGTGCTGACCCCGCAGGAGATCGACGAGCTGATGGAGATCATGCGCGGGTTCAAAAAGGAGGGCAAGTCCATCCTGTTTATCACCCATAAGCTCAACGAGATCATGGCTGTGGCCGACCGCTGCACCGTGCTGCGCAAGGGCAAGTATATGGGCACGGTGGATATCAAGGACACTACCAAGGAAGAGCTTTCCCGCCGCATGGTGGGCCGCGACGTGCAGCTGCAGGTAGAAAAGCAGCCCGCGCACCCCGGCGAGACCGTGCTGGACGTGGAGAATGTTACCATTCACAACGACCAGCGCAAGAAGGACGTGGTAAAGAACGTGTCCTTCAAGGTGCACGCAGGCGAGATCGTTTGTCTGGCGGGCATCGAGGGCAACGGCCAGACCGAGTTCATCTACGGCCTGACCGGTCTGAGCAAGCTGTCTGGCGGCAAGCTGGTGTTGGACGGTAAGGACATCACCCACGAGAGCATCCGCCAGCGCTCCAAGGACGGCATGGGCCACATCCCGGAGGACCGCCACAAGCACGGTCTGGTGCTGGATTTCAGTCTGGAAAACAACATCGTGCTGCAGCGCTACTGGCAGCCGGAGTTCCAGAAGGGCGGCTTTATCCGTGCCGATAAGGTGCGCGAGTACTCCGACCGGCTGATCGAACAGTACGACGTGCGCAGCGGTCAGGGCAGTGTGACCACCGTGCGCAGTATGTCCGGCGGCAACCAGCAGAAGGCCATTATTGCCCGCGAGATCGACCGCGACCCCAAGCTGCTGGTGGCAGTGCAGCCTACCCGTGGTCTGGACGTGGGTGCCATTGAGTACATCCACCGCCAGATCGTGGCCGAGCGCGACAAGGGCAAGGCCGTGCTGCTGGTCAGCCTTGAGCTGGACGAGGTGATGAACCTTTCTGACCGCATCCTTGTAATGTACGAAGGCGAGATCGTGGGCGAGTTTGACCCCAAGACCACCACCGTGCAGGAGCTGGGTCTGTATATGGCAGGTGCCCGCAAGCAGGGAAAGGAGGAGCAGTAACACATGAATAAGAAAAAACTTTCCCGCGGCGGCAGCCTGCAAAGCTCTGTTACCAGCGTGCTGGCTGCACTGCTGTGCATCCTGATCGGGTTGCTGGTGGGCTTTCTGGTGCTGGTAGCCATCAACCCCGCACACGCATGGGGCGACGGCTTTGTTCGCATCCTCAAGGGCGGCTTCCACGATGCCCCCTACGGCGTGGGCAAGGAACTGGCCAATGCCGCGCCTCTGATCATGACCGGTCTGTCCGTGGCCTTTGCCTTCAAGACCGGCCTGTTCAACATCGGCGCAGCCGGTCAGTACACGCTGGGCGCTTACGGTGCACTGTACTGTGCCATCATGCTCAAGCTGCCCTGGTTCGTCTGCCTGCTGGCCGCAGCAGTGCTGGGCGGCCTGTGGGGCGCGATTCCCGGCTTCTTCAAAGCCTACTTCAACATCAACGAGGTCATTACCTCCATCATGTTCAACTGGATCGGCCTGTATTTGGTAAATGAACTCATCTATCAGAACGGTACCGGCCCCATGTACGACGTGCGCAACACCCGTACTTTGAACCTGAGCAAGAACGCCGATTTTGCCCAGTCCCTGATCCCGGACTTCGGCCTGAACAAGCTGTTCCAGACCAACAGCACCACCATTGCCATCTTCTTGGCGGCAGCGGTGGCCGTGCTGATCTGGGTGGTGCTGAACAAGACCACCTTCGGCTATGAGCTCAAGGCCGTTGGTCTGAACAAGAACGCCGCCCGCTATGCCGGTATCAACGAGAAGAAGAACATCATCCTCTCCATGGCCATTGCCGGTGCGCTGGCAGGCTTCGGCGCAGGTCTGTTCTATCTGTCCAACGTGTCCCAGTGGAACCCGCTGAACTCCACCAGCCTGCCGGCCATGGGCTTCAACGGCATCTCGGTGGCACTGCTGGCCAGCTCCAACCCCATCGGCACCGTGTTCTCTGCGCTGTTCATCTCCCACATCTCGGTCGGTGGCTCCTTCCTGTCCACCAAATTCTACCCCACCGAGATCTCGGATCTGATCAGCGGCATCATCATCTACCTGTGCGCATTCTCCATGCTGTTCCGCGGCAAGATCCAGAGCCTGCTGTTCCGGAATGCCGAAAAGACCAACGTGAACGCAGAGCCTGCGCCTGCCGCAGAAAAGACCAAAAAGGAGGGCAAGTAATATGCTGCTTCTGATCAAATATACCCTGCTGTACGGCATCGTGCTGATGCTGGTGGCACTGGGCGGTATGTTCAGCGAACACTCCGGCATCATCAACATTGCGCTGGAGGGCATCATGGTCATCGGCGGTGTGGCCGGTGTGCTTACCCTGACCATGCTGCCTGCAAGTCTGTCGCCCTTCCTCGTGGTGCTCATCTCCATTCTGGTGGCGGCGCTGGCGGGCGTGATCTACAGCCTGCTGCTGGCCTTTGCCTCTATCAACCTGAAGGCAGACCAGACCATCGGCGGCACAGCTCTGAACCTGCTGGCTACCGCCATTGCCGTGGTCATCTCCAAGTACTTCAGCGAGAGCGGCAGTGCCAAGCTGAACTACTCCAACAAGCCCTTCCTGTTCAGCATCGGCGGGCTGGAACTCAGCGTGTTCGTGCCGCTGGGGCTGATCTTGCTGGTGGTCAGCTATATCGTGCTGTACAAGACCCGCTTCGGCCTGCGTCTGCGTGCCTGCGGCGAGCATCCGCAGGCTGCGGACTCGGTGGGCATCAACGTCTACAAGATGCGTTACGCTGGTGTCATCCTTTCCGGTGCGCTGGGCGCCATCGGCGGTCTGGCTTATATCGTGCCCCCGGTGCAGACCTGGAACTTTGAAGTCGGCGTGGCCGGTGCAGGCTTTCTGGCACTGGCAGTTATGATCTTTGGCCAGTGGAAGCCTTTCCACATCTTTGGCGCGGCCATGTTCTTTGCCGTGTTCAAGAGCCTTGCCAACATTGCAGACTCCACCTTCCTCGCACAGCTGCACTGGTCCAGCAACATCTATAATATGATGCCCTTTGTGGCTTCTATGGTCATTCTGGCCTTCACCTCCAAGAACAGCATGGCACCCAAGGCTGAAGGCATTCCCTACGACAAGGGTTCCCGTTAAGCGCATTCGCTAAAAATCCGTAAAATGAAGGCATCCGCAGTCATCAATGTGCTGCGGATGCCTTTTTTGTACGGGAGAGGGCACATTTTGTCCATATATTTACCGGCAGAAAATGGAATTTTCTGCTTGTAAAATGCAGCGGGATATGTTATCATTAAAAAGCAAATGTGTATCTATAGGGACCCGGTGTACATTTCTTGCACTGCGGAAAACAAGAAAGGTGAGTTTCGCTATTATGGACGAAAAAACAACTATGGGGCAGTCTCTCCGAAGCATGGAGGACGAAGAGACCATTGATCTGATGGAACTGGCCCGCCTGCTGTGGGCTCATGCTGTGCAGATCGTGGCAGCAGCTGTTGCGGCAGCGCTGATCTGCCTGCTGGTGTGTGTGTTTGCGCTTACACCCAAGTATCAGGCTTCTATCAATATGATCGTGAATACCCGGCAGGACACGACCTCTACTTTTACCAGTGATAACTTCAATTCGGCAAAGAACCTGATCAGCACCTATGCAGTCATCATCAAGGGCAACACCGTGCTGAACGAGGTGATCGACACGCTGGATCTGGACATGACCTACGGCGAGCTGTATAAGATGGTGGAGGTGACCAGCGTGGACTCCACCCAGATCATGCAGATCACGGTCACCGATACGGACGCAGAGCGTGCGGGTGAGATCGCACAGACCATTGCCGACATCGTGCCCGATGTGCTGGTGGAAAAGGTGGAAGCCGGTTCCTGCAAGACGGTGAGCGATGTGTCTATCAACCCCAACAAGGTGTTCCCCCAGACCAAGAAGTACGTTGTGCTGGCCGGTCTGCTGGGCGCTGTGGTGGTTTGCGGTGTGCTGGTGCTGGCACATCTGCTGCACGATACCGTTGTGGACGACGAAGATGTTCAGAAGAAGCTCGGCCTGCCCGTGCTGGGCCTGATCCCGGAGGTGTAAGACGATGGGGAATCTGTTTGGTAAAAAGAAGAAAGACGGCGAGCACCGCACCCTGCAGCTGATCACCGATAAAAAGATGCCCTTTGGTTATGTGGAGGCCTACAAGTCTCTGCGCACCAATCTGGACTTTATGGCAGGCTCCATGGACGTGCACACGCTGGTCATCACCAGTACTGTGCCGGAGGAATCCAAGAGCAATGTGGCGGTCAATCTGGCGCTGACGCTGGCCGAAAGCGGCAAAAAGGTGGCTCTGGTGGACTGCGACCTGCGCAAGCCGGTGCTGCACCGCTACCTGAAGGCAGGCCACAACGTAAAGGGCGTTTCCAACGTGCTGTCCAACCAGTGCACGCTGGACGAGGCGCTGCAGGAACTGAAGGAAATGAACCTGACCTTCCTGCCCGCCGGCACCCCGCCGCCGAACCCCTCCGAGATGCTGAGCCAGCCGCAGATGCAGGCCATGGTGGATGCCCTGCGGGCAAAGTTCGACTTTGTCATCTTTGATGCGCCTCCGGTGTCTGTGGTCACCGATGCAGCCGTCATCGGCCGCTATGTGGATGGCGCGATCTTTGCAGTGCGCTCCGACTACGCCCCCGCCGATGCAGTGCGCGGCGCAGTGAAAAAGCTGCAGGATGCCGGTGTTCAGGTGCTGGGCAGCGTGCTGACCCGCTACGATATGAAGAAGGCACTCAAGGGCTCCAGCTACGCATACAGCTATGCCTACAATTACAACTATGCCTACGGCAAGCAGGATGCCACTGCCGGTAAATAATAAGGAAGCACTGCTATGACCGATCTGCATTGTCACATTCTGCCCGGCATCGATGACGGCGCAAAGGATACAGCAGTTTCGCTGGAGCTGCTGCGCAGGGAATACGAGGACGGTGTGCGGAATATCGCCTTCACCAGCCACTTCAACAGCGAGCGCACCACGGTGGAAGCTTTTACGGCAAAGCGGCAGGCTGCCTTTGAACAGCTGACCACCGCGCTGGAAGGGCAGCCCATGCAGTTTGATTTCAAGCTGGGGGCAGAGGTGTTCTTCTCGCCCGGCCTGTGCGAGCTGGATACCCGGGCGCTGTGCATGGGGGATACCGCTTATCTGCTGCTGGAGTTTCCCACCACCCACAAGCCGCATTTTATCCGGCAGACCCTGTACAATCTGCAGCAGCAGGGCATCGTGCCGCTGATTGCGCATATCGAGCGCTACCCCTATGTGCTGGAGGAGCCCACCCTGCTGTACGACTGGGTAGCCGCCGGTGCCTATGCACAGATCAATGCCGGAGCATTGCTGGAACCCAAACTCTGCAAAAAGCTGTGTAAGTTCATCCAGTGGGGATTGGTCCATGTCATCTCCACCGACACCCACTCCCCGGACAAGCGCCCGCCCCGTATGGCGCAGGGTGTGCAGCAGCTGGAAAAGCATCTGGGCAGGGAAGCGGTTGAACGCATCGTGCGCAACGGCGATGAGCTGTTCCACGATCAGGAACTGGACGCTGCTACCCTGCATCAGCCCAAAAAGCTTTTGGGAATGTGGGTCTGATCTAATCGTAAGGAGAAAACTGCCCGGGCGGAGGAGCACTCTGCCCGGGCAGCGGATTTTGGTATGAAGAAAAATAAGGTCCTGAAAATCGTGTTGATCGTGCTGGGCGCGCTGGCAGTCCTGTTGCTGGCAGCTGTTCTAGGCGTGCTGTTCTACCTCCGCAGTATGGCGGCCGGTCTGCCGGAGACCCTGCCGGATGGCTCGGCGGACAGCGTACAGGTCACCCTGACGGATGACGAGCTGGATAAGCTGCTTAGCGGTGAAATCACGCTGGAGGAGCTAACCGGCGAAACCGTTGCGTCCAGCAGCGGGGAAGAGGAGGCAGCAGCCAGCGCTCCACAGCAAGAGGCGGGTGCGGCTTCCTCCCCGGCGGATTCTGATACTTCTCCGGCAGGCTCTGCCTCCCGGACGGAAAGCAGCAGTACGGCGTCCTCTGGTAAGCAGGAGACTGCGGCCGGAACATCCAGCTCTGGTACGGCATCTGCCTCCGAAAAACCGGCGTCCTCCTCCGGCAAACAGGAGGCTTCCTATGAAAAAGAGGTCAAGGCACTGCTGAAACAGCTGTACAGCGTCAAGGCGCGTGCCGAGGCAGAGCTGAACAGCTGCATTGCCGGAGCAAAGGCAGAGTTTAAGGCGCTGCCGGAGTCTCAGCAGACACAGGCGCGCAAGATCTCCATAGTGCTGGCCAGAAGCGGCAGATTGTATGCGATGCAGGCCTCCTATGATAAGGAAGTGGGGAGCATCGTCAGCCAGATGCGCGCCGTACTGACCGCCAATGGTCAGAGCACTGCACTGGCCGATCAGGCAATGGCCTCCTATAAGGCACAAAAGAGCGCCATGTACGCACAGCTGACTTCAAAACTGTACTCCTGACCCGCAAAACGACCACTGACCACTCGCAGCCCCTTTTTTGTGCACTGACCGTGTAGGAAAAGGCCTGCGGGTGGCTTTGTTTTGTCGGTTTTACTGCAATATGGAGAAAAATACTAACGGCATGGATGGATGGTTCCGGAGCAGAGACACTGCCCTTTGTACTGACAGGGAAGGGGGGATTGTACGCGCCAACGGAACAATCCCTCAAAAAGCCGGAAAAGTAGCACTTTTGCCTACAAATATACAGATAATTTGTATAAAGTATAAGATCTCACTCATGCTTTGCTACAATAAAGTGAATTTTTTTCATGTAAATTGACAAAAATCGTGGTTATCTTTATAATAGATGGAGTGTTTCTCGGGTATGGACGATGGTGTTTATGCGACCGCAAGATGCCATCGTTTTATTATTCGCTTTTCTGTCCGCGTGCCAAGGACAGACGTCTGCTATGTGTGAGGCTGGCGGACTGCGGGAAAGTGTGGCTCGGCCTGAGAGCTAAAACAGTAATTCATTGATAGGATTGGAGTGGCATCAAACGATGGCAAAGTACATCATCAAGCGTGTCGCAATGGGTATTTTCAGTATCTTCATTGTGGCTACGGTTACCTTTTTTGTCATGAACCTGGTCCCCGGTGGCCCGTTCGTGGCAGAAAAGTCCATCAGCGCCGCTGCTCAGCAGGCTCTGGCCGAAAAGTATGGCCTGGATAAGCCGCT
>CAKTAT010000021.1:0-29094 GCA_934532365.1 uncultured Faecalibacterium sp. | reverse complement strand
TACGCCCTGCCCAAGAACATCGCCGCGCTGAAGCGGGATCTGGGCAAGTACCGCATCGACTACGATGTCTGGTTCCACGAGAGCACCCTGCACGAGTCCGGCGCAGTTCTGGCTGTGGTGGACAAGCTGTTGGAACTGGGTGCCTGCTATAAGGCCGAGGACGGCGCCATCATGTACCGCAGCGCCCAGTACGCTGCCAAGTACGGCACCGTGAACAAGAAAAAGACCGAGGACGGCACCGAGGAAGAAGCCAAGGACGAGGTCCTCGTCCGCGCCAACGGCATCCCCACCTACTTTGCCGCTGATATCGCCTACCACTACAACAAGCTGGCAACCCGCGGATTTGCCAAGGCCATCGACGTCTGGGGCGCCGACCACCACGGCCATGTGGCCCGCATGAAGGGCGCGATGGACGCCATCGGCCTGAACGGCGAGGATCTGGACGTTGTGCTGATGCAGATGGTCAACCTGATGCGGGACGGCCAGCCTGTCCGTATGTCCAAGCGTACCGGCAACGCCATCACCCTGACCGACCTGCTGGAAGAAGTGCCCATCGACAGCGCACGCTTCCTGTTCAATATGCACGACGCCGGCAGCGGCATCGACTTTGATCTGGATCAGGCCGTCAAGACCGACAACGACAACCCCGTGTACTATGTGCAGTACGCCCATGCCCGCATCTGCTCCATCCTGAAAAAGATGGAGAGCGAGGGCGTGCAGTTTGCCGGTGCGGAGAACATCGACGCCACCCTGCTCACCGAGCCTTCCGAGATGGATCTGATCCGGATGCTGGCGGCCTTCCCGCAGGAGATCGTGATGGCTGCCGAGAAGTACGATCCCAGCCGCATCAACCGCTTTGTCATCGATCTGGCCAGCGCCTTCCACCGCTTCTACGGCAACTGCCGTATTCAGGGCGCAGACCCCGCCGTGCAGCAGGCACGTCTGGCTCTGTGCATCGGCGTGAAGAACGCCATCTTCAACGTGCTCACCATGTTCAAGATCAACGTGCCCGAGAAGATGTAACATAAAACCACAGGGGCTGTTGCACAGCATTTGGCGCAACAGCCCCTTTTTGCGGTGTATGGTGTATAGAGAGAAATAACCCCTCCCGTGAAAATGGAATACCGGAGCGTCTGCGGACGCTCCGGTATTCCGAAATAAAAAATCAAATTCCTTAAATTATGGCCAGAGCGCAAGCGGAGGCCATTATAAATCGTCTACCCCAAAACAGATACAAGGAGAACCCATGGAACCTTTGAAGATCGGCAATATCACCCTGCCCCACCGGGCGGTGTTCGGCCCTATGGCAGGCTTTACGGATGCCCCCTGCCGCCGCCTGATGGCGCAGCACGGCGCGGGCTTTACCGTCAGCGAGATGGTATCCAGCCGGGCGCTGGTGTACGGCGACCACAAGACCGTCAGCCTGCTGAAGGCAGAGCCCAACGGCGCACCCTACGGGGTGCAGATCTTCGGCGAGGTGCCGGAGATCATGGGCGAGGCCACCGCCGCCATCGAGCAGTACGAATTTGACTTTGTGGACATCAACATGGGCTGCCCTGCCCCTAAGATCGTTTCCGGCGGGGCGGGCAGCAAGCTGATGCTGGACCCCGACCGCTGCGGGCGCATCGTGGAGCAGGTGGTGGCGCACACCAAGCGCCCCGTCACCGTAAAAATGCGCAAGGGCTGGGACGCCGACCACATCACCGCCGTGGAGTGCGCCAAGGCCTGCGAGCAGGCGGGCGCGGCGCTGGTAGCAGTGCACGCCCGCACCCGGGAGCAGATGTACACCCCGGGCATCGACCCGGAGATCATCGCACGGGTAAAGGACGCGGTGAAGGTGCCTGTGCTGGGCAACGGTGATATCCACTGCGCCGAGGACGCGCTGCGCATGGTGCGCGAGACGCACTGCGACGGCGTGATGATCGCCCGGGGCGCACTGGGCGACCCATGGCTGTTTGAGCGGGTGAACGCCGCGCTGGAGGGTCTGCCCGCCCCCAAGGAGCCGAACCTGCAGGCGCGGATGAACGCGCTGCGCCGTCAGGTGGAGGAGATGGTGGAGCAGAAGGGCGAGTTTGTGGCCATGCCGCAGGCGCGCGCCCAGACCATGCACTACATGAAGGGGCTGAAGGGCGCTGCCGCCCTGCGCCGCTACTGCTGCACCCTGACCCACTTAGAGGACCTGGACGAGCTGATCGCCGCCGTATTTGAAGAGCAGCGCAAGGCCGGGCTGGACCCCGACGATGTGCGGGAAGTGCCGTTCCCCTAATTTGACCCGAAGCAGAGCAATGCCGGGCAGCCTGTGGGCTGTCCGGCATTGCATTTTTTACGGCCTTGTCAGCTCGTCCAGATTCTGGGTGTAGCAGGGCAGGCAGTGCTCCAGAAACCAGTCGGCTTCCGGGCAGTGCATGGCCAGCAGCGCGGCGCGCTGCTGCGTGAGCGCGGCATCAAATTCGTGGTTGCCGCTGCGCTGCTCCTCGGTGCATTTGATCAGCGCACTCAGCCGGTCGGCGGCCTTGAGCAGCCGGTGCTCCTCTGCCGTCAGGGCGGTGCCGTCCATGCAGGGGGTCAGCTCTGCGGCCAGCTCTGCGGGCAGCAGGGCCGCCATGGAGCGCACGCTCTCGGTCTCCAGCGCCTTGTAGGCGTCCCGCAGCGCCGGAGAGTGGTACTTGACCGGCGTGGGCATATCCCCGGTAATGATCTCCGGGGCGTCGTGGTACAGCGCCGCTACCGCCACCGCCTCGGGGCGGCAGGGCGTGCCGGTGTAGTACTTGGCGATGAGGCACAGCAAATGCGCCAGCAGCGCGGTGTCGCAGGTGTGCTCGCTGAGGGATTCCGCCCGGGTGGAGTGCATCAGGCTCCACCGGGTAATGTACTTCATGCGCGCCAGTAAGGCGCTGAAGGGATACAGCATGGCAATCCGCCTCCTTTTCTTCACCATACCCGCCGGGAGCAGGATTGTCAAGCCCTTTTTTCTTGCACGCCGCCGTGCTATAATACTACAAGGTGTTATCAAATCCACTTCCGCGCCGGTGCGCGGAGAAAGAGGAACGCTATGGAAAGTTTTAAAAAAACACGCCTGCTCACACCAAGCGGGCAGAGCCATAAAAAATTCTGGCAGGCAGTGGGGCTGTGCGCCCTGACGGCGGCCATCTTCTTTTTACCCTTCTATCTCCTTGACGGCGGCTTTTTCCACTATGCCGGCGATTTCAACAGCCAACAGATCAGCTTTTACCGGTATATGAACGGCTTTGTCAAGGGCGCGGGCTACCCGGACAGCACCTTTGCCGGTGCGCCGCACAATACCTTTTCGTGGGCGACCGACCTTGGCAGCGGGGTGATGAACGCCTATTCCTTCTACCTGTACGGCTCGCCGTTCTTCTGGCTGTCGGTGCTGCTGCCGCAAAGCTGGCTGCCCTATATGATGGTGCCGCTGCTGGTGCTCAAGTTCGGCGTGGCGGGCGGCGGCGCGTTCCTGTACCTGCGCCGCTACGTTAAAAACGAGAACTACGCGGTGCTGGGTGCCTGCCTGTACGCGCTTTCCGGCTTTGCGGTGTACAACGTGTTCTTCAACCACTTTGTGGATGTGGTAGCGCTGTTCCCCTACCTGCTCTGGGCGCTGGACGAGGCCATTTATAAAGACCGTCACGGCCTGTTTGCCTTCTGGGTGGCGGTGAACCTGCTGAACAACTACTTCTTCTTTGTGGGACAGGTCATTTTCTTGTGCATCTACTTTGTGTGCAAGCTGACCGCCCGGGACTTCCGGCTGACCGGACGCAAGTTCTGCCATCTCTTGTGGGAGAGCGTGCTGGGCGTTGCCATGGGCTGTCTGCTGCTGTTCCCGGCGGTGCTCAGCCTGCTGCAGAACCCGCGCACCATCGACCTTTCCTCCGGCTGGGGCTTTCTGACCTACTCCAAAGTGCAGCAGTATCTGGCGATCCTGCTCAGCTGGATCTTGCCGCCGGACTCCCCTTACCTCACCTCGGTGTGGTCGGAGGGCGTCATCAAGTGGACGAGCATGACGGCCTACCTGCCGCTGTGCAGTCTGGCCGGTGCCATGGCCTACTGGCGCAGCCGCAAGGCCGACAGCAAAAAGCGCATCGTGGCGGTATGCGCCGTGTGCGCGCTGGTGCCGGTGCTGAACAGCGCCTTCTACGCGCTCAATTCCAGCTACTACGCCCGCTGGTACTATATGCCCACCCTCATCCTTGCCGCTATGACCGTGAACGCGCTGGAGGACCCGGATGTTGATCTGGACGCACCCACCCGCGGCATCGGCTGGATCATGCTGGCTACGCTGGTGTTTGCCGTGGTGCCCGTGCGGGACGATACCACCGAGACATGGTCCTTCGGCGTGCTGAAGAACCCGGGACAGTTCTTTACCGTGCTGGGCTTTGGCCTGCTGGGGCTTATGCTGTACCGCTACCTCTGCGGCAAGTGGCGGCAGGACAGCCGCTTTGCCCAGCGCATGACGGCGGCGGTGCTGGTGTTTGCCTGCGTGTTTACCATGGTGCACATCGGCATTGGCAAGTTTGGCCAGTGGTACACCGACAGCGACCTTGTGGAGCAGGACACCAACGCCCTGCTGCTGAAAAACGACCTGCCGGAGGGCGATTACCGCATCGACACCTACAAGATCCACGACAACATCGGGATGTGGCTGGATAAAAGCTGCCTGCAATACTTCGGCAGCACGGCTGCCCCCAGCATCCTCAGCTTCTACCCGGCGCTGGGGGTCAAGCGGGACGTGCGCAGCGAGCCGGAGATTACAAACTATGCCCTGCGCGGCCTGTTGAGCGTGGAGTACCTCATTACCACCCCGGAAAAGCGCGAAAGCTTTGAGGACGAAGCAGACGCGGGCTGGACCTATCTTGCCGACGTGGACGGCTATGCGCTATACCACAACGACAACTACGTTCCCATGGGCTTTACCTACGACTACTATGTGACCAAGGCCACCTATGAAGCCTCGGTCAAGACCCTGCGCTCCAACCTGCTGATGCGGGCGCTGGTGCTGGAGGACGAGGATGTGGCACAATATGGCAAGTACCTGACCGAGCTGCCGGACGCCATGCTGGACGACCTGCACTACGACAGCTACACGCAGGACTGCGCCGACCGCCGCGCCCACAGCTGCTCGGTGTTCCAGATGAATAACGCGGGCTTCCATGCCGAGATCACACTGGACAAGGCAAACCTCGTCTTTTTCTCCGTGCCCTACGATGACGGCTTTACCGCCTACGTCAACGGCGAAAAGGCCGACATCCTGTGCGTGGACGAAGGGCTGATGGCAGTGCTCTGCCCGGCGGGCGCAAGCAGCATCGACTTTGTGTATCAGGCCGCCGGGCTTTCCGCAAGCCGGGTGGTGACCGCCGTGGCCATTCCGGTGTGGGTGGTGTACGTTGCTTACTTTGTGCGCCGCAAGCGCCGCAGCACCGGCACCCCGGCAGAAGAATGACTTTGACCGGGCAGAAAAATAAAAATTTTAAATTTCCTCTTGACTTTACGAAGATAAAGTGTATAATGCAATCAAACCGATGAGGCGGAAGAGAACCTGCACAGCGCATCTGCAGTGAGCCCGGACAGTGCAAACGGGCGAAAGCGGGGCAGAGCTTCGTGGGCCGCCGAGGGCCGGGCAAACGGGCAGAAGCCTTAGTAGCTTTGGACGGAAGTCTCCGTTACAGGACAGGGGAGTGTTGGCTCTCCGTGAGTGGCTCTGCTGTATTGGATGCAGAGCAAGCAAGGTGGCACCGCAGAATCGTAATTTACCGATCCTGTCCTTGTGGATAACACACAGGGACAGGGTCGTTTTGTTTTAAGACCCGTCCCGCAAAGGGAACGGGTCTTTTGATTTGCCGCCCGCTCCGGGAAAGGAGTTACCACTATGAAAAACCTGAACATGATCTCCCGCCGCAGCTTCCTGAAGGCCGCTCTGGCCGCTTCTGCTGTTTCTGCCATGGCACTGACCGGCTGCGGCAGCGCCGCTTCCGGCTCTGCCTCCAGTGCAGCAGTCTCCTCCTCCGCAGCGGCCTCCGGCAGCGCTGCTGCCACCGGCGAGACCTTCAAGGTGGGCATCGTCAACTATGTGGACCACGCTTCCCTCAACCAGATCGTGGAATCTGTGGAGAGCCGTCTGGACGCCATCGGCAAGGAGAAGGGCGTCACCTTTGACTACGCCGATTACTACGCCAACGCACAGGCCGACCAGTCCAACCTGAACCAGATCGGCGCAGACCTTGTGGCCGACGGCGTGGACGTGATCGTGGCCGTGGCCACCCCCACCGCCGCTACCATGCTGGCTGCCGTGGAGGACACCGACATCCCGGTGGTCTACTCTGCCGTGACCGACCCCGCCGCCGCAGGCTTTGACGGCGAGGAGAACATCACCGGCACCTCCGATGCCCTGAACACCGACGCCATCATGAACCTGATCGTGGCGGCAAACCCCGGCATCGACACCATCGGTCTGCTGTATGACCTGAGCCAGGATTCCTCCACCCAGGCCATTGCGGACGCCAAGGCCTTCTGCGAGAAGAACGGCATCAAGGTGGTGGAAAAGAACGGCACCACCACCGCCGAGGTGCAGATGGCTGCCGAGGCACTGGTCGCCGCCGGGGTCAAGGCCGTGTTCACCCCCACCGACAACACCATCATGACCGCCGAGCTGTCCATCTACGAAAGCTTCATCGAGGCCGGTGTGCAGCACTACACCGGTGCCGACAGCTTCGCTTTGAACGGCGCACTGGTGGGCTACGGCGTGGACTACGTCCAGCTGGGCGAGGCCACCGCCGATATGGTCAGCCAGCTGCTGTGCGACGGCAAGACCCCCGCAGACCTGCCCTATCAGACCTTTGATAACGGCATCGTCACCATCAACACCGAGACCGCCGAGGCGCTGGGCTTGGATCTGGCAGCCCTGAAGGAGGCCTTCAAGCCCTACTGCACCGAAATCACCGAGGTGACCACCGCCGAGAACTTCTCCTGAACGCCCCGCTCCGTCAAAGCCTGTCGGTTTTTCCGGCTCTCCCGCAAGGGAGAGCCTTTGGCGGTTCTGGGGAAAACATTCCCCCCTCCCGTAAAAATGAAATACCGGTTAATTCGTCCACTCAAAAAACATAAAAGGAGCATACACCATGCTGGCGAGTATCTTTTCCCTCAACGTTTTGCAGACAGCGCTGGAGCTGGGCTGCATCTACGGACTGGTGGCGTTGGCGCTGTTTCTCAGCTACTCCATCCTGAATATTGCCGACCTTTCCACCGACGGCTGCTTTACGCTGGGCTGCGCCGTGGCCTGTCAGGTAGCACTGACCGGCCACCCCATCCTTGCGCTGGCGGCAGCCATGGCTGCGGGGGTGTGCTCCGGCTTTGTCACCGCCTTTTTGCAGACAAGGCTCGGGGTGGAAAGTATCATGGCCGGCATCATCGTCAACACCGGCCTGTACACCATCAATCTGGCGGTGATGGGCTTCTCTTCCACCATGTCGCTGGTCAAGACCCCTACCATCTTCTCCATGGCAAAGACCTCACTGGGCTTTCTGGGCAGCTGGTACAAACTGGCGCTGGCGGCGGTCATTATCGCCATCGCCTGCGCGGCGATGCTGGGCTTTCTGGGCACGCGGCTGGGTCTTTCCATCCGTGCCACCGGCGATAACGCCGCCATGGTGCGGGCCTCCAGCATCAACCCCGCCTTTACCATCACGGTGGGTCTGTGCGTATCCGGTGCGCTGTGTGCGCTGTCCGGCGGGCTGCTGGCGCAGTACCAGAAAAGCTGCGATATCAACGTGGGCACCGGCATGGTGACCATTGCACTGGCTTCTCTCATTATCGGTGAGACGCTGGTAGGCAAGCGCACTATGCTGCGCCGCATCCTTGGCGTGGTGTTCGGCAGCTGTTTGTACCGCTTTATCGTGGCGGTGGCGCTGCGGTTCAACGTGCCCGCCGCCGCCATGAAGCTGGTTTCCGCCATCATCGTGGCAGTGGCCATCTCCATGCCCGCTATCCGGGAGCACTTCGCCTTTGAAAAGCGCCGTCATGCCGCACGCCGCACCGTGACCAACAGGGAGGGACAGTAAAATGGAAATGCTGCAGCTGAACGACCTGCACAAGACCTTTAACCCCGGCACCGTCAACGAAAAGGTGGCGCTAAATGGGGTGAGCCTGCAGATGGAAGCCGGAGATTTTGCCACCATCGTGGGCTCCAACGGCGCGGGCAAATCCACCCTGTTCAACGCCATCACCGGCGGCTTTATCGCCGACGAGGGCAGCATTCTGCTGGGCGGACAGGACATCACCTTTGCGCCGGAGCACCAGCGCAGCAAGGTCATCGGGCATCTGTTCCAAGACCCGCTCAAGGGCACCGCGCCCAACATGACCATTGAGGAAAATCTGGCGCTGGCTTACCTGCGGGCAGGCACCGCGCCCAACGCCATCTTCTCCCGCATCTCCCGCAAGGATAAGGCACTCTTCCGCGAAAAGCTGGCCCTGCTGGACATGGGTCTTGAGGACCGCATGAAGCAGCCGGTGGGGCTGCTCTCCGGCGGGCAGCGGCAGGCGCTTACCCTGCTCATGGCTACCCTTGTCACCCCCAAGCTGCTGCTGCTGGACGAGCACACCGCCGCGCTGGACCCCGCCACCGCCGAAAAGGTACTGGCGCTGACCAAGAGCATCGTGGCCGAGAAAAAGATCACCTGCCTGATGGTGACCCACAATATGCATCAGGCGCTGGAGCTGGGCAACCGCACCCTGATGATGGACGCCGGGCGCATCGTGTTTGACGTAAAGGGCGCAGAGCGCAGCAAAATGACCGTGGACGATTTGCTGGAAAAGTTCCGCGAGAACGCTGGCAAGAATCTGGACAATGACCGCATTCTGCTGAGCAAGGTGGAGAAATAAGACTGCCGTTTTTCTTCTCTTGTGAAAAGTCGAACAGCCAAGCCCGCAGGCTTGGCTGTTCGTATATTATAGATAACAATTCCGCTGATTATGGTCAAAGCGCACACGGAGGCCATTCTGAATCGTTCTACTGACAAAAAGCAAAAGGTCTGCTGCACCGTGCCGGTGCAGCAGACCTTTTCACTTTTATTCCTTTACCACAGGCGGATGACCTTGATGACGCCCTCGGCCTTATCGCGGGCCAGCTCCAGATGGTGCTGCAGCGCCATGGCTGCGCCGTCCCAGTCCTCGGACAGGGCGGCGTCTAGGATCTGCAGATGCTCCTCACAGGTCTGCTCCTGATTGATCATGCTCACCTTACCGGTCATGATGCGGAAGCGGGTGTTCAGGCCGGTAATGCGGTCGTAGGCAGAGCGCAAATACTTGTTGGGCAGGGTGCTCATCAGCAGCTCGTGGAAGTCGTCGTCCGACTCGCAGAAGTCCTCGATGCGCTCGCTGTGGTGCATCAGTTCGGCGTAGGCCTCCAGCTGCTCGCGCGGGATGGCATTGCCGTAAGTACGCAGGGCATAGGGCTCCACCAAAAGACGCATCTCAAACATACTGTGCACGTCCTCTTCGGTGATGCCGGAGACCATCAGACCCTTTTTGGGCAGAATGGTGATCAGCCCCTCCTGCTCCAGACGCCCCAGCGCATCACGCATGGGGGTGCGGCTGATGTTGCCCATCTCGGCGCAGAGCTTCTGCTCGTTCAAAAACTCGTTAGGGCGGTACTCGCAGTTCAAAATTTTGGTCTTGAGGTACTGGTACGCCTGCAGCTTCAGGCTGAGCTTTGCCTGTGCATCCTGCTCTTTCATAAGCACACTCTCCTATTCTTCTTCTCCAAAAAACGCTTCAAAACGTCCGAACCGGCAGCGCAAACCCGCCGCTGCCGGCTTCTTCTTCTTCATGTTCAGCCAGCTTGTATCCCGGCTGCAATCCAACCACTTTATCTAGTATATTATTTCACATTAGGGCATTTTTTACAAGACTTTTTGCTTAACTTTGGCGTGTTTTCCGTTTTATACAAAGATTACGCCCCGATTTTGCTACTTTTTACAAGGTTTTTTGTGCTTGTCGCCAAACAGACAGACTTTTCTCCCGTTTCTTTTGCATCCAAGCGCAAGCTGTGCTACAATAGGGCTAAAAAACAACACATCTACACCGGAAAGGACCGAAACTCTCATGGCACGAAGCGATGGTTACAACACCCGCACCCGACAGCTCATCTTGGATTACCTCATCAACAACCGCCAGCACGCGGTAAGCGCCTCCAACATTCTGGAGCATCTGGAGGAGCAGGGCGCAAGCCCCAACCCCACCACCGTGTACCGCTATCTGGATAAGCTTGCCGGCGAGCAGCGCATTATGAAATATGTGGCCGACAAAGGCGAGCGGGCGGTGTTCCAGTATGTGGACGAGGGGCGCCACTGCCGGGAGCACCTGCACCTCAAGTGCGTGCAGTGCGGGCGCATCTATCACCTGGACTGCCATTTTATGGACGAGGTGCGCGCCCACCTGATGGCGGAGCACGGCTTCACCCTGCAATGCGAGGGCAGCGTGCTGTACGGGCTGTGCCGTCATTGCGCGCAAAACGCGGCACCGTCCGCAACAGAAGAACAGTCTACAAAAAAATGCGCCTGCTGTGTTGACACGGACAAAAACCCGTGATACAATGCAGACAATAAAAGCGTTGACCGGGAAAAGTAAGGCCTCAGGTTTTTCTTACAGAGAGTGCGGGATGCTGGAAGCCGCGCAGAAAACGAAGCCCGAAGAACACCCGTGAGCCGCTCCCTGAACCTGCGTGTGCAGCAGTAGGGGCAGACGTGCGCCGCTCGTTATCGCGGCAGTGCTTTCAACGGGGAGAGCGCACAAAAGTGACTGGCATGTTCTGCGTGCCGGTAATTTAGGTGGCACCACGGATACGGCAGCATATTCGTCCTAGGACTATGGGATGAATGGCTGCCGTATTTTTATTTTTATCGTTTTTACAAGAGGGGTAAGAAGTATGTGTTGTGTTATGGGTTATACGGGGCACGATTTGAGTGCCGAAAAATTCAAGGAGTATCTGCTGCGCACCGTGGACCGCGGGCCGGATGACCAGCGGGTGGTGGAGGGTCCCTACGGCCTGATGGGCTTTGGGCGGCTTGCCATCATGGGACTGACCCCGGAGGGGATGCAGCCCTTTTACCGGGGCGCGGACTGCGTGGTGTGCAACGGCGAGCTGTACGGCTTCCGGTTCGAAAAGGAGATCTTAAAGCGCCGGGGCTACAAGTTCTGCTCTGACTGTGACTGCGAGATCCTGCTGCCGCTGTACTACGAGTACGGGCTGGATATGTTCCGCCACATGGACGCGGAGTTTGCGCTGATCATGTATGATTCCCGCAAGGATCGGCTCATTGCCGCCCGCGACCCCATCGGCATCCGTCCGCTGTTCTACGGCTACTCCAAGTCCAGCCACAAGATTGCCTTTGCCTCCGAGATGCGCAACCTCATCGGCTGGTGCGATGATATCCGCCCCTTCCCCATCGGCAGCTACTACTGCGACGGCCGCTTTGTGCGCTACGAGGACATTGCCGATGTGCCCGCCCCCATGCAGGATGATATGCCCACCATCCTGAAGAACATCCGCGAAAAGCTCATCGCCGGTGTGGAAAAGCGGCTGGATGCCGATGCACCTGTGGGCTTTCTGCTTTCCGGCGGTCTGGACTCCTCGCTGGTGTGCTCCATTGCCGCCAAGAAGCTGGGCAAGCCCATCCGCACCTTTGCCATCGGCATGGACACCGATGCCATCGACCTGAAATACGCCCGGCAGACTGCGGAGTATCTTGGCAGCGAGCACCACGAAATCATCATCAACCGGGAGATGGTGCTCAGCAGCCTGGAAGAGGTCATCCGCCTGCTTGGCACATGGGATATCACCACCATCCGCGCCAGCATGGGCATGTACCTGCTGTGCAAGGCCATCCACGAGCAGACTGATGTGCGTGTGCTGCTGACCGGCGAGATCTCGGACGAGCTGTTCGGCTACAAATATACCGACTACGCACCCACCGCCGACGCCTTCCAGCAGGAGAGCCAGAAGCGCATCCGCGAGCTGTATATGTACGATGTGCTGCGGGCAGACCGCTGCATCTCCTCCAACAGCATCGAGGCCCGTGTGCCCTTTGGCGACTTGGATTTTGTGCGGTACGTCATGGCCATCGACCCGGAAAAGAAGCTGAACCGCTACGGCAAGGGCAAGTATCTGCTGCGCAAGGCCTTTGAGGGCGACTGGCTGCCGCCGGAGATCCTGTGGCGCGAAAAGGCCGCCTTCTCGGACGCCGTAGGCCACAGCATGGTGGACGACATCAAGGAGTACGCCGAGAGCCTGTACACCGACGAGGAGTTCCAGATGCGCCGGGCAAACTACTCGGCACACTGCATGCCCTTTACCAAGGAGAGCCTGTTCTACCGCGAAATTTTTGAGAAGTACTACCACGACCAGAGCCGCACCATCGTGGGCTTCTGGATGCCCAACAAAGCCTGGCCGGGCTGCAACGTCAACGACCCCTCCGCCCGCGTACTGGCAAACTATGGCGCATCGGGCGTGTAAGGCTCCAAAAACAAAAGACCTCCAGCGACAAGCTGGAGGTCTTTTGCTTTTACATCCGTATCCGCTGCGCGGCGCGGGCGATGGAGGCAAGCAGCGTTACAAGGCGCTTTTCGTCCATCTGGCCACAGTAGCTGGTAAAGGTGTAGTAGCACCCCTGCACGCAGAAGGAAAGCACCACCTTGCGCACTACGTCCGTCTCAAAGGTGGGGTCGGTCTGGGCGATGCACTGGCACATGGCCTGCTCCACCCGGTTGATGAACAGCCCCTGCCGGGAGCCGGAGAAGAGCACAGTGATCTCCTCCCGATGCTCGGCAAAGGCGCGGAACATCTCCCGCGCAAGCCACTCGGTGCGCTCGCTCACATCGCTGGCGGTCAGGCGGGGCAGGCTTTCCACCACCGCCTGCACCATCTCATCCTCCATGGCGTTGGCAAGCGCATAGATATCCTGATAATGGGCGTAAAATGTGGATTTATTGATACAGGCGCGGTCGCACAGCTCCTTGACACGGATCTTCTCCACCGGCTTTTCGGTTCGCAGCTCCATAAAGGCCTGCTTGATGGCGCGCTCGGTCTTTTCAATGCGGATATCCAGAAAACCCACCTCTTTTGCTTTTTTGTTGATTTTCCAACGTTTTCCCTGTTTTGCGGATAGACAAGCCCCGCAGCCCTTTTTATACTGGGTATAAGCGCAGCAGGGTTACTCCTTGCGGTACAAAAGCCCCTGCTGCTCCAGCGCCTCGCGGATGCGGGCAAAGGTGTCCTTGTCCGGGCAGCGCAAAGTGTGCAGGTGCACGCCGCCGGTCATGCGGCTCAACAGGCTTTCGGGTGCATCCGCCGCCTGACGGATAAAGTTGTCCACATCGTACCGGTTGCACAGGTTCAGCGTGGCGCGGATCTCGCCGTAGAGGCTGTTTTCCACCGCCACGTCCACCACCGTGCCGCCCTGATCCACCACGGTGTACAGCTCCCGGCGCATCTCCTCCTGCGTGCGGTGCACACAGGCCAGAATGCCGGTATAGCCCTTTTCCGCCGGGTGCAGCTGATAGCCCCGGGGGGTGGCATCGATCTGTGCCCCGCCGGCGCGCAGCAGCGCCACATCCCCTACCACGATCTGCCGCGACACCCCCAGCTCGGCGGCCAGTGTGCTGGCGCTTAAAGGGGCACCGGCGCTGTTCAGCCGGGTCAGGATGCGTTCTCTGCGCTGTGCTGCATTCATAGGGGTTCAGGCTTCCTTTCCGTAAAACGACTATTCTCTCCTTATTGTAGCAAAACGCGGCGCAATGTGCAAGATTTATTCCAACCTCAACAGGGTGGCGTAGTTGGAGGGCAGCTGCACCTTCATGCGGTTCCACTCGGTGGAGACCAGCACCTCCTGCGCGCCCACAGTGTCCGCCAGCAGGTCGGTGACCTTGGCGGTTTCCACCGGCAGCTGGAACTCCAGCTGTGCGGGGGTATCGCCGTTATTCAGCACCGCTACCACGGCCTTGCCGTCCAGCACACGGGCAAAGGCGTAGCACTGGGTGGTGAGCTGCAATTCTTTTACCTCGCCGTAGGTCATTTCCGGCAATTCAGCCTTGCATTTCCCCAGCGCTTTGTATACACTGGTAACAGGATTTGTACGTTCTGCCTCCGCGTAGTCGCTGAGCTCCAAGCAGGGGCGCAGCGGCCAGTCGCTGCCCCACTCCTTTTTGCCCTCGATGCCGAACTCCGAGCCGTAGTAGATGGACGGGATGCCCCACAGACTGTACACCAGAATGGCGATGTGCCGGATGTGCTCCCGGTTGCGCAGCTTGTTGGGCAGGCGCTCCACATCGTGGTTATCCGAGAAGAGATACAGCCGGGTGTCGTGGCACAGCCCCTGCAGCCGGCGCATGGTGTGGGCAATTTCAAAATAGTTGTGGTCGTTGTGGCCGCTCCACAGGCCCTTGTGCAGTTCGTAGTTGGTCACAGAGTGCAGCATTTCCGGGTTTGCCCAGCGACTGTAATCGCCGTGGATGACCTCGCCCATCAGCCAGAACTCCGGCTTGACCTCGTTGGCCAGGCGGCGCAGCCCGCGCATAAAATCAAAATCCAGCACATCCGCTGCATCCAGACGGATTCCGTCGATGTCGAACTGCTCCACCCAGAAGCGGACAGTATCATAATGGTACTGCTGCACCTCCGGGTTGCGCTGGTTCAGCTTGACCAGCAGGTTGTAGCCGCCCCAGTTGCCGTAGGAAAAGCCGTCGTTATACTCGTTGTTGCCCCAGAAGTTCACATCGCAGAACCAGTCCTTATAGCGGGCGTTCTCGCGGTTCGCCTTCAGGTCCTGGAACGCAAAGAAATCGCGGCCCACATGGTTGAACACGCCGTCCACGATGACCCGCTGTCCGCGGGCGTGGCAGGCCGCTACAAAGGCCTTGAACTCCTCGTTGGTGCCAAGGCGGCGGTCCACCAGACGGTAGTCGATGGTATCGTAGCCGTGGGAGCCGCTCTCGAACAGCGGGCCGATGTAGATGGCCGTACAGCCCAGCTTTGCCGCGTGGGCCGCCCAAGCCTCCAGCTTTGCAAAAGCGCCCGGGGTGGGCTGGCCATCGTTTTCGTGCGCGCAGCCGCACAGCCCCAGCGGATAGATGTGATAAAATACTGCTTCGTCATACCAAGCCATGATCGTTCGCTCCCATTCTATTGCTATAAAAAGTTGCACCGCTTGTAAGGCGGTAGCAACAGTATACCACACACTCTGGCAAATATGTGTATTTTTGCCGATTTTTGTCAGGATTCGCTAAGATTATCGGCTACTGTGCCGGTAAAAAAGCGTTTTTCTTGGATAGTTTGCCCAAACAGCCTTGTATCAACCGGCGCACACCGCCGGTCAACATAGAGAAGTAAGGAGATCTTTGCATGAATTACCCTGTGATCCCCCGCACGTTTTTCAGTGGCGACTGCTTCGATGCCTACCGCATTCTGGGTGCGCACCCCTGCACCGACCCAAACGGCGCCGAGGGCTGGCGTTTTGCCGTGTGGGCACCCGGTGCCACCGCCGTGGAGGTGTGCGGCGGCTTTGACGGCTGGGAGCGCGGCGTGCCCATGGAAAAAGCCGATACCGGCGTGTGGAGCGCCTTTATCCCCGGCCTTGCGGAGGGCGACCTGTACAAATACCGCGTGCATGGCGCAGACGGCAGCACCGTGATGCGCAGCGACCCCTACGCCTTTGCCACCGAGCTGCGCCCCGGCACCGCCAGCAAGCTGGCAAAGCTGGACTTTACCTTTGACGACACCGCGTGGATGGAGCGGCGGGACAAATGCCGCAACCGCCCGCTGAATATCTACGAGCTGCACGCCGGCAGCTGGAAGCATAAGCCCGGCACCACCCAGCCGGACGGCTCGGACGGGTGGTACAACTACGAGGAGCTGGCGCGGGAGCTGATTCCGTGGCTGCTGGAGCATCACTTTACCCATGTGGAACTGCTGCCGCTGGCAGAGCACCCCTTTGACGGCAGCTGGGGCTACCAGACCACCGGCTACTTCTCGGTGACCAGCCGCTACGGCACCCCCGCCCAGTTTGCAAGCTTTGTCAACGCCTGCCACCGCATGGGCATCGGCGTCATCATGGACTTTGTGCCGGTGCATTTTGCCGCCAACGCCGACGCGCTGGCCAAGTTTGACGGCACCCACCTGTACGAGTACGACAGCGATGTGGGGCAGAGCGAGTGGGGCACCTGCAACTTCAACTATTACCGCCGGGAGGTGTGCAGCTTTTTGAGCAGCGCCGCCGGGCTGTGGATGGACGTGTACCACTGCGACGGCATCCGCATGGACGCCATCTCCCGGGCGCTGTACTGGCAGGGCAACCCCAACCGCGGCGTGAATCAGGGCGCGGTGAACTTTTTGCGCAGTTTGAACCACGGCCTCAACGAGCGCTGGCCCACCGGCATCTACATGGCAGAGGACTCCACCAACTTCCTCAAGGTGACCGCCCCCACCCGCTACGAAGGCGTGGGCTTTGACTACAAGTGGGACATGGGCTGGATGCACGACACGCTGGACTACTTTGCCACCCCCTTCGGCGAGCGCCCGGGCTGCTACGGCAAACTGCTATTCAGTATGCACTATTTCTACAACGAGCTGTATCTGCTGGCGCTGAGCCACGATGAGGTGGTGCACGGCAAAAAGACCATCATTGATAAGCTGTGGGGCAGCTACGCGGAAAAATGCGCCCAGCTGCGCACCCTGTATTTTTATATGTACACCCATCCCGGCAAAAAGCTGAACTTTATGGGCAACGAGCTGGCACACTTCCGGGAGTGGGACGAAAAGCGGGAGCTGGACTGGAATCTGCTGGAATACCCCTTCCACGATGCCTTCCAGAAGTACTTTGCTGCCCTGAGCCGCATCTACGCCTCCGAGCCCGCTTTGTATGACGGCGAGTACAACCCGGACTGCTTTGAGTGGGTGGCCAGCGAAAGCTGCGCCGAGGGCGTGTACGCATGGCTGCGCAAGGGGCGCGGGCAGAACCTGCTCTGCGTCATGAACACGCAGGACCACGCCCACAAAAAGTTCCCCCTGTACCTCAAGTTCCCCTGCAGCGCAGAGTTGGTGCTGGATACCGAGGCCGGCACTTGGGGCGGCGTGCACAAGGCGCACCGCAAGCAGAGCTTCCACACCACCGACGGCGGCGTGTTCGGCAGGGACTACACCCTGACGCTGGACCTGCCCGCCATGGGCAGCTATCTGCTGCGGCTTACCCCGGAAGCCCCGAACCCGGACGCCGCCCGCCTGAGCGCCAACAAGGCACTGGCGCAAAAGCGCAAGGCCGCCAAGGCTGCAAAGGCCGCCGCGGAAGATTCCACTAAGTAATATTTATGCAAAAATGTCCCGTCTGCTTTGAAAGCGGCGGGACATTCTGCATTTTTCGCCGCCGGGGTGCTGGACAGTGCCCCGGGGAGTTGTTATACTGTAGGGTGTGAAACTTTGCAAGGAGGATCTTGTTCCATGTCCGAACCCATTACAAAGCCCCGCGTTTCCGCTGCGGCGAAAACTGCGCTGGTGCTGGCCGCAGCGGCGGTGCTGCTGGCTGTTTTTGCGCTGGCGGCACCCGGCAGCAAGTTCTTTTTTCCGCTGGTGAGCCTGTGGTGCAACTTAGCGCTGTTTGCCTGTGTGCTGCTGGTGCTGCGGGTGGCGGGGATAAAGTTTGACCTGTTCCACAAAGCGGTGCTCGTCGGCCTGTGGGCGGCGGCACTGGTCTACTTTTTCTGGGCGCTAAACCGCCGCAGCTTTGTGTATATCTGGGATTACGTCAACTACATCAACAAGCAGTACGGCGCCGAGGCAGCCTTTTTGCAAAGCCCGGCAGCGGGTTTCCATTACATCTTCGGCTCCCTTGCCGAGGACTACACCAACTTCATCACCCTGTTTTTGGATTTTCCCTTCTGCCTGAGTGACCGCACCGGCGACAGCTTTGCCTTCTGTCAGGTGTTCAGCGTCCTGCCCATGCTGCTGGTGCTGCTGACAGGGCTTACCATCAAGGTGGGGCAGCTGCTGCGGGTGAAAAACCGCTTCTGGTACTTCCTCATCGGCATGACATGGATGGTCACCTACCCGTGGCTGCGCATGAGCGCCATGCTCAGCCAGCCGGACTGGTTCGGCCTCATCTTCGGCTTCAGCATTCTGCTGCTCACGCTGGACTTCCGGTTTGAACGCTTGGAGCCGGTGCGCTTTTGTCTGCTGTTTGCCGCCACGGCAGCCATCATCCTTTCCCGCCGGTGGTACTTATATTTTGTAGTGGGCTACTACTTTGCCTACGCGGTGCTGGTGCTGGTAAGCAGCGCGCGCATTGCCTGCGCCGGGCAGAAAAAGCAGGCGCTTTTGCAGGTGCGCAACCTCGTGCTGTTCGGTCTGATGAGCATGGTGGCCATGCTGGTGCTGCTGTGGCCGATGGTCAGCCGCATCCTCGGCTACAGCTACGCCGAGCGCTATTCCTACTATAACGGCGGCGGCATGGTCACGGAGATCTACCTGCAAAACGTCCGCATGGGCCTGATGAACTTTGTGCTCATCGGTCTGGGGCTGTGGTTCTGCCTGAAAAGGCGCAAAATGCCCGCGCTGCCCTGCCTTGCCGGGCTGGAGATCCTTTTGAGTATGCTGCTGTTTACCCGGGTGCAGACCACCGGCTCCCACCAGATGCTGCTGTTTTTACCCGGCTGGCTTCTGCTGTTCCTGCTGGGCGCTGCCGCGCTGGCCGAGGGCATCACCCGCCGCCGGAACCTGAAGATCGGCTTCTGGCTGTTTACCATCGCCTTTGCCACCTCGGTGCGCTGCTCTCCCCTTACCACCGTCGCACTGCCGGATTTTCTCATCGGCCGCACTATTCTCTCGGCCTCTCTGCAGTCGAGCGCCCGCGATTTTGCCGCTATTGATGACCTGATCTATGACCGCAAAGATCTGCCGCAGATCAAGGCCATTGCCAACTGGATCGACACCCACTGCGCCGAAGGCGAGATCAGCTACATGATCCCCCACGATATGCTGTACTGCCCGGATCACTTCAAGAACTGCCTTCTGCCCGCAACGCCCATCAACAATAAGCTGGCCTTCGGCTTCTCGGTGCCGGGCACCCACAACTTCCCCATGCAGTTCTTTGAAGCAAAGTACGTTATCACCGCCGACCCCTTCCCCCAGACCTTTGTGGGCAAGGGCGAGATGTCCCACAAGCTGAACGAGATGTTCCTTGCGGTGCGGGACGAGTACTTTGCGCAGGAAGCCACCTTTGATATGGGCAACGGCACCACCTTTACCATCTGGCGGCGCACCGTAGCCCCCACCCGCGCCGAGGTGGAGTACTACCTGAGCGCCTTTAAGGAAGAGGATGCCCAGTACCCGGAGATGTTCTCCGAAGTCGCAGAAAGCTGGCTGGCCGCCCGCGGGCTGTAACGCCGCTTTTATAAAAAGGAGTGTTCGACTATGGAACAAACTGCAAACACCATGCCCGCTGCCACCTTGGGGCAGTACAAGGGGCTTGCCTTCACCCGCCGGGTGCGCCCGGTATCGGATAAAGCCGTAGAGGCGGATATCGGCAATCTGGCGCGGGTCCATGCGCCCTTTGCGCCCACCGACGCGCCCGCCGCCCGCGGGATGCGGGTCACGCTGGATTTCGAGGGCTTTCTGGAGGGGGCATCCATCCCGGACAGCCGGATGGAGCAGGTGACCGTGGTGCTGGGCACCGGGCAGCTGATGCCCGCCGCTGAAGAAGCCGTGTACGGCCACTGCGCGGGCGAGACTTTCCGCTTCGACTTCACCTACCCCGCCGATTTCCGCGTGCCGGAGCTTTCCGGCAAGACCGCGCAGTTTGAAATCTGCCTGCACACCGTGGAGCGCAAACAGGTGCCCCCGGTGGACGATGCCCTTGCAAAAGCGCTGGGCTTTGACGATCTGGAGGCCCTGCGGGAAAGCCTGCGGGAGAAAAAGCGCCTTTCCCACGAGGCCAACGCCGACCGCATTGCCGGGGCGGCGCTGCTGGATATGGCAGGCGCGAACCTGACCGTGGCGCTGCCCGCCGAGCTGCTGGCACAGAACGCCGAATACCAGATGACCCAGCTGCGCCAGCGGCTGCGCAAGAGCCAGATGACCATGGAGCTCTACTGCAAGAGCGCCGGGCTGACCCCGGAGCAGGTGCGGGAGGGCTACCGCAAGGAAGCTGAGCGCCAGCTGCGGGCAGTGCTGGCAGTGCGCGCCATCGCCGAGGCCGAAAAGATCACCGTGACCCAGCAGGAGGTGGACGCCGAGATCGCCCGCCTTTCCAAGCTGCACGACACCCCGGAGGAGGAGATCCGCAAGGTGCTCAGCCGGGACGCCATCGCCGCCGCCGTGACCAACCAGAAGGTGCAGCGCTTCCTGCTCGATCACGCCGCACTTACCTCTGTTGTGGAAAAGGAGTAAGACCATGGGCTTTTTTACCAGAACTGCAATGGATGCCCTGATGAAGACCACCCATCCAGAGATCAACCGCCGTCAATGCTGGAACCTGCACCCCCACCGCAAGCCCTGCACGACCTGCAAGGACATCTGCCCCTACGGCGAGGAGATCTTCTCCCGCCCGAACCTTGTCAAGGACTGGGACCCCTGCACCGACTGCGGGCTGTGCGTTTCCGCCTGCCGCAGCGGCTGCATTGCGCCCTCGCCGGAGCAGGTGCAGCGGGATACCGCCGCGGCAGACTCCGACAGCGATACCATCTGGATCGGCTGTGAGAAATCTACCCGCAAGAACACCGTGGTGCGCAGCTGCATCTGTGCCCTCTCGTGGGAGGCGCTGGCGTATCTGGCGCTGAACAAAAAGATCGTGCTGGACCTGACCCCCTGCGGCGGGTGCGAGAACGACCTGTGCGCCGAGCAGCTGCGCAAAGAACTGACCCGCCTTGTGGACTTTTTCGGTCAGCCGGTGTTCGAGGCGCGGTTCTCGCTGGCGTATGAGGAAAAGGAGTACCCCTACCATGTGCAGGAGCTGACCCGCCGCGAGATGCTGGAGCAGGTGAGCCACGGCTCCAAGAGCGGCACCAAAAAGCTGCTGCAGATGCTGCCCGGCCTGCGCAGCGAGGAGGACAGCGGGGTGGACTTCCGTCTGCTGCTGCACCAGCGCACAAAGCAGCTGAAAGCCGCCATGGAAACGCCCCTGCAGTACGGCTACTATATGCCCAAGTTCACCGACAACTGCTTCGGCTGCGGCCGGTGCGAGAAGGCCTGCCGCGCCAACGCTTTGAAGTTTGAGGACATGCCAAACGGCCAGACCCGCATGATACTTACTCCGTGGAAGTGCAGCGAGTGCGGCGTGTGCATGAACGTGTGCTCCAACAAGGGCTTTGACGGCATGAAGCTGTACCAGCTTACCACCCTTGGCCCCGTGGTGCTGCACAAGTGCA
Organism: uncultured Faecalibacterium sp.; assembly: GCA_934532365.1. Taxonomy (GTDB): domain Bacteria; phylum Bacillota; class Clostridia; order Oscillospirales; family Ruminococcaceae; genus Faecalibacterium. Next base: position 7,680 of record CAKTAT010000021.1, on the reverse strand, counting down.
CCAAGACCCTGTGCAAGCAGTGCGGCAAGCCCATTGCCCCGGACAGCGCCGAGGGTCTGTGCTCGGTGTGCCGCATCAAGGCGCGCACCCAGAAGCGGCAGGAGGAAGCGCGTCAGCGCGCCGAGCAGCTGCGGGCCGAGCGTGCCGCCAAGGCCGCCGAGGAAGCCGCCGCAGCAGCGGAAAACGCTGCCGAGACCACTGCGGAAGCCGCCGTAGCGACTGCGGAGACTGCTGCCCAGACCGTGGAGACCGCCGCCCAGACTGTGGAGACTGCTGCTGCCCAGACCGTGGAGGCTGCTGCTGCCCAGACCGTGGAGGCTGCCACCGCCCTGCCGGAGACCATTCCCGCCGGGCAGAGCGCTGTCCCGGCAAACGTTGCCGCGCCCGCTCCCGAAGCGCCGCTCTCCGAGTAATAGCGGAAAAAGATTTTTAATAGAGCAATGCCGGAGCGTCTGCGGACGCTCCGGCATTGCATTTATTCAGCTTACTCTTCCGCTCTCTACCGAGAAGCTCACATCCGCCGCAGCCATGGTGGACTTGCGGTGGGATACCAGCAGCACCGTGCGGTCCTTGCACTCGGCGCGGACGGCGCGCAGGATGATGCCCTCGTTCAGGCTGTCAAGGTTGGAGGTGGGCTCGTCCAGCAGCAGAAAGGGTGCATCGTGCAAAAACGCCCGCGCCACGCCGATGCGCTGCCGCTCGCCGCCGGAAAGGGTGCCGCCCAGCTCGCCCACAGGGGTGTCGTATCCCTTGGGCAGGCTGCGGATAAAGTCATCCAGCGCAGCCTTTTTGCAGGCGGCCTCCACTTCTTCCTGCGTGGCATCCCGCTTTGCGATGCGGATGTTGTTGCCGATGGTGTCCGCAAACAGCTCGGTCTCCTGGGTCACAAGGCTCTCCTGCGCCCGCAGGGCGGCGGTGTTCACCCGCCGGATGTCCGCATCCCCGAACCGGATGCTGCCGGTCTGCACGTCCCAAAAGCGCATCAGCAGCCGCAGCAGGGTGCTTTTGCCGCTGCCGGAGCGTCCGGTGATGCCCACGATCTTTTTTTCCGGAATGGTCAGGCTGATCTCCCGCAGCACCTGCTCCCCCGCGTAGCCAAAGCTGACGCTGCGCACCTCGGCCCCCGCAAAGGGGGTGTTTTCGCCGTCGGTCACCTCGGGGGTCACCGGTGCTTCGTCCAGCAGCGCCAGCACGCGGTCTGCGCTGGCAAATACCTGCGTCAGCCCTGCGCCAAGGTTCGCCAACGCCACCACCGGCCCGAAGGAGCTGAGGGCGGTCAGGGTGCACACCAGCACCCCCTGCGCCGCCAGCGCGCCGCGCTGGTAGAGCCACAGGCTCACGCCCAGTACCGCCAGCGTGGTGAATAAGATCAGGGTGTTGGTCACGGCTACGATCAGCCCCTCGCGGTACTTCAGCGCCGTCTGCTTTGTGCCCAGCGCCTCGCTGTGGGCGGTGATGCCCGCTGCCCGGGCGGCGGTGTCCTGATACTGCAGGGTGTCCCGCAGGCCGCGCAGGCTTTCCAGCACATCGCTGTTGGTATCCGCCAGCGCCTGCCGGTATTCCCGGGCAACAGCCTGTCCGCGCTTTGCGCTCCACACCGGCAGCGCCATGCCCACCAGCAGATAGCCCGCCAGCAGCACCAGCGCGGGCAGGATGTGCCAGTGCGCCGTAAAGGCGGTGATGCCCGCCGCCCAGAGCACGGCGATGCACACCGGCGAGATGGTGTGGGCGTAGAACACTTCCAGCGCCTCGATGTCGGCGGTGATGAGGGAGATCAAATCGCCCCGGTCGCGGCCCTCCAGCTTTGCGGGGGTCAGGCGGCGCAGCGCGCCGAACACCTTATCCCGGATGAGCGCCAGCAGCCGGAAGGCGATATAGTGGTTGGAGGCCTGCTCCGCATAGCGCAGCACGCCGCGCAACAGGGCGAACACCAGAATGCACCCGAAGGCCGTGCCCACGGTGGGCAGCGGGCTTTGCAGCCCGGCAGCGGTCAGGATGGCAAAGCCGCCGAAAATGGTGATGAAGGTGGCGCAGAAATGCCCCGCCACGCCCATAACGATGGCTGCCAGCATGATGGGCAGCATGGGCTTTACCAGCACGATCAGCCGCGCCACAATGGCGGCGGGCGTGCGATGGTTCGTTGTATTATGCATCAGGCATCCTCCTTTGCAAGGGTCTCCAGCTGCTTCTGGGCGGTGTACAGGCGGCAGTAAGCGCCCTGCTGCGCCAGCAGCTGCGCGTGGGTGCCGTGCTCGGCAATGCTGCCGTTTTCCAGCACATAGATGCAGTCGCTGTCCACCACGTTCGCCAGCCGGTGGGAGATCAGGATCACCGTCTTTTTCCCCGCCAGACCCCGGATAGCCGCCATGATGTCGTTTTCGCTCTCGGCGTCCACGTTGGAGGTGGCTTCATCGAAGAGGTAGATGGGGGTATCGTGCAGCAAAGCGCGCGCCATGGCAAGGCGCTGCCGCTGCCCGCCGGAAAGGTTGCTGCCGCCCTCGTGCACGGCGGTCTGCAAGCCGTTCTGGCTGCGGCAGAAGTCCGCAAGGTTCACCTCTTCCAGCGCCGCCCAGAGTTCGCTTTCGGCGGCCTGCGGCTTTGCCATGCGCAGGTTGTTTTCCACCGTGCCTTTAAAAATGGTGGAATCATGGGGCACAACGGTCAGGGTGCGCTGCCGTGCAGCCTGTTGCAGCTGCTGCACCGGCACGCCGCCCATGGTCACCTGCCCGGTATACCCGGTGCAGCGCCCCGCCAGCAGGGCGGCAATGGTGCTTTTGCCGCTGCCGGAAGCGCCCACCAGCGAGACAAAGCTGCCCTGCGGCACGGTAAAGGAGACATCCTGCAGCACGGTGCGGCCGGCCTCGTAGCCAAAGGTCACATCCTCCAGCGCCAGCGTGGTGTCCGCCGGGGCGCTCTCGGCGCCGTCCTGCGGCTCCTCAGCTGCCAGCAGACGGAAGATCTTCTCCGCCGAGGCCGCACCGTTCATGGCAATGTGGAAGTAGCTGCCCAGCAGCCGCAGCGGAAGGAAAAAGTCTGCTGCCAGCAGCAAAATGGTCAGGGTGGCGGTCAGCTCCAGCTGCCCCGCCGCAAAGGCCGCCACGGCGCTGATAATGCCCAGCCCCGCGCCGCCGTAGGCCATCAGGTCCATCAGGGTGACCGAGTTCAGCTGCATGGTCAGCACCCGCATGGTGATCTTGCGGAAGCGCTCGGCTTCGGCGTTCATCTGCGCATGCTTCCAGCCATCGGCCTGATAAATTTTCAGAGTGGTCAGCCCCTGAATGTTCTCCAGAAAGCTGTCGCCCAGCGTGGTGTACTCGCTCCAGTAGCTGGCCAGCAGCTTTTTGGCAAATTTCTGCACCGCCACGATGGACATGGGGATCAGCGGCACACAGCACAGCAGAATGACCGCCGACCGCGCGTGCACCCCCACCAGCAGCGCAAACAGGGTGACAGGTGCCAGCAGGCTGTAGAACAGCTGCGGCAGATATTTTGCAAAGTAGGTGTCGATCTGCTCCACGCCCTCGCTGGCCAGCATGACCACCTCGCTGGTGGCCACCGTTTCGGTATAGCCGGGGCCAAGGCGGGTGAGCTTTTCGTAAATTTTGCTGCGCAGGGTGCGTTTGACATCCCGCGAGGCCTGATCGCTCATGCCGGAGGCCAGCATGGTAAAGGCAAAGCGCAGCGGCACCGTGCCAAGGCAGAGCAGGATATTCTGCCGCAGCGCGGCAGCGGTCAGGCTGCCCGCAAAGGCCGCCCCCACCAGCCGGGCGACCGCCCGGACAAAGATGATATTACACATCAGCCCCAGCCACTGGAACGCCACGTTTGCTCCCACATAGCGCAGCGCCGCCCGGTCGAAGGACAGCAGTTTTTTGTTTATCATGGGTGTTTCTCCTCAATCTCTTCCCCTTCCACCATCCGCTCATAGTCGGCGGTGAAAAGGCGCTGGGGCAAGGCACTGGTCATGGCAAGGGCGGCGTTCCACTGCTCCTCGCATGTCAGTTCCCCGCTCACCGGCGGGAAGTGCGCCAGAATGGCGTCCAGCTCCTGCTGCACCCGCTTTGCCACCCAGATGCCGCGGTCAGTCAGGTAAATTTTACCGTAGTACTCCTTTACGATCATGCCCTGCTCCATGAGCAGGTTCAAAATGCGCACCACCGAGGGTTTTGTCACCCCCAGCTTTTCCGCAATGCTGCGGGAGCTGATGTCCAGATGGGTGCGGCTTACCTCGTAGATGGCCAGCAGATAGCGCAGATGCGCTGCGGTCAGCTGCATACCGGTCACTCTCCTTTTTGCGCGCCGGGGCTTGCCCGGTGTTATCATAAGCTAACTTTATTTTGCTTAAAAAAGAGCGCGAGCCGAGAGTTTCAGCCCGCGCTCCTTGCGGTTTAATATTCCTCAGTGGCAGCCCTTGCAGTGGCTGCAATCGCCGCCGCAGCTGCAGCCGCCGCCGTGCTTGTGGGTGTGCCATACGACCCAGCCCAGCGCGCCGAATACCAGCGCTGCCACGATGATGGTGGGCAGATTAAAGTTTGTTGCAATAAATTCCATCATACAGCATACACCCTTTCGTTTCTATCAGATACGGGAAGTATCCAGCTTTACTTCGTTGTTGTTTGCGTACTTGTTGGGGCGCACCAGCAGGTAGATGAACGCTGCCAGCACCACAACAGCCACCACGGTGAACAGGCCAAAGTGCACCTCGCCGGTGATAAGGCCGCCCAGCTGATACACCACCAGTGCAGCGCAGTAGGCCAGTGCGCACATATAGCCGATGGCAAAGGCCGTCCACTTGCCGTTGTTCATCTCACGTTTGATGGCACCCATAGCGGCAAAGCAGGGGGCGCACAGCAGGTTGAAGATCATGAAGGTGTAAGCGGACAGAGCGGTGTAGTCCTGTGCGACCGTTGCCCAGATCTCGTCGCCGTTCTCGGAAAGCTCGCCGCCGAAGTGGTACAGCACGCCGAAGGTGCCCACCACGTTCTCCTTGGCGATCAGGCCGGTAACGGTTGCCACAGTAGCCTTCCAGTTGCCGAAGCCCAGAGGTGCGAAGATCCATGCGATCTTAGTAGCGACGATGGCGAGGATGGAGTTGTCCTGATCCTCGATCATGCCAAAGGCACCGTTCTCAAAGCCGAAGCCCTGTGCAAACCACAGGATGACGGTGGAGAGCAAAATCACAGAGCCTGCACGCTTGATGAAGGACCAGCCGCGCTCCCAGGTTGCCCGCAGCACGTTGCCCCATGCGGGCACATGGTAGGCGGGCAGCTCCATAACGAAGGGGGCGGGGTCGCCCGCAAAGGCCTTGGTCTTTTTCAGCATGATGCCGGAGCAGATGATGGCTGCCATGCCGATGAAGTAGGCAGACACTGCCACCAGCGAGGAGCCGCCGAACAGTGCACCGGCGATCAGGCCGATGATGGGCATCTTTGCGCCGCAGGGGATGAAGCAGGTGGTCATGATGGTCATGCGGCGGTCACGCTCGTTCTCGATGGTACGGCTTGCCATAACGCCCGGCACGCCGCAGCCGGTGCCCACCAGCACCGGGATGAAGCTCTTGCCGGAAAGGCCGAACTTGCGGAAGATACGGTCCATGATAAAGGCCACGCGGGACATATAGCCCACGTCCTCCAGGATGGACAGCAGGAAGAACAGTACCAGCATCTGGGGCACAAAGCCCAGCACTGCGCCCACACCGGCCACGATGCCGTCCATGATCAGGCCGTACAGCCAGCCCGCCACGCCGATGCTCTCCAAAAAGCCACCCAGCGCGTTCGGCACAATCTCGCCGAAGAGCACATCATTCGTCCATTCGGTGGCAAAGGTGCCCAGCGCCCAGCCGCCGTCCGCGATGGAGGTGCCCATGGACAGGGAGTACATCAGGTACATCACCACTGCAAAGATGGGCAGTGCCAGCACACGGTTAGTGACGATCCGGTCGATCTTATCGGAAACGGTCAGGTGCTCCACGCGGGCCTTCTTCTTGACTGCCTTGTGCACCACGGTGTTGATGTAGGCGTAGCGCTGGTTGGTGATGATGCTCTCGGCGTCATCGTCCATCTCTTTTTCGCAGTCCTGAATGTGCTCGTCGATGTGGTCCACCAGTGCCTTGTCGAGCCCCAGCTCTGCCAGCACCTTCTCGTCCCGCTCGAAGAGCTTTACGGCGTACCAGCGCAGGAAGCGGTCGTCCACCTTGCCCTGAATGCTCTCTTCGATGTGGGCAATGGCGTGCTCCACGCTGCCGGTGAACACATGGGGCAGCTCGCCGGTCTTGCCGGCCTTGGCAGCGGCGACCGCAGCCTTGGCGGCAGCCTCGGTGCCCTCGCCCTTCAGGGCGCTGATCTCCACTGCCTGACAGCCCAGCTCTGCGCTCAGCTTCTTCAGGTCGATGGTGTCGCCGTTCTTGCGCACCAGATCGATCATGTTCACAGCCATCACCACCGGGATGCCCAGCTCGATGAGCTGGGTGGTCAGGTACAGGTTGCGCTCGATGTTGGTGCCATCGATGATGTTCAGGATAGCGTCGGGCTTCTCCTTCACAAGGTAAGTACGGGAGACAACTTCCTCCAGCGTGTAGGGGGACAGCGAGTAGATGCCGGGCAGATCCTGAATGACAACGTCCTTGTCGCCCTTGAGTTTGCCTTCCTTTTTTTCCACGGTCACGCCGGGCCAGTTGCCCACGTACTGGTTGGAGCCGGTCAGGTTGTTGAACAGGGTCGTTTTGCCGCAGTTCGGGTTGCCGGCCAGTGCAATTTTAATGCTCATTGCGGATACCTTTCCTCCCTTTTGGTCTTATCAGACCACTTCGATCATCTCAGCGTCGGCCTTGCGCACGCTCAGCTCGTAGTTGCGCACGGTCAGCTCCATGGGGTCGCCCAGCGGTGCCACCTTGCGCACATAGATCTGCACCCCCTTGGTGATGCCCATATCCATGATGCGGCGCTTCACCGGGCCTTCGCCGTGCAGCCGTGCCACGGTGGCGGTCTCGCCCACCTTTACGTCTTTCAGTGTTTTCATCGTACTCGTTCCTCCCTTGCGTTATTTCATGCAGCACCGGGAAGGCGCTGCCTCAGGCCACCATAATGCGGCTTGCCATGGTCTTATCCAGTGCCAGCCGGCTCTGCTTGACCTGCACGATCAGGTTGCCCGCGATCTCGTTGACCACGGTCACCTCGCTGCCCACCACGAACCCCAGCTCGGCCAGATGCAGCCGAACCTCGTCCTTGCCGCTGATCCTGCGGATGGTGACGGTCTCGCCTGCTTTTGTCATCGTCAAAGGCATCATCGCTGTGCTCCCCTTCCATAAAAATGATGTGATGCTGCGGTGGTTAGTCAGCCGTAACTATCAGCGTAGACAGTTTACCGCTGCTAACCCGGCTTGTCAATAGTTTTTTCATATCTCATAGTTAGTTTATATGAACAAACAAATTTTATGCCGGCATCGCTCTGCATTTTTATCAAAATCATCAATGACTAACTCTATTTCTTGAGTTAAAGTTAGCCAATGTTTACATTTTCTTGTTCTTTCTCTCTGTCATTTAGAGCAAGTTGACGGATAAAACTTTCCCAGTCATCGCTGCGGGAGTGCCTTTCTGCTTGCCAGCAGCGTGCAGGGACGCTCCGCTGGGCCAGAGGCAGGGAGGGGTGTTCCGACTCCCCCCTCCCTACCTCTGGACTCCA
>CAKTAT010000020.1:0-29213 GCA_934532365.1 uncultured Faecalibacterium sp. | reverse complement strand
CCATCGTCATCGTACAGCACAAAGCTGGTGTCGGTCTCGGCAGCGACCAGCAGGTCGATCTGGCGCATGGTGTCCTTGAGGATGTGCTTGACGTCCTCGGTGGTCACCACAACGGCAGAGCCGCGCAGGAACATGGGGATGCTTGCCAGCGTGACCGGAACCTCGATGGTCTGGCCGCCCTCGTATGCACGAAGATTATCGTTCATATCGTACCAGGTGCAGCCTGCGGGCAGGTAGATGGTGCGGGTAGTGGCACCCTTTTCCACCACGTTCGCCACCAGAATGCTCTTGCCGAACATAAAGGTCAGGTTCTTGTCGGTGTAGCACTTGGGGTCATCCGGGAACTCCAGGAACAGCGGACGCCATGCCGGCATACCGTTCTGGTTGGACTCGTACATCAGGGAGTACAGGGTGGGCATCAGACGGTAGCGCAGCTGGTAAGCTGCACGGATGTAGGGCAGGTTCTCCTCGTACATCCACGGCTGGGTAACGGTGTTATCGTTGTTGGCGGAGTTCAGGCAGAAGCGCGGCTGGAAGATGCCGTTCTGCAGCCAGCGGAGCAGCAGTTCCGCTTCGGGTGCAGGGCCTGCAAAGCCGCCGATATCGCAGCCCATGTTGGAGCAGCCGGACAGGCCCATGCCCAGAATGGTGGCAATGTTGAACTTGACGGTGCGCCAATCGGTCAGGTTATCGCCGCCCCACACCTGTGCGTAGCGCTGGATACCGGCGTAGCCTGCGCGGTTGATGATGTAGGGGCGCTCGCCGGGGTACACGTCTGCCAGCGCCTGCTTGGCGGTGTAGGCCATCAGGTTGGAGTGCAGGATCTTCAGCTCTGCCATGGTGCCCTTTTTGCCCTCAAAGTCGCACTGGGCGTCGCGGTCCTCCACACCGTCCATCTCGCAGTTGTCGTTCCAGACGGTCTTGGTGCCCTTTTTGAGGATGTTCTCTTCCAGCAGCTGCTTCCAGGTGTTGCGGCCATTGGGGCCGGTGAAGTCGAAGAAGCGTCCCTCGCCGCCCCACCAGCGGCCGTAGTACGGAGCCTTGCCGTCCGGGGTCTTGATAAAGACATCGTTCTTTTCAAACAGGTCGATGTAGGGGTGGTGCTTCAGGATGCCGGGCTTCAGGTTGGGGATGACATTGATGCCCCGGGCGTTCATGTTCTCAAAGAACTTCTCCGGCTCCGGGAAACGCTTGTAGTTCCAGTTGAACACATAGCGCAGGTTGTCCTTTTCGCCGCTGGAGTAGCCGGAAGCCAGCCAGAAGTTGTCGATGAGGATGCCCTCTTTTTCGTGCTTGTCGATGACCTTGTAGATCTCCTCGTCGCAGTTCTTTTCCAGCTCGGCGTAGTACATGGTGGAAGCGCAGTAGCCCAGAGACTGCTTGGTGGGCAGGGCACTGCGGCCGGTCAGCAGGGTGTACTCGTTCAGGATCTCCGGCAGGGTCTCACCGGCCAGCAGGAACAGGTCGATGTCACCGCCGTCGGTCTGGTAGTAGCAGTAGCGCTCCCAGTAGCCGGACAGCTCCTCGCCAAGGTCGAACACGCAGTCGTAGGAGTTGTGGTAGAACAGGCCGACCGGGCGCAGGTCGTGCTCATTTACACGGACGTAGAAGGGGATGTGCTTGTACATCGGGTCGCCGGTCTCGGGGTCGTGGCCGATGGCATCCTTGGGGGACATCCGCAGGCGGCGTCCCTTTTTATCCAGATGACCGGTCTTTTCGCCAAAGCCGTAGAAGTGGTCGTAGTCCCGATCCACCTTGGAGAAGTGGCTCAGACGGCCGATCTGATCCTTCTCAAAGGCGCGCTCCCGCAGATCCTGATAGATCAGCTTGCCGGACTTATCAAACAGCTCAAAATGGAAGGGCTTTTTGAACAGCTTCAGGGTGACGTGCGCGGTCTCAAAGATCAGGGTCTTATCGTCCTCAGTGCAGGGGACATCCAGTGCGGTGATGCGGGTGCGCTCGTCCTTGAGCAGGGTATCCATCCGGTCCTCCCACGCGGTAGTTACCAGCGTGTAGGACTCCTCCTCCATGGGAGCGCCCTTGTCGAAGTGCACCCGGATGCGGATGATATCGTCTGTCATGAAAACCAGCTTCACATCGGCGGCATCGCCGTGGATGAGGTAGCCGTTTTCGGTCTTTTCAAAGGATTCAAAACTACGCAGCAGCATAAGAGATTCCTCCGTGCAGTGTTACATGCCGATCAGGTCGAACTGTTCAAACGAGACGGTCAACTCGTGATCCTTGACGGGGTTTGCGTACTTGACCTCGACAGCCTTTTTGCTCTGGCTGTAATACCAGCCCTCGGCAGCGGCGTCGAACTTGCGGCGGTTGAGGAAGTGCTCGATCTTGCGGCCATCCAGCGTGACCCAGAAGGGGCTCTTCTCCTTGGCGATCATCTCCACCTTGATGGTCTCCACGGTGTCCTTGTAGCTGCCCTCGGAGGCAAAGTTCATGGTCACCCGCTCGCCTGCGGTGGTGGTGATGGTGGTCTTGCGGTACACGCCGCTCTTGAAATCGTTGGTGATGCCGTCGTCATCGTACAGGGTGGTAGTGGTGGTGCCCTTGGGTGCCACGATGAGGTGCAGGGCGGTGGTGTGGTCGCCCTCCATGGTCATCAGCTGGTTGTCTGCCATAGCGATCACTGCGCCCTCGCGGACGAACATGGGGATGGTAGCCATGGTGACCGGCACCTCGATGGTCTGGCCGCCCTCGTAGCAGCGGAACTTATCGTTCCAGTCGTACCACTTGCAGCCTGCGGGCAGGTAGACGGTGCGGGTCTTGGCGCCCTCTTCCAGAACGTTGGCCACCAGAATATCCCGGCCGAACAGGAACTCGAAGCTTTCCTCCCAGACCTTGGGGTCGTTCTGGAAGTCGTAGACCAGAGCACGCATGATGGGCGCACCGGTCTGGCTGGCCTCGTACTCGGCGCTGTAGAGATAGGGAGTAAAGCGGTAGCGCAGCAGGATGGCGTCCCGGATGGTATCCGCAGACTCCCGGAACATCCACGGCTCGGTAACGGTGTTATCGTTGGAGGCGGAGTGGATGGAGAAGCGGGCCTGGAAGATGCCGTTCTGCACCCAGCGCACGAACAGCTCCTCGGTGGGTGCGGGGCCTGCAAAGCCGCCGATGTCCGCGCCCTCGTTGGGCTGGCCGGACAGACCCATGCCGGTGATGATGGGGATATTGTACTTCAGGCTCTTCCAGCTGGTGTAGTTGTCGCCGCACCAAGTCTGGGCATAGCGCTGGATACCGGCGCTGCCGCTGCGGCAGACCATGTAGGGGCGTGCCTTGGCGTTGTGCTCCACCACGGCATCGGCACCCACCTTGCACATCAGGGTGCTCATGATGGGCTTCAGCTGGCCGATGGTGCCGCCCTTGCCGTCAAAATCGCAGGTGCAGTCCTTGTCCATCAGGCTGTCGTACTCGCAGTTGTCGTTCCAGACGGAATCGGTGCCCACGGCGATGATGGACTCGGTGAGGTACTTTTTCCAAGCTGCACGGCCTTCGGGCTTGGTGAAGTCCCAGAATGCGCCGTCGCCGCCCCACCATTTGCCGACACCGTAGGTCTCGGGGTTCTTGCTGTCCTTCACGAATACGTCATCTGCGTTGAACTCGTCGAAACGGGGGTTGCACAGCAGGACACCCGGCTTGACGTTGGGCACGTTCTGGGCGTGCTTTTCGTTCATGGCGTGGAAGTAGGCGCTGGGGTCCTTGAAGCGCTCGGTGTTCCATGTAAAGACACAGCGCTTGTTGTTCTGGCTGGTATAGCCGCTGGACAGGTGGAAGCCATCGATGGGGAAGCCCTCTTCCTTGATGGTGTCGATAAAGCCCAGCACAGCGTCATCGCTGTCCTTCTCCAGCTCGGGGTAGTACATACTGGAGCCCTGATAGCCCAGTGCACGCTTGGGCAGCAGTGCCGGACGGCCGGTCAGCAGGGTGTAGTTGTCCACGATGCGGGCGATGGTGTCGCCGCCGATGAGGAAGCAGTCCAGATCGCCGCCATCTGCCTGAAAATAGGTGTAGCGGGGCCAGTAGTTGCTCTTTTCGCAGCCCATGTTGAACACAGACTCGTAGAAGTTGTGGTAGAACACGCCCACAGCCTTGTGGGTGTCACGGTCCAGACGGATGTAGAAGGGGATGTGCTTGTAGAGGGTATCCATCTTCTCGGCATCGTAGCCCATGGCGTCGGTGGCGCGCTCCCGCTGGAAGGTCTTGTTCTTATCCAGCAGGCCGGTCTTTTCACCAAAGCCGTAGAAGCAGTCGTCCTCCTTCATCCGGCTGTAAGCTACCACGCGGTTGTTGGCGTCCTTGACGAAGGGGTTGCCGGGCAGGGTGCTGTACAGCTCGGAGCCATCGGCAGCCAGCAGCTTGAAGTTGATGGGGTCCTTGTCCACCACCAGCGTCACCTTGCCGGTGGCAAAGGTGAGGGTGCTGTCATCCTCGGTGACCTGTGCGGCAAAAGGCTCCACACGGGTGCGCTCCCCCTTGAACAACTCGTCCATCCGATCCTCCCATGCGGTGGTCATCAGAACATAGGACTCCTCTGCCAGCTCGTGGTCAAAGCTTGCGCGGACGCGGACGATCTCATCGGTCACAAAGCAGACCTTGATATCAGCGTTATCAGTATGCAGCAGGAAAGCGCCGTCTTTGCGCTCCATGCCGGTAAAACGGGAGCAGATCTCCATAATTTTTATTCCTCTCATTAGATTTTGATAAAAAACGCCCCCTGTTCTCCCAATATAGCATGGCCATATTCAAGAAGTTCAGGAGGCATGAAAGCGATTATAAAATTCTGATGAAGGTCAGATCAAACCTGCAAGCTGCGGGATGAACAAGGTCAGTGCCGGAATGTATGTGACCAACATCAAAGCAACTACCATCGCAACGAAGGTGGGCACAATGTACTTTGTAACTTCCTCCATCGTAACATTGGCAACATTACAGCCAACGAACAGAACAGAACCAACGGGCGGCGTGACCGAACCGATTGCCAGGTTCAGAATCAGCATCACACCGAAATGAACCGGATTCATGCCAAAGCCGGTGGCGATGGGCAGGAAGATCGGGGTAAAGATCAGAACAGCAGGGGTCAGATCCAGGAACATACCCAGAACCAGCAGGAACACGTTCATGATCAGCAGCAGGATATACTTATTGTCCGTAATGCTCATAAGCATTGCGCTCAGTGCGGCAGGAATGCCGGTAAAGCTCATTGCGTAGCTCATGATATTGGATGCAGCAATCAGGAACAGGATCACAGCAGTATCCATCATGCACTCGCTCATCAGGTTCCACAGCTGCTTGACGGTCAGTTCGCGGTACAGGAAGCCCAATGCAATGCAGTACAGGCAGGCCACGATACCAGCCTCGGTAGCGGTAAACCAGCCCAGCAGGATGCCGCCCATAACAATGACCATCATCAGAATGCAGGGGATCGCATCCAGGAAGATCTTCAGGGTAGAGTCGGTCTCTTTCACGGTAGAGCCGGTGTAACCCTTTTTCTTTGCAATGATGATCGCAACTGCCATGACGCACAGACCGAGCAGGATGCCGGGGATATAGCCTGCCATAAACAGTGCGCTGACCGAAACGCCGCCGGCCGTCAGGGAAAACAGGATCAACGGACCAGACGGGGGAATGATAACGCCCGTGGGAGCAGAGCAGATGTTGATCGCCGCAGCGTAAGCGTCCTCATAATTTTCCTGCTTTTCCAGAGGACCCATGATTTTGCCGACTGCGGAAGCAGCAGCAACAGAAGAACCGGAAATAGCGCCGAAGAACATATTGGTCAGAACATTGGTCGCAGCCAGATAGCCGGGGATCTTACCCACAAAGCAGCGAGCCAGACGGACCAGTCGGCGAGCAATGCCGCCCTTGTTCATAATGCTGCCTGCCAGCATGAAGAACGGCAGAGCAAGCAGACCAAACGAGTCAATGCCCGAGAAGCAGCGCTGTGCCACGATGTAGGCCAGGGCATCCAGATCAAAGCCGGTAAGCAGGATGGAGATGGATGCAACGCCGATACTGACGGAGATCGGCACACCCATGAACATCAGACCGAAGAAGATAAGGAACAGCATCAATGTTGCCTGTACAACACCCATGACTTATTTGCCCCCTTTCACAGTTTTGGACTCCGCATACAGCGACAGATAGCGGAGGATCTTGGACAGAATGACGAACACGCCGGATACCGGCAGGCAGCCATAGATCAGGCTCATGGGCAGACGCAGAACCGCCGTCAGCTGACCGTTGGCCATGGTGCGCATCATCATCTGGCCGCCGCCGTAGACGTAGACATACAGCACGAACAGAACGACGATGATCTCATTAAAAATCGTCACCGCGGTCAGTGCGGGACCATGCAGCTTGGAAGTGAGCAGCGTCAGCTTGACGTGCTTATCGTGGAAGAAGCAGTAGGCTGCACCGATCATACCAGCCCAAATCAGCAGGTAGCGCAGCATCTCTTCGGTAAATGTCGAAGGGTCGTTCAGAATCCAGCGGGTGAAAATCTGCCAGGTGCCAAAGATCAGCAACACCAGCATAACGACGGACATGATTGTGCTCATAGCAAAATCGAGCCCTTTTTCCAGTTTTTTCAAGGTTTTTTCCTCCTTTTCGAATCCTTCTCCTATGGCATAACTGCTGCCCGGATGCAATGGCAGCAGTTATGCGGAAAAAGATGCAATGATACGGGTCCGCAGATGCAGGACAAGGCGATCAGGCCTGGAATGCCTGGATCTTCTCGCACAGTGCCCAGACTTCCGGCTCTTCCTTGGCCAAACGGTCGTAGATGGGCTGGACGGCCTCCTGGAACGGAGCCAGAGACTCGGGGTGATAGAAGGTGACGCCCATATTGGTTTCGGCATCCTTCACAGCCTGCTCGATCGCAGCCTGCCAGTCAGCCTTGTAGGTCTCCTTTGCAGCGTCGGCAGCAGCCTGCACGATTTCCTGCTGCTCCACAGAGAACTTGTTCCAGACCTTGGTGCTGATCAGGACGATATCGGGGATGCGGGTGTGCTCATCGTAGCTGTAGCACTTTGCCACCTCGCCGTGGCCGCCAACGGTCAGAGCGGTTTCATTGTTCTCTGCACCATCGATAACGCCGGACTGCATTGCAGTGTAGACATCGCTGATCGGCATAGCCGTTGCGGAACCGCCGAAGCAGTTCATCATTTCAATTGCCATGGGAGAATCCATGGTACGGATCTTCAGACCCTTCAGATCAGCCGGGGTCATAACCGGGGTCTTGACGGTGTAGAAGGAGCGCGTGCCGGAATCCAGCCAGGTCAGAGCGATGAAGCCCTGAGCTTCGGTGGAGTGGAAAACTTCCTTGGCCTGATCGCTGTCCATGAAGCCGTAGAAGTGATCGCGGTTGTTGAAGATATAGGGAACAGAGAATGCCTCGTAGACGGGAGCAAAGGTTTCCAGAGAAGCAGCAGACACCTTAGCCATATCCAGAGCGCCGATACCCATCTGCTCCAGGTTATCCTTCTCGCCGCCCAGCGTTGCGTTGGGGTAGACCTCGATCTTGATGTCACCGTTGGTCTTTTCGTTGACCTCGTTGGCAAACTGAGTCATAGCCTTGTGGATCAGGTGCTGCTCGTTGGCATTGTGGCTCAGCTTCAGGGTCAGGCCCTTCACGCCCTCTGCAGAAGCACCAGCACCGGAACCAGCGGTGGAACCGGATTTGCTGCCGCCACAGGCAGTCAGAGCGCCAGCTGCCGCCAGAACAGCAGACATACGGATAAACTCACGACGATTGATCTTTTTCATACTTGGTTTCCTCCTGAAAAATATTTTTCTTCTTCTGTGTTCTCTATCTGCTCGCCGGTACGCTTCCGGCGCAACATTCCAGAAATGATTATTTCTGCATCATCCAGTCCAGAATCTTGGGCAGCTCGCTGTCCCAGTAATCCCAATTATGCATGGCATCCGGTGTGACCGAATAGGTGATCTTTGCACCCATCTCTGTCAAACGCCGGTTGGCATCTTCATTCATCTGATACAGAAAATCCTTGGTACCGCAGGCCTGATAAAGTTCTGGCACACAGCCCTTTTCTGCATCGCGGCGGTACAGCTCAAAGATATCCTTGTCGCTGCCAGCCAGATGAGCCGGGTCCTCAAAGATGTCGTGGAAGGGGAACGGTCCTTCGATGTTGCCCTTCTGCACTTCGTCCGCCAGCCCGGCGACATCCATGGCAGCAGACATGCCTGCGATCTTGCTATACTTCTCGGGGCAGGACAGACCGACGAACCATGCGCCGTAACCGCCCATGGAGAAACCGCAGATATAGGTGTCTTCCCGCTTCTTGCTCACAGGGAACAGTGTTGTGATGAAGCTGGGCAGCTCCTCGCTGATAAAGGTGAAATACTTGTTGCCATGGACCATATCCTGATACAGGCTGTTTTCCACCGATGCCATGACTGCTACAATGTTGTGGGCCTGTGCATACCGTTCAATATTGCTGAAACGGACCCAGCTGCTGTTGTCGCCGTAAGCGCCATGCAGCAGATAAACCACTGGCAGACCGTTCTCGTAATCGTACCGCTGTGCAGGGCCTGCCTCGGTGATCTGTTCATTACCTTCCGGGGTAGGGATCACAACATTGATCTCGGTGTTGTGCATCAGCACCTTGCTGAAATAGTGACAGGTTAAAAACATATTGGTATCCTTCCTTTTTCTTATGTCTGACAGCGCCTGTTGGCGCAATTCCATCCATTCAACGTCCGAACCAGCGGGAAGTCTTGTCCTGTAACATCTGGACAAAGTCCTTCCGATCCACCATCACAAGAGAACCGCCGCGTTTCCACTCCATCCCGCATTGCCGGGCGATGTATTTACGGAAGCGTTCCGGGCTGTCTGGCAGCAGCGCCGTTTTGGGTACCATGACGGCAAACTGCCGGTCCTGAAAGATATAAAAATATTCGTCATCTTCAATCAGCCGCCCGACCTGCTCGTATTTCAGGTGGGCACCGTTTTCCACATAGATGCCGGTATCGTTGAAGCGATACCGCACTTTGGACGGTTGCTCTCCCTGCTGCTGCAATACTCTCTCTGCACGGACTTTGCTTGGAAAATCCAGACTGACGATCAGCCATGCACCGACCGCAAGGCATGGGATTGTTGCAATCTGCGGCAGCCCGCCGAACAGTGCCATAAACAGCAGAATGGCCGCGATCAGCAGGCGCGTGAGCAGCTGCAAACGCTCAAAAGCATAGTATTCTGTCCGGAACATCCGCAGGATCGTGGCTCGGTCGAACAGAACCGCGGCCTCAAAATGGTTTTTCGAGCTTTGCATCCGGTTCCTCCCTTATTTCAAATGCCGATCCATAAAGTCACAGATCAGTTCTTTGACAGAAGGCTGCTGGAACATGTAGTCTGCATGCTCCGCACCCTCCAGTAGAATCAGATCGCTTTCCACCTTTGCGTTCTGGAGCGCTTCGTACAGCATTTCGGACTGCTGAGAAGGCACCGTGCTGTCAGCTGCACCGTGCAGCATCAGAAATGGCGGTGCGCTCTGCTTTACCAGCGAGGGAAGCACCGGAAAATCCTTGATCTGCATATGCACCATGTCGGTATTCATGCGGTGGATATCCGTCGGCGCATACCAGGTGCACACAGCGCGCACAGCATCCGACTGCTCCGGATAATACGCATTCCGATATTCTTTCTCGTCGCCGGTCAGGCCGGTCAGCGCCGCCAGATATGCTCCGGCGCTTTCGCCCATGACGGCGATCCGTTCCGGGTCGATACGGAATTCGGCTGCATGCATCCGCAGGAAGCGAATGGCTGTTTTGATCTCGGTAACCTGTTCCGGATGCACCGTTACCGGCAGGCAACTGTAATCCACGCTGGCCACCGCATAGCCCTTCTGGCAGTAGTACGCCAGATTGGGCATCCAGACATTGCGATCCACCTTTTCCCACGCACCGCCGCAGACGAACACAATGCAGGGGTAGTTCTCATGTTCCGGATCAAATGCGTATCGATGCCGCGCCCGCATGAAGCTGAGTTTGAGCGGGTAAGCGGAGCAGCCGCACCAGAACGACTTCTGCATATAGGTAATATCCGATGCAAGCGCTACCATGGGATGCTCTTGCGTAACGGAAATGATCTTTTTCATCGTGCACCTCATCATCGATCGGATCTGGATGGAAAAACGGGATGGAACCGTCACGAAATGCAACCAATAAATTTGTTGATAAGCACAAAAATATTGAAACGGATTTGTGCATTTGGTCGATTTCGCCTTCTTGCACCCTTATCATACTAAAAATTCCGCCTTTTTTCCGCAGATTTTGTGATTCAAATGTTGCAAATTGTGATATATACTGATATACTAGGGCAAAAAACGACGTAAAAGAATGATTCTCATTTTTTTAACAAGGAGCAGGAGCAGCTATGGGCATGGAACGGGTCACACATTATATCGATAATGTCCTTACGGAAGCGCAGGCGCGGATGGAGCTGCGCGACACCCGGCTTCTGGTCACATGGTACACGAACCGGGAAAACAGGCAGTCTGTGGTGCACTCCCACCCGTACCACGAGCTGGTGCTCCCCATCGGCGGCGGCACGGTGCGCTACTCGGTGGACGGTAGCGTGTATCTGGTCCATGTGGGGGAACTGGTCTACTTTCCGTCTCAGGTCTACCACTCCGGCAACTTCAACATCGATGACGACCAGTCGGATCGTCTGGTGGTCCAGATCGATGATGCCCTCTGGCAGGCCGCCCGCCGGCGCACGAACCTGAAAAACACAGGCTGGTTGCAGCAGGTCACTGTGCTGGACAGCGAAGCCTGCCGCAAGTGGGATTTTGCGGGGCTTTTCATCCGTATGGCACAAAGTCTGGAACTGCCGGGCTCCATCCGGGACACCGTTTTTGAGGCACAGGCCGCTGAGATGATGCTGCTCATCACGCAGGCCACCGGCAGCGGACAGACCACTGCACCCAGCAGCACCAGTGTGCTGGTCGCACGCGCCGTGGCTTACCTGCAGGCACATTATCAGGACCCGACCCTTACCACCGCGCAGCTGGCGCAGGAACTTTACGCCAGCCGGGAGCACCTTTCCCGCGCGTTCAAGGAGTGCACCATGGAGAGCATCCACAACTACCTGACCTATCTGCGGATGCAGCACTGCCGCAAGGCGCTGGAAGAGGGCGTTTCCGTTCTGAACGCCTGCACCGAAAGCGGCTTTCCGGATTACAGCAGCTTCCTCAAGACCTTCCGCCGCCTGTACGGCATCACCCCCGCCGAATACCGCGCACAGCACCGGACAATGGTGCGTTAAAAGCCGCGGCAGGAGAATACGAAAATTTTTCTCAAAAAGGGTTGACATTCTGCCCGCCCTGTGGTATTATACTTGAGCAGTCAGCGAGAACCGCTGAAAAGCAAAAAGTAAATATCGCGGGGTGGAGCAGTCTGGTAGCTCGTCGGGCTCATAACCCGAAGGTCGTTGGTTCAAATCCGGCCCCCGCAACCACCAAGCAGGTTGAATTTTTTAAATTCAACCTGCTTTTTTGCGTTCTCATGATACAAAAAGGGATACCGGAGCATCCGCAGATGCTCCGGTATCCCTTTTATATGTTTTAGCCTATTACTTCTTGATCTTGATGAGCTGGGCGTTCAGGCTCTCGATGAAGCCGTCCGGCATGGTGGAGACCATGCTTGCCATGGCCTCGGGGGTCATCTTTTTCATCATGGTCCACATACCCTCGCCGGGTTTGATATCAAAGTTGCTGGCCAGCTTGACCGCCTTGGCGGCAACGGCAAAGGCTTCCTCATTCTTAGCCAGCTCTTCCAGGCTGTCCTTGATGCTGTAATAGCCCTCGGGGAACTCCATGGGGGCGGTCAGATCCATGCTGCCCATCTGCTTGAACCAGTTGGCCACGCCCTCCTGACGCTCGTTGAACTCCGGCAGGGTGTAGCAGGCGGGCTCGGCGTCCACCTTTTCCAGCGTGATGCTGTCCTTCACGGTGTCGGCCACAGCCATCAGCACGTTGAAGCCCTCGTCCAGCGTGACGCTGAACTTGAACACGCGGTGTGCGGTCTGGGTGCCGACTTCCTTGCCGTTGCAGTACAGGGTCACGGTGTCCTGATTGGAGTACACCTTCACCTCGGTGGTCTCGCCGGCGCGCTGTGCGTGGCGGCGGCCTGCGATGTGCACCATGGGGTCCTTGGCCCAGTAGGCCTGATAGACATAGAAGCTGTCCTTGCGGGTCTTGCGGTCCATGGTGACCAGACCCTTGTTGTTGCGGCCCTTTACGCCGCCCTCGCTGCGGGCTGCGCAGCCGAAGTCGAACATATTCCAGACGTGGCTTGCCCAGATCCACGGGCGATCCTCAAAGGCCTGTGCCATGTACTCGTGGTACAGTGCCTGATACTCCTCGGAGTAGTCCTTACACTGGGGGGTGTTGCTGTGCCAATTGATGATGCCCTCGCAGCCGTACTCGGAGATGCCAAGGCAGATATCCGGGTTTTCGGCGTGGAACTTGTCCATCCAAGGGCCGTTCTGCTCGATCTTGCCGCCGTACCAGCCAAAGTAGTGGTTGTAGCTCTCCACATCGGTAATGCGGTGCATGGGGCCGGTGGTGGGGGTGGTGGAAACGTGGGCGATGGTGGTCAGGCGGGTGGGGTCCAGCTCCTTGCACAGCTTCTGCAGGTCGTGGTGGCAGTCCACAAGCTCCTGACTGATGCCGCCGATCAAAATCTCGTTGGAGATGCCCCAGAACAGGATAGAGGGGTGGTTGTAGTTCTGTACGATCAGCTCGGTTAGCTCGCGGCGGCAGTGCTCGTGGGCGTCCTTGCCGGACTTGAACACGCTGATGAAGGGGATCTCTGCCCAGACGGCAAAGCCCAGCTCATCGCAGGCATCGTAGAAATCCTGACTGTGCTGGTAGTGTGCCAGACGGATGGTGTTGGCACCCAGCTCCTTGATGATCTGTGCGTCCTGATAGTGATCCTCTGCGGTCAGGGCGTTGCCCTTGTACAGCTTATCCTGATGGCGGGAGACGCCGCGCAGCGGGGTGGCCTCGCCGTTGATGGAGAAGCCGCCGTCCGGGGTGACGGTGTAGCTGCGCACGCCCACGTTGGCGTAGATCTCGTCAAAGGCCTCGTTATTGCGCTGCAGGCGTGCCACCACGGTGTAGAGGTTCGGCTCGTCCATGCTCCACAGCTCGGCGTCCGGCACATAGATGGTGACAGCGGTGTTGTCGGCGGGGCGCACAGCGGAAGCCACCTCGCATCCGTAGGGATCCTCGATGCTGTACATCACGGTAAAGCTGTCGTCGGGGTTGGTGACGAAGCTCTTGATCTCAAAGGTAGCGCCGCCGTCTGCGGTGGGCTTGGGGGTGACCATGATGCCGGGGCCGCCGTAGTAGTCCAGATCAAAGTGTGCGTTCGGCACGCTGATCAGGTTCACGCCGCGGTACAAGCCGCCGTAGAAGGTAAAGTCCGCAGAGGCGGGGTATATGGAGGGGGTGTCCTCGTTGCTGACCTCGATGGTCAGCTCGTTGTCGCCGTCACGGCACAGGTCGGTGATGTCGGCGCGGAAGATGGAGAAGCCGCCCTCGTGGGTGGTGGCAACAGTGCCGTTCACCTTGACGGTGGCATCCAGCGCAGCTGCCAGCACCTCCACATACACGCGGCCGCCGGCCAGCGGCTGCACGGGCTTTTTAAAGGTGCGGCTGTACACACCGGTGGTGCGCAGGTAGCTGCCGTTGCCGTCCATGCCGTCCACGGCGTTCCAGGTGTGGGGCAGGGTAACGGTTTCAGCGGCACGCTCGCCCTTGGGGAAGCTAAGGGTCCAATTCTCGTTCAGGGAAATGATCTCTCGCATGATGAATTCTCCTGTCTTATTTCTTGTTTTGTTTCTATCGTTCAGGGGCTTGGGGTTCTTCTTTTACTGATGCTATTCTAGCATGGAAAACGCTGGGAGAGGTAGAACATTTTCGTGCCGGAATCGTAGATTTTTTTACTTTTTCCGGTTCTCCCGGCGGTAGCGGGTGGGCGTCATGCCGAAGGTGCGCTTAAAAATTTTGGCAAAGTAATTTACGTCCAGAATACCCATCTCCTCCGCCACCTCCGAGATAGAGCGGTCGGTGGTGGTCAGCTGCACGCGCTCCTGCACCATCTTGAAGCACAGCAGGTAGCACAGGATGGCACAAACGGAGAACACACCGGCAATGATGGTCATGCGGGAGCCGGAGAGCATGGTCTTGCCGTCCACGGTAACGTAGGCGATCATCGGGGTGCCCACGCCGATGACAAGGCTTGCCAGACTGGAACCGATGGTGCGCCAGGTGGACAGCTCGGCACGGTCCTTGGACTCAGGAGAGACCGCAGAGGCCATGGAGCCGTAGGGGATGTTGATGGAGGTGTAGAAGATGGAACCCCACAGGATGTAGGTGACTGCCAGCCAAGCCACCTTGAAGCCGTAAGGCATCCCGGCCAGACCGGACTGGAAGATCAGGAAGGAGGCAATGGCCACAGGGCCGCACATCCGCTTGAGCCACGGACGGAACTTGCCGTCCTTGGTGGGCTTGCAGCGGTCCACGATCTGACCCATGGTGATATCGGTAAAGGCGTCCACGATGCGGGCCGCCATCATCACGATGCCCACCACACCGGCGGAAACGCCCATGACGTCGGTGTAGAACTTCATCAGGAACAGAGACGAGAGGATGAAGGTGAAGTCGTTGCCGAAGTCACCAAACATATAGCCCAGCTTGTCCTTCATGCCGAAGGGACGCAGGGCAGTCTTGTTTTCAGATGCCATAAAAAATCTCCTTTTCTTCTTTGCGTTTGCTTTGCCCCGCAGGCCGTGCGGAGCCGAAGTCAGTATGTGTTTGTCATGCATTTATCATACTGGTTTTGCCGCAGAAGGGGTTAGAAGATTTTCAAGGTAAAAACGGTCATTTTTGCGATTTTGCACGATTCCGTCTGCACCGCATCCGGGAGATATCGTGCTTGTTGACCACGAAAAAGCGTAAAACCTTCCCGTTTTATAATAAGAATGTTCTGGCAAAGACCGTCCGTTTCTGTTATACTCTAGCCAATGAATACCGCTGTAACAGGAGGATGTTATGGAAAAGAATGTACTGAACACCGATCTCACCGGCAAGGTGGCCGTTGTCACCGGCGCAAGCGGCACACTGTGCTCCATTTTTGCCAAGGCGCTGGCACGCGCGGGCGCCAAGGTGGCACTGCTGGGCCGCAACATGGATAAGCTCAAGGAGCTTGCGGACGAGATCGAAGCCGAGGGCGGCACCGCCAAGGGCTACACCTGCAACGTGATGAACAAGGCCAACTGCCTGCAGGTAGCCGAGGATGTGCTGGCGGACCTTGGCCCCTGCGATATCCTTGTAAACGGTGCAGGCGGCAACAACGCCCGCGCCAACACGGACAAGGAATATTTTGAGATGGCCGATCTGGAAAGCGACACCGTCACCTTCTTTGATCTGGACGAGAGCGGCGTGGAGATGGTGTTCAACCTGAACTTCATCGGCACCCTGCTGCCCACGCAGGCCTTTGCCCGCCAGATGGTGGGGCGCGCAGGCTGCAACATCCTGAACATTTCCAGCATGAACGCCTACCTGCCCCTGACCAAGATCCCCGCCTACTCCGGCTCCAAGGCTGCTGTGACCAACTTTACCCAGTGGCTGGCGGTGCATTTCAGCAAGGTGGGCATCCGGGTCAACGCCATCGCCCCGGGCTTCTTCGCCAGCGAGCAGAACGCAAAGCTGCTCTTCAACGAGGACGGCACTCCCACCGACCGCACCAAAAAGATCCTTGCCGCCACCCCCATGGGACACTTCGGCGACAGCGAGAAGGACCTTGTGGGCGCGCTGCTGTTCCTGCTGAACAACGACGCGGCCGGCTTTATCACCGGCATCTGCCTGCCGGTGGACGGCGGCTTCTCGGCCTATTCCGGTGTGTAATAAGTACTGCAAAATATACAAAATCACCCTTGCCTCCCGGTGCAGC
Source organism: uncultured Faecalibacterium sp. (assembly GCA_934532365.1). GTDB lineage: Bacteria > Bacillota > Clostridia > Oscillospirales > Ruminococcaceae > Faecalibacterium. Next base: position 13,223 of record CAKTAT010000020.1, on the reverse strand, counting down.
AGCCCGGCGGGACAGGGGTGGTATTTTTCAGCGCGGGTGAACAAAAGGCTTCCCCCCGGCCGGGGGAAGCCTTCATGCGGAAAATTGATTTCTATGGGGGTCACTTCTTCGGGTGCTTTTTGCGCCATGCAAGCGCCACGGCAACGGCGGCGCACGCCAGCACTGCCAGCGGCCAGACGGAGGCCAGTGCCACCACCAGTTGCTGCAAGCCGCTCACAAAGTTGCCCCAGCCGGAGGCAAAGGCGGTGCCGATGCGGGAGAAGAAGCCCTCGTCCGCAGGGGTGTAGGTCTGCACCTCGTTCAGGTTGATATACACGGTGCACTGCTGCACCTGATCGCTGTACCAGTCCAGCTGGTTCTGCCAGCTCTCGATCTGGGACTGCACCTCGGTGAGGGAGTCCTCGATCTGCAGCAGGTCGGAAAGAGTTTCGGCCTTTTCCTGCAGCTGCTGTAAGCGGGTGCGCTGTGCCTGCAGGTTAGAAAGCCGCGCGGATACGTCCATATACTGGGTGGTCACGTCATCGGCCTGCTGGCTGCGGTAGGTCACATTACCGGCAGCGGCCACAGCTTCCAGAAAACTCTGGTAGTTGGCCTGCGGCACCCGGTAGGTCAGGTTGACGGAGCGGCTGGAACCGGTGCGCGTGTACTCGCTGCTGGATTCCAGATAGCCGCCCGCCTCGGCAAGGGCGCTGTCCAGCGCACTGCGGGCTGCTTCGTAGTCCTTGCTTTCCAGCGTCAGGTTGGCAGTGTAGATGATCTTGGCACTGTCCACCGCAGGGGCAGCAGCCTCGGTGCTGCCGGTGCCGCTGTATTCGGTCTCCAGAGAGCGGTCGTCTGCCTCCAGACTGTAATTCACCGCCTCGGGGGCGCTGTCCAGCGCGGCGTGCTGGAGATCAAACCCGCCCGATGCCACAGAAGCAGCGGAGCTGTTGGCAGCGCCCTCGGCTGCGTACAGGGCGGGCGCGCTGCTTTTGGCGCTGCCCATCCCGATGCCCAGATGCAGGGTGCTGTAACCCAGCACACACACGGCCAGACAGGCAGCCAGCGTGCCCAGCTGCTTTACCGGGAAGTGGATGGGCTTTTTCTTTTTGGTTTCGGTATTCAGGGGTGCTGCGGGTGCAGCGGCCTGCGGGGCAGGGGCAGCCATCATGGGCTCGGCCTTTTCCTCCGCAGTCAGGGTGTCGGTCATGGCCAGCAGCTTTGCCTTCAGATCGTCCGGGGCAGTCAGGTCATCGACCTCCATCTTGTATTCATACCACCTCATCTTCGATCTCCTCCTTCAGCATCGTATGTAACTGTGCCCGTGCGCGCCGCAGCCAGCTTAGTACCGTGTTTGTGGGCACCGCCATCATCCGCCCGATCTCTGCCGCAGTGTAGCCTTCGTAGTAATGCAGATAGATGGCATTGCGGTAGTTTTCCGGCAGCGTGCGGATGGCATCCAGCACGCTGCCGTCCTCCGCAAGGACATCGGGGGCGGGCAGGTTCTCGTCCAGCTCGGTGTCCTTCTGGTGGGCGGCGCGGGTCAGGTCCCGGCAGCGGTTGATAGCCACCCGCAGCAGCCATGCTTTGAGATGCTCCTCACTCTCAAAGATGCCGTTATAGTGCAGCAGTTTTTCAAACACATCCTGCACCACATCCTCAGCATCGGCTGTGCAGCGGCAATTATGCACCGCAGTGCGGTAGACGGTGTCGCTGTAACGCTGCACCGCCAGGGTAAAAACTTCGTTTCTGGTCAGCTGTCCCATTGTTATAAACTCTCCTTGGATGCCCGGAAGCGGGCTTCTCGATGGAATGTTTGTGGTTCTCACGGGGACGTTCACTCAATATACGGCTCAGCATCCCCGATTATTGCAGAACAAAACCCGGATCCTTCCATTTTTTGTGTGCCGGACGCACCGGACCGCATGGTACGTCCACGTTCTCCGACGGGAGTTGGATATCCTGCCGGTTTACCGGTCAGTATACCACGGAATCGCAAAAAGGAAAAGAGGGGAGACCTTCCTTATTTATAGACTCTTTGCAGCAGCGCCAGCCGCTCGGAGAGAAAGGTCTCCGCCTTAGGATGGTGCAGCCAGCATTTGCCGTCGGCGCTGTGCACCAGCTTGTGCGCCAGTGCGGCAGGGGCGGTGTCGATCGCCATCACGTCCTGCATGGTCAGTTGCAGGGTGAGCGCCGCCGGTACATCCGGCAGCGGCGGCAGCGGGTCCTCCCACACAAAGGGCGGCAGCAGCTGCACCGCCACAGTCAGGCGGGTGCACTCTTCGGTCAGCAGAAGGGCGGCGGGAGTGCCGTCCGGCTGTACCTGTAAGCTGCTGTATAAAAGCTGCATCCGGGCAGGGGAAAGCAGCCGGGTCAAGCCCTCCGCCGGAGCTGCCGCAAGCTGCAGATACCCGGTGGCTTCCTCCCGGTAGATGCGCCGGGCGGGGGCGTGCAGCCCTGCGTAGAGGGCGGGCAGCATAAAGCTGCCGGTTTTTTCCAGCGCCTGCTGCGCCAGCAGATAGAACTCGTTCAGCGGGTACGCCGCATCCGGCTGCGGCATCCCGAAATCCGGCCGCGATACATGACCTCCACCCATGGGAACCTCCTTGACAAAACACGATGATGCGATTATACTATAAACAGAAGGGGCGCTGACTGCAAAGGTCAGCTTTCCATCCCGCATTAGTCAAAAAGATTGACCGCTAGTTTGGTAGACTGGGGCGGTCAATCTTTTTTGTTGTCATCGTTTTTCTTCTGTGAAGCTTTATCCATGACCTCAAGGGTCAGGCGGATCACCTCGATGATCAATCCCAACAGCGTAAGAATGACCATCAGCAGGTTCAGCATCTCCGACAGATCCACCTGACATCCCTCCCTTCGCCTTCAGGGCTTGGGGAGACTTGGCTCAAAAAAGTTCTCCTCCCACAAGCCGCTGGTTCGTTCCATGTACAGGAAGAAGCAGTGCTGCGGGATGGGAAAGCATGACCACCGATTATGCAATCAGCGCCGTACTCTTAGAATATCATATTTTTCGACGGATTACAATATATCCGTTGATTGTAAACCCTTTGCAAACTTTTCCGTTGACCTGCAGCGCGCCGGTGCGGTATACTCGGGCACAGATGCCTTGCAAAACGAAAAAACAGAGGGGAAAACTGACTATGAAAGACAAAAAACTGACTACCTATCAGATGGCCGTCACCGCTGTGATGGCTGCCGTGCTGTGCGTGCTGGGCCCGCTGACCGTGCCCATCGGAGCCGTGCCCATCTCGTTGGCAAACTTTGTCATCTGCCTGACTGTATGGCTGCTGGGGCCGAAGTTCGGCACCCTGAGCGTGGTCCTCTATCTGGTACTGGGCGCCATCGGCATTCCGGTGTTTTCCGGCTACGGTGCCGGTCTTGCCAAGCTGGCAGGCCCTACCGGCGGTTATCTGGTGGGCTATCTGCTGCTGGCCTTCATCGGCGGTATGTTCATTGAAAAGAGCAAGGGCAACCCGGTGATCTCTGCGGTGGGTCTGGTGCTGGGCGATGCCGCCTGCTATGTGCTGGGCACGGCATGGTTCGTGTTCCAGATGCAGTGCGAGCTGGGCTACGCGCTGACCGTCTGCGTCTACCCCTTCATCGCGCTGGACTTGGGCAAGATCGTGGTTTCCTGCATCGTGGGTGCGCTGCTGCGTAAGCGCCTGACGCAGGCAGGCGTGCTGAAGCTGCAGAATGCAGTTTCGGAATGATTGCGAATTACTTTTGAAAAGAAGAAGCCCGGAAGGTCTGCGAGCCTTCCGGGCTTCTCTCTTTATTCCTAATATCCCAAGGTGGCCGCCATGACCGCCTTGATGGTGTGCATCCGGTTCTCGGCCTCGTCGAACACGATGCTCTGGGGGCCTTCGAATACCTCATCGGTCACCTCCATGGCGTCGCGGCCAAAGCGTTCGCCCATCTCCTTGCCCACGGTGGTCTTGTGGTCGTGGTAGGCGGGCAGGCAGTGCATAAATACTGCATTCGGGCCTGCAATATTCATCAGATCCTGATTGATCTGGTAGGGGGCCAGGTCGTGGATACGCTCTGCCCAGACCTCTACCGGTTCGCCCATGGACACCCACACATCGGTGTACAGCACGTCTGCGCCCTTTGCGGCCTTGACGGGATCCTCTTCAAAGGAGAGGGTAGCCCCGGTCTGGGCGGCAATGGCCTGACACTGCTCCACCAGCGCGGCATCCGGCTGGTACTTTTTGGGTGCACAGGCGGTAAAGTGCAGCCCCATCTTGGCACAGCCCACCATCAGGCTGTTGCCCATGTTGTAGCGGGCGTCGCCGAAGTAAACGAAGTGGATGCCCTTCAAATGGCCGAAATGCTCCTGAATGGTAAGGAAATCAGCCAGGATCTGGGTGGGGTGGAACTCGTTGGTCAGGCCGTTCCACACCGGAACACCGGCGTAGTGCGCTAACTCTTCTACGATCTGCTGGCCGTAGCCCCGGTACTCGATGCCGTCAAACATCCGTCCCAGCACCCGGGCGGTATCGGCGATGGACTCCTTTTTGCCGATCTGGCTGCCGGAGGGATCCAGATAGGTCACCTCCATGCCCAGATCGTGGGCGGCCACCTCAAAGCTGCAGCGGGTGCGGGTGGAGGTCTTTTCAAAGATCAGGGCAATGTTCTTGCCCCGCAGCTGGTCGTGCCGGATACCGGCTTTCTTTTTGGCCTTCAGGTCAGCGGCCAGTTCCAGCAGCTGCCCGATCTCGGCAGGGGTGTAGTCCAATAGCTTCAAAAAGCTCCGATTTTTCAGTTCCATTGTATATTTCCCTCTCTATGCAAACGATCTTGAATATTTATTCAAGCTATGGTTCTATTATAGTACGTTGCATCGGGAAGGTCAAGAGGGAACCTTCCCGATCGTCTTGACAAAGAACACAGCAAAGGCTATACTATAAACAGAAGGACGCTGACTGCACAGGTCAGCTTTCTGCTCCGTATTAGTCAAAAGATTGACCGCTCGGTTTGGAAGGCTTGAGGCGGTCAATCTTTTTTGTTGTCGTCATTTTTCTTCTGCGAGTTCTTTTCCATAACCTCGACGGTCAGACGGACTACTTCCAAAATCAGTCCCAACAGCGTGAGAATGACCATGAGAAGATTCAAAACTTCTGTCAGATTCAAACGATATCCCTCCCTTCGCCTTCAAGGCGCAGGGAAGTTTTCTTCAAAAAAGTTTTCCTCCCTGAACCTCTGCTTCGTTCCATGTACAGGAAGAATCAGCGATACGGGACAGAAAGCATGACCACCAATGATGCAATCAGCGTCTTATGGGTAGAATAACATAATTTATTGCGAATTGCAATAAAAAGGTTATGCTTACAACTCCAGCTCTGCCCGGCGGCCGGTGGGCTTATAAGGGGTCAGCCGGACACCGGCGTGCTCGAACATGAACCGCGCCGCAATGCTGGAATCACTGTCGTGGTACTTGTCGCCGTAGTACACCACCTCGGCAATGCCGGACTGGATGATGGCCTTGGTGCACTCGTTGCAGGGGAACAGGGTCACATACACCCGGGCACCCTTCAGGTTGTTGTGGGCGCTGTTGAGAATGGCGTTCAACTCGGCATGGCAGACATACATATATTTGGTCTGCAAAGGCGCGCCCTCCCGCTCCCAAGGCATCTCGTCATCGCTGCAGCCCATGGGCATTCCGTTGTAGCCCAAGGAAAGGATCTTGTTTTCCGGGCTTACGATGCACGCACCCACCTGACTGTTGGGGTCCTTGGAGCGCATGGCGGTAAGCAGCGCAATGCCCATAAAATATTCGTCCCAGTTGATATAATCCTCGCGTTTCATCGCGTAAAACCTCCTGCCTCTTCCGGCGGGTCTGCGGCTTGACAAACCCGGAAAAATAGACTATACTACGAATAGAAAGAGCGCTGACTGCAATGGTCAGCTCCTCGTCCGGCTAATCAGTCGTAAAGAATGACCGCTTGCTTTCTGAGGGCATGAGCGGTCATTTCTTTTTGCCGTTGGAAATCGTCCATGTGATCTCGAAGGTAATGTAGATTGCTCCGCCAAGAAGCGTGAGCAGCAACACGACCTGTTCAAACGTCATGAGGCATCCCCCCTTTCCGCTTTCGCGTCAGGGGAAGCAAAAAGTTTTTCGTCCCCTCTGGCGCGCAGCCGGAAGGAGCTAGACCACCGATTATGCAATCAGCGCCTTTTCACCGCCGAAGCGGCACCTACAGCATACCACAAAACCCGCATATTTGCAACGAAAACTCCCGGCCCCGCACCTGTATGCGAGGCCGGGAGTTCTGCTTTTCCTGCAAATCGTTTCTGCGCCCCAATGTCAACTTGCACAAAACAGTGCCCGGAAGTTTGGCAGGCGTTTTTGCTAAAATTTGAAACGATATATTTAAAAATTGCTTCGAGTGTGGTATTATCTTTGTAAAATATGCCACAAAAACGGAGAGAACGCTCCGTGCGGCGGAAATGAGGGAAAAACCGATATGAAATACGCAAGCAACAACATCCGCAATATTCTGATTGCCGGCCATGCCGGCTGCGGCAAGACCACGCTGACCGAAGCACTGGTCTATTTTTCGGGCGCTGCCGAGCGTATGGGCCGGGTTGAGGACGGCACCACGATTTCGGACTTTGATCCCGAGGAAGCAAAGCGCAAGGCCAGCCTGTCGGCCTCCGTTGTGCCGGTGGAGTACGAGGGCATCAAGTACAACCTGATCGATGCACCGGGTCTGTTCGACTTTGAAGCAGGCGAGTACGAGGGCATCCGCGCCGCCGAGAGCGTGCTGGTGTGCGTGTCCGGCCGCAGCGGCGTTACCGTGGGCGCAGAAAAGGCGTTCCAGCTGGCCCGCAAGAACGGCAAGGCCACCATGGTGTTCGTCTCCAAGTGCGATCTGGAAAACGCCAACTACTTCAAGATCCTTGAGGACATGAAAATCCGCTTCGGCTCCACCGTCTGCCCCTGTGTCGTGCCCGCAAAGCTGGATGACGGCACCCCCGTGTACATCAACCTGTTCAGCCAGAAGGCCTTCAAGTACGAGGGCGGCAAGCAGATCCAGGTGGATCTGCCGGACATCGGCCACCGCTTCCAGGGTCTGATCGAGGCCATGAGCGAGGCCATTGCAGAAACCGATGATGAGCTGATGGAAAAGTTCTTTGGCGGCGAGTCCTTTACCACCGAGGAGATCGTGGAGGGTATGCGCAAGGGCGTTAAGGACGGCCTGATCACCCCCGTGTTCTGCGGCAGCGCCGTGAACCTGCAGGCACTGGATATGCTGCTGTTCAATATGCACAAGCTGCTGCCCAGCCCGGAGCACGAAGCCAGCACGCTGGCCGAGGATGCCAACGGCGAGCCGGTGGAGCTGCACTGCACCGAGGACGAGCCCACTGCCGCCTACGTCTTTAAGACCGTGGCTGACCCGTTCGTGGGCAAGCTGAGTTATCTGCGCGTTGTCAGCGGCAAGGTGACCGCAGGCGAGCCGCTGACCAACGCCCGCACCGGCGAGGTGGAAAAGATCACCAAGCCCCTGACGATCTTTGGCAAGAAGCAGCTGGAGAACGATGGCATCGGTGCCGGTGATATCGGCGCTGTGGCAAAGCTGGTGAGCGCAAAGACCGGCGATACCCTGTGCGATGCAGACCGCGTGGTCAAGCTGCCCGCCCCGGTGTTCCCCAAGCCCAGCCTGTTCATGGCCGTTACTGTGGCCAAGAAGGGCGACGAGGGCAAGATCTCCAGCGCACTGGCACGCCTGATGGAAGAAGATCCCACCCTGTGCTACATCAACAACGCCGAGACCCATCAGCAGGTCATCGGCGGCTTGGGCGAGCAGCATCTGGACGTGGTCAAGGCCAAGCTGAAGAACAAGTTCGGCGTGGAGATCGGTCTGGAAGCTCCCCGCATCGCCTACCGTGAGTCCATCCGCAAGGCCTGCCAGAAGCAGGGACGCCATAAGAAGCAGACCGGCGGCCACGGCCAGTTCGGCGATGTTATCATCAACTTCGAGCCCTGCGACAGCGAGCAGGTGGTGTTTGAGGAGAAGGTGTTCGGCGGCAGTGTGCCCAAGAACTTCTTCCCCGCCGTGGAAAAGGGCGTGCGTCTGGCTGCCGAAAAGGGCGTGCTGGCCGGTTACCCCGTGGTCGGCCTGAAGGCCACCCTGCTGGACGGCAGCTACCACCCGGTGGACAGCTCTGAAATGGCCTTTATCATGGCTGCAAAGCTGGCCTACAAGGCCGCTATGCCGGAGGCCGGCCCCGTGATCCTGGAGCCCATCCACACCCTGAAGGCCCATGTGCCGAACGACAACACCGGCGACATCATGGGCGATGTGACCAAGCGCCGCGGCCGTGTGCTGGGCATGGAGCCGGACGAGGACGGCTTGCAGACCATCATTGCCGAGGTGCCGCTGGCAGAGCTTGCAAGCTTTACCACCTTTATCCGCCAGACCACGCAGGGCCGCGGCTGGTTCACCACCGAGTTTGCCCGCTACGAGACCCTGCCCGAGATGCTGGTGCCTGCCGTTGTGGAGCAGGCCAAGAAACTGGGCAATCTGGACGAGGCCGCAGACGACTGAGCCCTGAACCCTTGATTTGACATTTCCCTGAGCCCCCGCCGACACCTTTTCCCTCTGTCGGCGGGGGCTTTTTTGCGTTTGCGGCGTGTTTTCTTGACAGAACTGCCAAAAAATAAGACCGAAATTCGTCATCTGCACTTTTTTACCAGATTTTTTAAGAAAGCGTTTACACTATGCCGGAAACGGTGGTATTATATAAAATAGTGTGGTATGGCGTAAAATGCGCCTGTGTACTCCGGGAGGGTATTGGTAGGATGAAGAACAGGATCTCGCGCCGCAGCTTTCTGGCGGCGGCAGCGGTCTCGGCAGCGGCACTGACAGTGTCCGGCTGTGGTGAAAAAAAGAGCAAAAAAGAAGTGACCGACATCACGGTCTGGAACTACTACAACGGCGACCAGCTGGAAAGCTTCAACCGCCTTGTAAGCACCTTCAACGAGACCATCGGCAAGGAAAAAGGCATCCGGGTGTCCGGCTCCAGTCAGGGCACGGTGAACGACCTGGAGACCAACGTGATGGACGCCGCGGAAGGCAAGGTGGGCTCTGCGGAGATGCCTGCTGCTTTTGCGGCATACGCGGATACCGCCTATAAGCTGGACCAGATGGGCATGGTGGTGGATCTGAAAAACTACCTGACCGAGGACGAAAAGAAAGCCTTTATGCCCAGCTATATCACCGAGGGCGATTTTGACGGCAGCGGCAGCATAAAAATTTTTCCGGTGGCAAAATCCACCGAGCTGATGTTCTTCAATGATACCGACTGGCAGCGGTTTGCAAAAGATACTTCTGTGCGTTATAGCGACCTTTCTACCATAGAAGGCGTGACGGCGGTAGCAGAGCAGTACTACAACTGGTCCGGCGGCAAGGCGCTGTTTGGCCGGAATGCTTTGGCCAACTATTTCCTAGTGGGTGCAAAGCAGCTGGGCTGCGATATTTTTGAGGTGCATAACGGCAAAATGACTCTGCACTTTGACCATGATGTGGTGCGCAAACTGTGGGATAACTACTATGTGCCCTTCGTCAAGGGGTATTTTGCCGCGAGCGGCCGCTTCCGCAGCGATGACGTGAAAACTGGCGAATTGCTGGGTTATGTGGGCTCCTGCTCCAGCGCCACCTTCTTCCCGAAGCAGGTGATGCCCGGGGATAACCAGATCCACGATATCGAGATGAAGGTGCTTCCTGCGCCCCGGTTTGCCGGGGGCGAAAAGGTGGCGGTGCAGCAGGGCGCCGGCATGGTGGTCACCACCGGCACCGAGGCCCAGATCAACGGCGCGGTTACCTTTTTAAAGTGGTTCACCGAGCCGCAGAATAATATCGCCTTCTCGGCGGAGTCGGGCTATCTGCCGGTGACCACCGCCGCCAACGATATGGACGTCATCCGCGCAAGCGGGCTGGAGCTGACCGACACCATGGAGCAGGTCCTTTCCGGTGCCGTGAGAGCGGTGTGCAAAAACGAGCTGTACACCCCCACGGCCTTTGCAGGCGGCAACGCAGCCCGCAAGATACTGGAATACGGCATGGGCGATCAGGCCAGTGCCGACCGGGACACGGTGCTGGCACGCATCGCCGCAGGCCAGAGCGCGGAAGCAGCGGAGGCCGAGTTTCTGACCGACGATTATTTTGAGAAGTGGTATCAGTCCACCCTTGCACAGCTGCAGCAGTACGAGGGCTGAGCGCCCGGAAAAAACACAGAAAGGGGGTAAGGAAGATGTTTGACGCATGGAAACAGCGCCAGCGGCAGCGTCTGGCAAACAGACCGGAAAGAACGGTGTTCCACAATATTTTTGCTACCATGATGCTGGTGATGGCGGTGGAGCTGCTGCTGGCGGTCGCCAGCATGCTTGCCGTCAATGTGACCGGGCAGCTGGACAAAAACGCCAAGGATCTGCTTACCATGCGGGTGCGCAACCGCGCCAGCTATGTGCAGGAGATCCTGCGGAACGCGGAGGATCTTGGGCAGCTGAGCGAGCAGATCAACGCCACCACCCAGAAGATGCTGGAAAATGGCGATATCTCGCTGGATACGCTGGATAACAGCAGCGAGCAGAGCGATGCTTTGCTGGTTGCCCTTGCCCCGCAGCTTCTGGACGCCCTGCGGGAAAGGCAGGTGACCGGCATTTTTATCATGCTGAACACCCACGATCTGGACACCTGCGAGGTGGGTAAAAAAATGCCCGGCATCTACCTGCGGGATCAGGACCCGGACGCCCGCCCCTCGGAGCGCAACAGCGACCTTTTGCTGGAGCGCGCCAGCGCCACCGTGGTAAAAAAGCTGGGCATCGGCACGGATAAGGGCTGGCAGCCCGCCTTCCCTTATCAGGGCAACACAAAGGGCGGCATCCTGCGCACGGTCTTTCAGACCGCGTATAAGAGCGGTGCCAGCCTTTCGGCGGAAAACTATGGCCGCTGGACCATAAACTCCTACTGTCTGGCAGGGGACGACCGGCACGCCATTGCCTACTCGATGCCGCTGATCCTGCCGGACGGCACGGTATACGGCGTGGTGGGCGTGGAGCTGCTTACCGAGTATCTGAAAACCAAACTGCCTTTCACCGAGCTGGACGAGGACAAGGCAGGCACCTACTTTATCGTGACCACCACCGATGCGCCGACGGACGATGTGCTTGCCCTGCGCAAGACCGTGACCTCCGGCGAGGATCTGGTTGCGGCAGATGCGCCGCTGGGCGTTCTGAACTGCCGCCGCAATGAGGACGGCAACTGGGCAGAGCTGAACGATAAGCGCTACTATATGGTGCTGGAGCCGCTGGAGGTGTATAACCGCAACGCGCCCTTTGTCGGTGAAAAGTGGTATCTGGCGGGTGCCATGGAGCAGTCGGTGCTGCTGGCTTTTTCCCACCGGGTGCAAAAGGTGCTGCTGATCACCATAGTGGTCACACTGGTGCTGAGCGTTTTGGGCAGCCTGCTGATTTCGGCGCGGCTGGCCAGACCCATCGACCATCTGTACCGCGAGGTGATAGACGCGCAGGAGAAAAAGACCTTCCCGCAGCTGTCCCGCACCGCCATCCGGGAGGTGGACCGCTTTGCCGAGACCATTACCCAGCTGAACAAGGAGCTGGTGACCAACTCCACCAAGTTTTTGCGCATCATGGATATGGCCAGTGTGGAGATTGGCGGATACGAGCTGCGCACCGACACCGGCAGCGTGTTTGTGACCGATAATTTCTTCTCCCTGCTGGGCATGCCCGAGGTTCAGGGCGAACAGCTGAGCGTGCGCCGGTTCGAGGAGGTGCTCAAGGGCATCCGGGAAAATAATACCTGTGCCCACACCGCCGAAGGCGACGAGCTGCTGACCATCCGGCAGCCGGACAAGGTGCGGTATATCATGCTGCGCAGCACCATCGAGGGGCACGCCAAGATCGGCCTTGCCGAGGACGTGACCGCCACTGTGCTGGAACGGAAGCGCATCGAGCACGAGCGCGATTACGATATCCTGACCGGGCTGTACAACCGGCAGGCCTTCAACCGGGTGTGCACCGAGCTGTTCGCCGCGCCGGAGCGCATGGGCGTGGCGGCGCTGCTGATGATGGACCTTGATAACCTCAAGCACATCAACGATACCTACGGCCACGACTGGGGCGACCAGTACATCCGCCGCACCGGCCAGTGCCTGCGGGAGAATACCCCCGCCGGGACAGTGTGCGCCCGCCTTTCCGGCGACGAGTTCCTTGTGCTGTTCCACGGCTACCGCAGCCGGGACGCCGTGCGGAAAAAGATCGAGTACCTGAGCAAGGCCATGCAGCAAAATGTGGCGTTGCTGCCCAGCGGCAACGCCCTGCACATCAACCTTTCCGGCGGCATTGCGTGGTACCCGGACGATGGGCAGGACTGGGAGACTTTGAAAAAATACGCCGACTTTGCCATGTATCAGGTCAAGCACGCGGAAAAAGGCCGGGTGGAGGAGTTTGACATCGGGGTGTACAACCGCGAAGCCTACGCCGAGCGCACCCGCCGGGAGTTCCAGCAGCTGCTCAGCAATGCGCAGGTGTTCTACTGCTTCCAGCCCATCTTCTCGGCGCGCAGCGGCAGGGTAGTCGCCTACGAGGCGCTGATGCGCTCCGACCTGCCCACCCTGCGCTCCCCGGCCACTATCATGAAGCTGGCGCGGGAGCAGGGGGCACTGTACGAGATCGAGCGTATCACCTTTACCAAGGCGCTGGAGACCTTCGACAGCCTGTGCCGGGCGGGCAGCGTGTCCGGGGATGCCATGCTCTTTGTCAACTCCATTGCCAGTGTCAGCCTGACCCGGGAGGATATCGATTATATAGACAGCCGCTGGCATGAGCTGCGCCGCCGCATGGTCATTGAGATCACCGAGGAAGAGGCCATCGACCACGAAGCGCTGGAGATAAAGCGCAGTGCGCCGGGCGCTTCCGGGATGTTTGCGCTGGACGATTACGGCAGCGGCTATTCCAACGAGAATACGCTGCTGGAACTGGCGCCCCGGTTTATCAAAGTGGATATCGCCATCATCCGGGGCATCGACACCTCGCCGGACAAGCAGCAGATTTTGCAGAATGTGGTGGCCTACGCCCACCCCCGCAGCATGAAGATCGTTGCCGAGGGCGTGGAGACCGCCGCCGAATTGCGCACGGTCATCGAGCTGGGCGCAGACCTTTTGCAGGGCTATTTTCTGGCACGCCCGGCCATTGTGCCGGG
>CAKTAT010000019.1:0-29507 GCA_934532365.1 uncultured Faecalibacterium sp. | reverse complement strand
TGTCATTTCCGAAGAAAACGAAAAATCCGAACCCTTCTCCTATCGAGAAAAGGTTCGGATTTTCATTGTTTGGTGCGATGGAAGGGACTCGAACCCCCGGCCTACTGATTCGTAGTCAGTCACTCTATCCAGCTGAGCTACCAACGCATACGTTCCGTTCGGAACATGATGTATTTTATCACGAAGGGCTGGGTTTGTCAACAGCTTTTTTAAAATATTTTTATATTTTCCGAAAAAGAACGTCTTTTCTTTGATTTTACTGCGGTTTTTCTGCAATTCCTCTGCCGTCCCGGCGCGAAAAGCGGCTTTTACAGCCGCTTTTCGCCCGCCGGGCGGGGATACGGCAGGTGCAGATGCACAAAAATATTAGTTTTTCCTGTGCAGCCTGTCCATGAGCGAGGGGGGTAGAACCTACTGTACCCTTGCACCTGTATGCGGGCAGGCATCCGTTTTCTCATAAAAGCCGGGGTAACGCTCCGGCTCACTCCTCCTGTGCCAGCTGACGGGCAATTTTTACGCCGGTGGGGGTGGCGGCAAGGCCGCCCTGACCGGTCTCGCGCAGGTCGGGGGAGAGCAGGCTGCCCACGCGGCCCATGGCGTCGATGACCTCGTCGCAGGGGATGGCGTAGTCCACCCCGGCCAGTGCCATGTTGGCGCAGGAGACTGCATTCACCGCGCCCACCACGTTGCGCTTGATGCAGGGCACTTCCACCAGACCGGCCACCGGGTCGCAGACCAGACCCAGCAGGTTGCCCAGCGCCATGGCGGCGGCAGCGGCGCACTGCTCCGGGGTGCCGCCCTTCAGGTTACACAGGGCGGCGGCGGCCATAGCGCTGGCAGCGCCTACCTCGGCCTGACAGCCGCCCTCTGCACCCGCCAGCGTGGCGCGGGCGGCGATGACCTGCCCGAAGCCTGCGGCTACATACAGCGCATCGCAGACGGCCTCCTCGTCTGCCTGCCCGGCGCGGGCCAGCGGCAGCAGCACCGCCGGCAGCACCCCGCAGCTGCCCGCCGTGGGCGCGGCTACGATGCGCTTCATGCAGGCGTTGCACTCGGCGGTCTTGAGGGCTTCTGCCGTGACGGCAGCCAGATAGTCATCGCCCAGCAAGCGCCCCTGCTGCCACGCCTGCTCCACCTTGGCGGCATCGCCGCCGGAAAGGCCGCTGCGGCTGCGCTGCGCGGGGTCGTATTCCTGACTGGTGGCCTGCATCACCTGCCACAGGTGCCGCATGGCGGCGCGGCTGTGCGCCTCGGTCAGGCGGCTCTCCTCCAAATCGCTGCGCAGCACCGCTTCTGCCAGCGAAATTTTCTGGCTGCGGGCAGCGGCCAGCATCTCTTCACAGGACAAAAATGCCATGGCTCATTCCTCCGTTTCTTCCGGCTCGTCCACGTTCAGGCAGGTCACCTTCAGCAGACCCGGCATCACCGCCAGCTGCCGCTCCAGCGCGTGGGGGATGTGGGAGTCGCACTCCAGCACCATCACCGCATAGCCGCCCGCGGCGGCGCGGAACACCTGCATGGACGCGATATTGATGCGCCGCAGCGCCAGCGCCATGGTCACCTCCGCAATGCAGCCGGGGGTGTCCTCGTTGTGGATGATGAGGGTGTTGCTGTCCCCGCCGAAATCCGCCGGGACACCATCGATTTCCGTCACGCGGATGCGTCCGCCGCCCACCGATGCCGCCTTGAGGGAGAGCTGCCGCCCGGTGCGGCTGGTCAGGGTGAGCACGGCGGTGTTGGGGTGGGCAGAGCGCAGCTCCACCGGGTGGATGCTGAACTGCATTCCCTGCTGCGCGGCCAGCGCAAAGCTGTCCGGCAGACGGGGGTCATCCGGGCGCAGACCCAGCAGCCCCGCCACCAAGGCGCGGTCGGTGCCGTGGCCTTTGCCGGTGGTGGCAAAGCTGCCGTACAGGCCGATCTCTGCCTGCGCCGGCACCTCGCCCAGAAGCTTTTGTGCGGTATAGCCGATCTTTGCCGCACCGGCGGTGTGGCTGGAGGAAGGCCCGATCATCACCGGGCCCAGAACATCAAATAATCGCATAGGGGACAGCCTTCCTTTCCTGAGGGTTTTCCCACTTTTGCGCGGCAGCTGCTGCCGCAAAACGCGCTTTTTTCCTGCTTGAATGGACTAAAATTGCCAAAACGGCACATTTTTATCAAGTTTATTATACCGCTTTTGCCGCACTTGTGCTATAATAACTTTACTAATGTTTGAAAATGTCCCCAAAATGGCGTTCCGGCCGCTGCCTTGCAGCGCCGCCCCGCCGCCAAGGGAACAACACGGAGGGTAGATCCTATGAAACTGGTAAGCGTGGAAACTCCTGAAAAGAGTGTCTGCAAAATGACCTTCAGCGCTACGGCTGAGGAACTGGAGGCCGCCTCCAATGCGGTCTATGAGCGCACCCGCGCCACTTATACCATCAAGGGCTTCCAGAAGGGCGAGGCCGACCGCGCACAGATCGAGGCTGACCGCGGCGAGCACACCTTCTGGTACGATGCCATCAACGACCTGATGGATCAGGATGTGCCTGCTTTGTACGAGGCTGCTTTAAAGGAGCACGGCTTTGCGCCGGTAGATGATCCCAGCTACGATCTGGTAAGCGTGAAGAAGGACGAGGGCTTTGTGGCTACCGCCACCGTGGCGCTGCAGCCCGAGCTGAAGCTGACCAAGACCACCGGCTTTACCTCCCAGTGCGTCACCCCGGAGGTGACCGACAAGGAGATCGACACGGTGCTGGAGCGCCGCCGCAACTACGCCGCAGAACTGGTGCCCCACAAGGGCCCCGCTGTAAAGGGCAATGTGGTGCACATGGACTTTGAGGGCCTTCTGGACGGTGTGGCCTTTGAGGGCGGCACGGCAAAGGATCAGTCCGT
Organism: uncultured Faecalibacterium sp.; assembly: GCA_934532365.1. GTDB lineage: Bacteria > Bacillota > Clostridia > Oscillospirales > Ruminococcaceae > Faecalibacterium. The sequence goes on along the minus strand of CAKTAT010000019.1, from coordinate 26,633 downwards.
GCAGCTGGGCAGCGGCCGCATGATCCCCGGCTTCGAGGACGGCATTCTGGGCCACAAGGCAGGGGACGAGTTCGAGATCAACGTCACCTTCCCCCAGAACTACCCCAACAAGGAGCTGGCAGGCAAGCCTGTCGTGTTCAAGATCAAGCTGCATGACGTGTGCGTGCGTCAGCTGCCTGCCCTGAACAGCGATTTTGCCAAGAAGATGGGCAAGGAGACCATGGAGGAGTACCGCGCCTTCGTGAAGCAGCAGCTGTTTGACGGCCGCCACGGCGGTGCGCTGAACCACGCCAAGGACATGATCCTTGGTCAGCTGGCCGATGCCGCCGAGGGCGAGATCCCCAGCATTCTGGTGGAGAACGCCTACCAGCAGCAGATGCAGGTCATCCAGCAGCAGCTGCAGATGCAGCGCATGAGCCTGACCACCTACCTGAGCCAGATCCACGAGACCCGCGAGAGCTTTACTGCCAAGGTGCGTGCCGCCGCAGAGAAGAACACCCGCGCCCGCATGGCACTGCTGCAGATCGCACAGCAGGAGAATCTGCTGCCCACCGATGAGGAGATCGACAAGCAGCTGGCTGAGCGCGCTGAAAAGACTAAAAAGACGGTGGAAGAGATCAAGGCCAGCACCGACGTTGCCGCCCTGCGCCGCAACGAGGGTATCCGCAAGGCTGCCGATTGGGTCATCGACCACTCCACCATCGAGGAAAAGGTAGAGAGCAAGTAAGCGCTGACGGTTTGGAATGCGCTCCGCTTTGCTTTGCTTTGCGCATCAATAGCGGAAAAATCTTTTAAATTTCGGGACACCGGAGCGTCTGCGGACGCTCCGGTGTCCTTTTTTCACGGAAGATAAAAAGCAAATGCCGGACGGTCTGCGGACCGCCCGGCATTGCATTTTCACGGAAAAGGTCGTAGAGGCAGGCTGCCTTTACACGGTTTTCGCTTTCAAAAAATAAAAAATTTTGTGTTTTTGAAAGCAGTATCTTGCATATACTATGAACGGGCAGTATAATAAACGTACCAAAGCAGTTTCAAAAAATGAAAAAATTTCGATTTTTGAAAGCGGGTGACTCTATGAAAACAATAACGAGAGCAGACTATCTCGATAGAATCATTGAACTGAATGGCACTCCCGATATCAAGGTCATTACGGGAATTCGTCGATCCGGTAAGTCCAAACTGATGCAGGCGTATATTGCATATCTGAAAAGCAATTTTGAAAACATCAATATTATCTTTATTGACTTCATGGATCTGGCGTGTGAAGAAATCAAGGAATACCATGCCTTACACGCCTATGTGGAAGAACATTATCAGGAAGGTAAAACGAACTACCTGTTTGTAGACGAGGTCCAGATGTGCCCCAGGTTTGAACTGGCAATCAACAGCCTGTACTCAAAGGGAAAATACGACATCTATGTAACAGGCTCCAACGCTTTCCTGCTGAGTGCGGATCTGGCAACTCTGTTTACCGGACGCTATATTGAAATCCATGTATTTCCTTTCAGCTTCCGGGAGTATTGCCAATATTATGATGATGTTCGTGATAAAGATAACCTCTTTGACGATTACTCCATTAAGGGCGGTTTAGCAGGCTCCTATGCTTACAGAACCGAAAAAGACAGAACAACTTATATCAAAGAGGTCTACGAAACCATTGTCACAAGAGATTTGGTACAGAAGTACGCTTTGCCAGACACTTTGGTTTTACAACGACTGAGCGAGTTCCTTATGGATAACATCAGCAACCTGACTTCTCCGAATAAAATCAGTCAGCTTCTGACAGCGAATGAGACCCCAACCAATCATGTAACCATCGGCAAGTACATTAAGTATCTGTGCAATGCTTTTGTATTTTATGATATTAAGAGATACGACATCCGTGGCAAGAAATATCTTGAAAGCTCTGAGAAGTTCTACTTGTGTGACAGCGGTATTCGATATGCAATACTGGGAAGCAGAAATATAGACTATGGCAGAGTATACGAAAACATCGTTTGCATCGAACTCCTTCGCCGTGGATACGATGTTTATGTCGGCAAGCTCTATCAAAAGGAAATCGATTTTGTTGTTCAGAGAGGCAGCGAGAAGATCTACATTCAGGTAAGCGACAACATTTCCGGGCAGGAAACATTTGAAAGAGAATGCTCTCCGTTGCTTCAGATTCGAGATGCTTACCCCAAAATGATCATTGCTCGAACCAAACATCCGAAATATACCTATGAAGGAATCGAGATTCACGATATAGCGGATTGGCTGCTGCAGGAGTAAAAAACAGAAATACCGTTGCGACCTTTTCTGTAAAAATGCAATGCCGGGCGGTCCGCAGACCGCCCGGCATTGGCTGTATAAACCCTTATGAAAACTGCAGCAGGATCTCGTCCAGATTTTTCCCAATGACCTCCATGGTGCGGAAGAACGCCTCCCGGGTGGCGGCATCGGTGTTTTGCAGCAAGCGGGCAAAAAAGCGCTCCTGCACCTCGCGCCCCTGCGCGATGACCGGCTGCGCCTTTTCGGTGCACAGCAGCTGGGTCTTGCGGCGGTCGCCCGCCACGGCGCGGCGCTCCAGATACCCCTCCTGCACCAGGCGGTCCACGTTCACCGAAACGAGATTTGCTTTGATCTTGCGGATCTCCACGATATCCCGGGCGGTGGTGCAGTCCGGGTTATTGGCTAAAAACATCAGGATATCAAAGGCGGTCTGGGGCAGCTTTAACTCCTGACACAGCGGCTTGCACATGGCATTGTAGGCCTGCGCAGTCTTGAAGCTGATCTCTATGGTAGGGTTCATGAGGCGCTCCTTTTGTTCTTATATAGATAGTTCATTTTTGAAGTATTATAGTGCAGATGAAGGGAGATGTCAAGAGAAAAAGAGAACCAGCACGTCCTGCGGACGCGCCGGTTCTCTTTTTCTCTATAATGATTGCGTTTAGAACACCGCCACGGCGACCAGACGCACCAGCAGGGCGCACAGCCATGCCACGGCGCACTGGTTCACCACCATGATGGTGGCCCACTTGCCGCCAAGCTCCCGCTTGACCGAGGCCACCGCCGCGATGCAGGGGGTGTACAACAGGCAGAACACCAGCAGCGGTGCGGCCTGTGCCGGGGTGAGGGCTGCCGTCAAGGCAGCGGTAGAGCCGAAGAGGATGAGCAGCGAGGACACCACGCTCTCCTTGGCCATAAAGCCGGTGATGAGGGCGGTGGAGATGCGCCAGTCCGCAAAGCCCAGCGGGGCAAACAGCGGGGCGATATCGCCCGCGATGCGTGCCAGAATGCTGGTCTGCGGGTCAGCAGTCAGCGACAGGCGCAGGTCAAAGTTCTGCAAGAACCAGATGACGATGGTGGCGGCAAAAATGACCGTGAAGGCCTTCTGCAAGAAGTCCCGCGCCTTTTCCCACAGCAGCTGCGCCACGTTTTTCAGGCCGGGCAGGCGGTAGTTGGGCAGCTCCATGACAAAGGGCACGGCCTCGCCCTTGAACACGGTGCTCTTGAGCAGCAGCGCCGCCAGCACGCCCACCAGAATGCCGGTGAAGTACAGCAGCACCATCACAAGCCCCGCGTACTTGGGGAAGAACGCCGCCGCAAACAGACTGTAGATGGGCAGCTTTGCCGAGCAGCTCATGAACGGGGTGAGCAGGATGGTCATTTTGCGGTCGCGCTCCGAGGGCAGGGTGCGGCTTGCCATCACGCCGGGCACGGTGCAGCCAAAGCCGATGAGCATGGGCACGATGCTGCGGCCGGACAGGCCGATGCGGCGCAGCAGCTTATCCATCACAAAGGCAACACGCGCCATGTAGCCGGTATCCTCCAGCATGGAGAGGAAGAAGAACAGCACCACGATGATGGGCAAAAAGCTCAGCACGCTGCCCACGCCGGTAAAGATGCCGTCGATGACCAGCGAGTGCACCGCCGCGTTGACGTTCCAGTTGGTCAGGGCGGTGTCCACAAGGCCGGTCAGGGCGTCGATGCCCATCTCCATGAGGTTCTGGAAGAACAGGCCGATGACGTTGAAGGTGAGGAAGAACACCAGACCCATGATGGCGATAAAGGCCGGGATGGCGGTGTACTTGCCGGTAAGGAACTTATCGATGCGGTTGGAGCGCAGCTGCTCCTTGCTTTCGTGGGGCTTGACCACCGTCTGCGCCACCAGTTCCTGAATAAAGGAGAAGCGCATATCCGCAATGGCGGCGGCGCGGTCCAGCCCGCGCTCCTGCTCCATCTGCACGATGATATGTTCGATCATTTCTTTTTCGTTGGGGTCCAGCTTCAAGGCTTCCTCAATGCGGGGGTCACCCTCCACCAGCTTGGTGGCGGCAAACCGCACCGGGATGCCCGCCGCCTTGGCGTGATCCTCGATGAGGTGCAGGATGCCGTGGATGCAGCGGTGCACTGCGCCGCCGTGGTCGTCCTCGCTGCAAAAATCCATCCGCCCGGGGCGCTCCTGATACTTTGCCACATGGACGGCGTGGTCTACCAGCTCGTCCACGCCCTCGTTTTTGGCGGCAGAGATGGGGATGACCGGGATGCCCAGCATCGCCTCCATCTTGTTGATGCGCACCGTGCCGCCGTTGCCGCGCATTTCGTCCATCATGTTCAGCGCCAGCACCATGGGGATATCCAGCTCCATCAGCTGCATGGTCAGGTAGAGATTGCGCTCGATGTTGGTGGCGTCCACGATGTTGATGATGCCGGTGGGCTTTTCGCCGATGATGAACTGCCGGGTAACGATCTCCTCGCTGGAATAGGGGGACATGGAGTAGATGCCCGGCAGGTCGGTGACCTCGGTCTCCGGGTGTCCCTTGATGGCACCGCTCTTGCGGTCCACCGTCACGCCCGGAAAGTTGCCGACGTGCTGGTTGGAGCCGGTGAGCTGGTTGAACAAGGTGGTCTTGCCGCAGTTCTGGTTACCCGCCAGCGCAAAGGTCAGGGTCTTATCCTCCGGCAGGGGATGCTCCCCCTCCTTGGTGTGGTACTTGCCGCCCTCGCCAAGACCCGGGTGCTCCACCATTTTTCCGTCCACCGGGGCGTGCACCGCCGGGGTCTTTTCGGTGGGGGTCACGGTGATCTGTGCCGCGTCGTCCAGACGCAGGGTCAGTTCATAGCCGTGGATGCGCAGCTCCATAGGGTCGCCCATGGGTGCCAGCTTTACCAGCGTGACCTCTGCCCCGGGGATCAGACCCATATCCAGAAAATGCTGCCGCAGTGCACCTGCACCGCCCACAGCATCTACAATGGCGCTTTTGCCGATCTGTAACTCTTTTAACGTCATATCCGTTTGCCTTCTTTATATGTACCGTTCTTGTGTGTTAGTCTGTGTTAACAAATGTAGTATAGACTAACTAATAGCGGATGTCAATAGAGAATATAGACACAAAAAAGCACCGCACATTCTCGGGCGAGAATATGCGGTGCTCCATCTTTATAAAGTTACTTTACGGTGTGGTAGCCATCGGGGTTGTTCTTCTGCCAGTTCCAGCTGTCGGCGCACATCTCCTCGATGCCGTACTCAGCCACCCAGCCCAGTTCGTTCTTGGCCTTGGTGGGGTCGGCGTAGCACTCGGCGATATCGCCGGGGCGGCGGGGGTCGATGACGTAGGGGATCTCCTTGCCGCAGGCCTTGGAGAAGGCGTGGATGACATCCAGCACGCTGTAACCCTTGCCGGTGCCCAGATTGCAGATGAAGAGGCCGCAGCCGGTCTCCAGCTTGCGGATGGCGCACACATGGCCGCGAGCCAGATCCACAACGTGGATGTAGTCACGCACACCGGTGCCGTCCGGGGTGGGGTAGTCGTTGCCAAAGACGTGCACCTTTTCCAGCTTGCCCACAGCCACCTTGGCGATGTAGGGCATCAGGTTATTGGGGATGCCGTTGGGGTCCTCGCCGATCAGGCCGCTCTTGTGGGCACCGATGGGGTTGAAGTAGCGCAGCAGCGCCACATTCAGGCTGGGGTCTGCCTTGCAGACGTCCTGCAGGATGCGCTCGGTGAAGGCCTTGGTGGTGCCGTAGGGGTTGGTGGTAGCACCCACGGGGAAGTCCTCGGTGATGGGCACACTGGCGGGGTCGCCGTAGACGGTAGCGGAGGAGCTGAACACGAAGTTGTGGCAGTCGTGATGGCGCATCACGTCCAGAATGACCAGCGTGCAGTTGAGGTTATTGTAATAGTACTCGATGGGCTTGGACACGCTCTCGCCCACAGCCTTGTAGGCTGCAAACTGGATGACGGCGGTGATGTCCGGGCACTCGGAGAAGATCTTCTCCACGTCCTCGCGGCGGGTCATGTCTGCCTTGTAGAAGCGGAAATCCTTGCCGGTGATCTGCTTGACCCGGTCCAGAACCACAGGAGAAGCGTTGTAATAGTTATCTGCCACCACGATATCGTAGCCAGCGTTCAACAGTTCGATGCAGGTGTGGCTGCCGATGTAGCCGGCACCGCCGGAAACCAAAATTGCCATAGCCGAGTACCTCTCTCACATAGTATTATCACTTTTATCTCTTCGCGCCGGGCGCTGCCCGGTCTGCTTAAAGCATACCGCTTTTTGCCGCCGACTGCAAGGGGCGCTTTCTTTATTCAGATATATTTTTGTTGCATCTTCGTGCAACGCACTTTTGATTGAAAGAGATTTTTCGCATTATTCACATGGAGAGAATGCGCTGTTTGTGCAAAACATAGAAATGGAGGGAGTTCTCCTGCCACGCAAAAAACGCCTGCCAAAGCAGACGTTTTTGCGTGATGGTTCATTTTTAAAGTTTTCCGCACTGCTTTCCGGTAAAGAACCGCAGGGTGGTGGTGGCGCGGAACACCTTGCCCGCCCGCAGCACCGTGGAGGGGAACTCCGGGTGAGAGGGGCTGCAGGGATAGTGCTGGGTCTCCAAGGCAAAGCCGCCGTACTTGCGCAGGGGCTCGCCGCCCTTGCCCGGGGCGGGGCAGTCCTGCAAAAAGTTGCCGGTGTACAGCTGGATGCCCGGCTGGGTGGTGTACAGCTTCATGCTGATGCCGGTCTTTTCGCTGGTAGCCCAGGCGCAGATGCTCTGGCTGGAGCCGCGTGCGCGGTCGATGACGTAGCAGTGGTCGTAGCCGCCGCCCACCATGGTGGTCTGGGAGAAGCCTGTGTCGATCTCCTTGCCGATGGTCTTGCCGGCGGTAAAGTCCATGGGGGTGTTCGCCACAGGCAGGATGTTGCCGGTGGGGCAGGTGGCATTGTTGCCCTCCAGATAGCGGGAGGCATAGATGCGCAGCTTCTGGTTCAGCACATCGCCGCCGCCGTCCAGATTGAAGTAGCTGTGGTTGGTCAGGTTTACAAGGGTGTCGGCGTCCGAGGACACACGGTAGTCCATGCGGAAGGTGTTATCGTCGGTGAGGGTATAGCGCACCGCAATCTTTAGCGTGCCGGGAAAGCCGTCCTCGCCGTCGGGGCTTACAGCTTCCATCAGCAGGGTGTCGCCAAAGTACTTCACCTCATAGATCTTCCGGGAAAAACAGCCGTGCAGATGGTGCTCGCCGCAATTTTTTTCCAGCTGATAGGTCTTGCCGCCCAAGGTAAAGACGGCGTTCTCGATGCGGTTTGCGTAGCGCCCCACAAAGGCACCGCAGCAGGTGCTGCCGGACGAGGTGAAGTCGTTTTCGTAATCTGCCATGGTGTCGTGACCCAGCACCACGTCCACCGGGCCGTTTTTGGCCGGGACGATGATATTTTTGATCACGCAGCCGTAATCCAGCACACTGACGGACATTCCGCCGGGGTTCGAGAGGATATACTCGGTAACATTAGCGCCCTCTTTGGTCACACCGAAGGGCTTGGAACGGATCTGTGCCATTGGGCCTCGCCTCCTAAAGCTTTTTTCGGAAATGCAAAAGGGGGCAGACTGCCCCCTTTGCATCTTGTCTGTATTTATGATTATATCACAGTTTTACGGTTTTGTGTTGGAATCCTTTTAGAATTACCATCCAATTTTTCCGGCGATTTTTTGTTAGAATCATCGAAAGTGCCTACAATACCAAAAAGCGCCCCGCACTTCCGGTGGAAATGCGGGGCGCTTGGGTGATACAAGCTGGTACGCCTTATGCCTCCGGCTGAGGCTGTGCCGCAGAGGACTGGGCGGCAATGAACTCGGCGGCATCGTCCGGGATGTCGTCCAGGTCCTCGTCGCTGCCGATGTCCACGTTGAGCGGCGGCTTCTTGAACAGGATATCGTACAGGATGGGCACGATATACAGGGTCATCAGGGTGGCGTAGCTCAGGCCGCAGATGATGACGATGGCCATGCCGCTCATCAGCTGGCTTGCCATATCGTTGCTGAACACCATTTGCAGCATGGCCAGCACGGTGGTCAGGGTGGTCATCAGGATGGGGCGCATACGGGTCTTGCCGGTGGCCACCAGCGCGGCGCGGCGCTCCATGCCGCCCATGCGCAGCTGGTTGGCGTAGTCCACGAACACGATGCCGTTGTTGACGACCGTACCCATCAGCACGATGAAGCCCATCATGGAGATCATGGTCAGCTGCTGGCCGGTGAGCAGCAGACCCAGCAGACCGCCGGTAAAGGCCAGCGGCACGGTAAACAGCACGATGAAGGGGGACAGCAGGCTCTGGAACTGTGCCACCATGACAAGGTACACAAAGGGCAGGGCCAGTGCCATCCACTGGATCATCTCGTTGGTCATATAGTTGACGCTGTCGCTCTCGCCGCCCATGGAGAAGGAGCAGCCCTCCGGCATCTCGTCGGTAAGGGCAAAGGCATCCAGCGCCTTTTTCACTGCACGCGCCTGCACCGTGGTGTTGTAGCCCGGGGCAGTCTCGGCGGTAACGGTAACGAACTGGTTCCGGTTCTCGCTGGTGATGGAGTCCGGTGCGGTGCCGGTGGTCCAGCTGGCGATATCTGCCAGCGTGCAGGTGCCGGTGGCGGTAGTGCCGTCCGCAGACATGACGGTGGTCTCAAAGGTCATATCCATCATGTTTTCCTTGGTCAGCGGGTCCAGATTGTTGCTGATCTGCACATCCATGGTGGTGCCGTCCACGGTAACAGGGGTCTGTGCCGTGGTGGTGGTGGTCAGCTTTGCCGCGATCTGCTGGTACACCTGTGCAACGGTCAGACCGTAGGCACGCACCTTGTCGCGGTCCACCTGCAGGATGATGGTGGAATCGCCCGCACCCAGACCGTTGGTGGCGTTCTGGAAGCCCTCGGTGTTGTTCACGATGTCCACCACCTTCTCGGACAGGGCGGTCAGGGTCTCGGCATCGGTGCCGTAGACCTTGATGGTCAGGCCGGTGGACAGCTGACTGGTCAGGTCATCGGTCATGCCATACTGCTGGACGGTGGCGGTGCAATCCGCCACCCCGGCCACGGCTTCCTCCATGGCCTTGCAGGCGGCGTCGATTTGGGAAGAAGAAAGCTCCTCGTTGAGCTTGACGTTGATCTTATACTTGCCGTAGCCGTTGGCGGCGTTCAGCAGGTCGGTGATGGTGGAGGGCAGGCCAAGGTTGGAAACATCCATGCCCGCCACAGTGTTGTCGGGGGTAATGCCTACCTCCTCCACGCCGTCCACGGTCATCACGGCCTGTACCACCTTGCCGGCTACATCGTAGGATTCCTGCTGCGAGAGGGTGTCGGTGGTAGAAAGGGTGATCATAGCCTCGTTGCTGGTGCTGGTGGGCAGCAGCACGATGCCCATAGAGAACACCCGCCAGCAGCAGAACACCAGCAGCAGCACGGCGGCTGCCAGCGGCACAAAGCGCTTTTGCAGCGCCTTTTCCAGACTGCGGCCGTAGGCGTCCTGAATTTTATCGAACCATGCCAGCTTTTTGGGCTGGGCGTTCTTCAGCACGGTAGCCGAGGCGGCGGGCACCACGGTCAGCGCCACGATGAGGGAGGCCATCAGGCAGTAGCCGATGCACAGGGACATGGGGCCCATCAGGCTGCGGATGAGGCTGGCAGAGAACACCGCCGGCAGGAACACGCACACCGAGGTAAGGGTAGAGGCCACAACGGACATACCCACCTGACGCGCACCCTGCACCGCAGCGCGGGCGGCGGGCACGCCGCGGCCGCGCAGACGGTAGACGTTCTCGATGACAACGACAGAGTTATCCACCAGCATACCGATGCCCAGCGAAAGGCCGGCCAGCGTCATGACGTTCAGGTCCAGCCCGGTGAAGTACATCAGCACCACGGCAAACAGCACCGACAGGGGGATACTGACGCCGACCACCAGCGTAGGCTTGACGTCCTTCAGGAAGATAGCCAGCACGATGATGGCCAGTGCGGCACCCACCAGCATACTGGTGAGGATGCTCTTGATCAGGATGCTGATGTAGTTGCCCTGATTGGACAGCACCACAATGTGCAGACCCTCGTACTGGGCCTCCAGCTCCTTGAAAGCGTCCAGACAGTTGGCGGATACGTCACCTGCGCTGGAGCTGTCGTCCTTATAGATCTTCAGCACCGAGGCCTGCTCGCCGTTCAGGCGGGTGTAGCTGTCGGCGGCGTTGTCGATGACCTCCACGTCTGCCACATCGGAAAGGCGCACGTCGCCGTAGCCCTCCACATGGAGCAGCAGTGCGCCGCGGATATCGTCCACGCTGTCGTATTCCTCGCCCACCTTCAGCAGCCACGACTCACCGCTTTCGTCCTTCACGTAACCGGCGGGCATGGAGAAGTTCTGGGCGTAGATCAGGGTGGAAAGGGTCTTGATATCCAATTGCTTAGTCACATCGGCGCTGGCAAGTGCCTTTTCCTTGGCGGCCTCGTACTGGGTCTTGGCCTCGCTGAGCTGCTTTTCGTACTCGTTCAGCATCTCGCGGGCCTCGGTAAACTGCATATAGGCAGCCAGCTGCTGCTGGGTAAAGTTGCCCAGTGCCTTGGAGAACTCGCCCATCATGCCGGGCACATTGTCCATGGCCTTGATGGTGTCGTCCAGCGTCTTATAGATGACGTTCAGACTCTCCTGCAATTGCAGTTCGTCTGCCAGATCCGCAGCGCCCTCGCCCTGCGTACCCGTCTCGGTATTGATGCGGTTCTGCAAAGTCTGCAAAGCACTGGAAAGCTTATCGGTGATGCTGCGCAGCTCGGACACGATCTCGATCAGGGAGTCGATATCCCGCATACCGGTACTGTTGAACTTGTCCAGCACACGCTGCAAGCCGGCCTGTACCTCAATGAGGGCCTGCTGCACCTCGGGCTCCTTGACCACGGCGATGAGGTTGTTGACGCTTTGCAGCAGCGCCTCGGCCTGCTTGCGCACTACCTCTACGGCATCCCCGACCTCAGAGCTCAGGGTACCCATGACCGTGTTGGACACGGTATTGCCAAAGTTTTTGAACTGCTTATCGTATTCTGCGCGGCCGGCCTCGATCTTGGCCTCGGCCTCCTCCAGCTGGGTGTGCGCCGCCTCCAGCTGGGTGTCGATGAGCTCCATCAACTTTTCGTTGATGGCATCCACCTTTTCCTGATTCAGCTGCACCTGCACCAGCTGCTCCACAAGGCCGCTGGCAGACACGCTGGACACGCCGCCCTTGCGCTGGACGTAGGGGGTCATGGTGTTCTTGATGAAATCAGAAAGGTCGTACACCGAACTGCCCTCGCGGCTGACAGCCACGGTCATAAAGGCGTTCATGTTCATGCTGTACTGTATCACAGAAGGAGTCAGTGCCGTTTCCGGCAAATCACTCTTGGCCTGATCCAGCTTGTTGGACACCTGCACCAGTGCGCTGTCCATATCCGTGTCATCCACGAACTGCATCAGCAACAGGCTGTAGTTTTCGGCCGAGGTGGCGGTGATCTTTGAAACACCGGGCACCGTAAGCGCGTTTTGCAGCACGTCCGACACCTCGGTCTCCACACGCTCCGGGCTGGCACCGGGATACACGGTGACCACCATCAGATACGGTGTGCTGACGTTCGGCAGCAGGTTCGTTTTCATCTTGGTGATCGACACAAAGCCGAGCATCAGCACCATGATGACTGCAACCAGCACCGTAAATGGTTTTTTGACACTGAATTTTTCCATCTTATCCTACCGTTTCTCTGCCGCACCGCCCGGCGCAACAGTTCCTCCCTCTTTATGGGGCAATGGGTTCTTAACATTCCTATTATACACGCAAGGCGTGTGCTTTCAATAGCGGGGCAGCGAATCTTTTGCGAAAGTTCTGTCAAAATCTGCAAAACGCACAACTTTGCCGCCCCAAAACCGGCATTCTGTCTGCTTTCCTCACTTCTGCCGCCGGACAAAATTCCGACACTTTTTCCCATACTGCATACGGTTGAGCCGGGGGAATCATTGCAGGGGAGGGAAAAATTTAGGGGATATAAAGACTTTTCTTTTTGCATAGAAATGTGCTTTTGATTATGGTATACTAACAGCAGACTGAAAAAGCTGCCCCCTTGCGGGGCTTATCCGATACAAAAACGAGGAACACTATGAAAAAAGTCATTTCGGTCCGTTTCAAGGAAAACGGCAAAAGCTATTATTTCGATCCCGGTGATGCCATCATCCACACCGGGGAGTATGTGATCGTGGAGACTGCCCGCGGCGTGGAGTGCGGCGAGGTGGTGCAGGGCGTGCGGGAGCTGGCCGATGCGGCCGTGCCCAAGGCGCTGAAGCCCATCACCCGCATGGCCGACAGCGTGGATATCCGCCGGATGCGCCAGAACCGCGAGGACGAAAAGCGCGCCTACCACACCTGTCAGGAGTGCATCGCCCGCCACGGGCTGGAAATGAAGCTGGTGGAGGCCGAGTACACGCTGGACCGCTCCAAGATCATGTTCTACTTTACCGCCGACGGACGGGTGGATTTCCGGGAGCTGGTCAAGGATCTGGCCGGCATCTTCCACACCCGCATCGAGCTGCGTCAGATCGGCGTGCGCGACGAGAGCAAGATGATCGGCGGTCTGGGCATCTGCGGTCAGCCCTTCTGCTGCAGCCGCTTTTTGAAGGACTTCCAGCCCGTTTCCATCAAGATGGCCAAGGAGCAGGGGCTTTCGCTGAACCCCACCAAGATCAGCGGTGCCTGCGGCCGTCTGATGTGCTGCCTTGCCTACGAGGAAAGCGCCTACGAGTACCTGAACAGCATCATGCCCATGGTGGGCAGCACGGTGCGCACCCCGGACGGTCTGGGCACCGTGCTGGAGGTGAACCCGGTATCCGGCTACCTGCGGGTGCGTTGCGGCACCGAGAGCCTTGCCCCCCGGTACTACAAGGTGGGCGTGTGCGAGTATGTGAGCGGCGGCAAGCGCCCGCCCCGCCGTCCCGACCCGGACGATGATTACTCCGGCGTGCGCAACCCCGCCCCGGTGGTGGCAAGTTCCGACGACGAAAAGCGCCCCGCCTGCCCTCGCCGCCGCGCAAGCGAAAAGGAATAAGCATCCATCAAAAGCAATGATCCGACTGAAGGCTTCCCCCCAAACGGGGGAAGCCTTTTGCTCTAGGGTGAGCTGCAAGCGTTGATCTCCGGGATAAGCATCCGGGTGGTTAGTATTATAAAACTAACTAGATTTCGTGATTTTTGCTAAAAATCTCCGGCAATTTTGGCTATAAGTTAGGCCGTGCTTTTGTGCAACCCCACAAAATATTTTATTTTGTTGTTACGGCAACACGGTTAGTCTTGCCTTTTCCGGCCTGCTTTGTTAGAATGCAGACAAGGATACAAATTCCGGGGGGCGTGCGTGGCCGTGCCAAGGTACGTTTCTTCATAATTACATCGGCACGGGATAACAAAGGAGAGTTTATTATGGCACACAAGGTTTCTGACGCATGTGTTGGCTGCGGCGCTTGCGAGGGCGCTTGCCCGGTTGGCGCTATCACCATCGAGAACGGCGCTGCAGTTGTGAACGCTGATTCCTGCATCGATTGCGGTGCTTGCGAGGGTGCTTGCCCCACTGGTGCAATTGCTGCTGAATAATCAGTAGTTTTTGCTGAAAACGCATCAAAAAGGACTGCTGCACACTGTGCAGCAGTCCTTTTTTGTGATATCATAAAACAAGATCGTGCGCATCGGGCTCCGCAGAGCCCGATGCGTACAAAATCAAAAATATTTTCCGCTGCACATGGCCAAAGCACATGCGGCGGCCATTCCAAATCCTCCACCGCAAAAGAGGCCCTGCACAAAATGCTGCGCAGCCGCTCCTCTTTTTGTTTCATGCACAAATTCCGCAGGAAAATACCCTGCATTTTTTGGAAGGGAAACGGCACACTGTCTATGGAACATTCTACGGAAGTTTTGTATAATAGAACTATGGTCTACTGCACCCCGGAGCACCGGTTCGGCTCGGATGCGCTGCTGCTGGCACGCTTCTGTGAGCCGAAGCGCAGCCAGAAAGCCGCAGACCTGTGCTCCGGCTGCGGCATCGTGGCGCTGGAATGGCACGACCGGGGGCATCGCGGCCCCTGCACCGCGCTGGAACTGCAGCCCGAGGGCAGCGCCCTGCTGGCATCAGCGGTGGAAGAGCAGCAGCTTACCCATATCACCCCCGTCTGTGCCGACCTGCGCACATGGCGGCAGGAGGAGGGGCAATTTGACGTGTGCGCGTGCAATCCCCCTTATTTTACCGAGGGGCCGCAGAGTAAAAACGCCGCCCACGCCCTTGCCCGGCACGAAAACACCTGCACGTTAGAGGATGTCTGTGCCTGCGGCTTCCGGCTTTTGAAGGACGGCGGGCGGCTGGCGCTGTGCCACCGCCCCGAGCGGCTGGCCGAGGTGCTTGCCGTACTGCGCGCCCACCGGCTGGAGCCCAAGCGCCTGGCCTTTGTGAAGAACGCCCCGGAAAACGCCCCGTGGCTGTTCCTTGTGGAAGCCCAGAAGAACCGTAAGACCGGCCTGCGGGTGGAGCCGGACGTGCTCATCCGCGCCGGAGCGGCGCTGTACGGACGATAAATTCAGGAGGTAATTATGGCAGGAACTCTCTACATCGTGGCGACCCCCATCGGCAATCTGGAGGATATGCCGCCCCGGGTGGCTGCCACCTTTGGCGCGGCCGATTTTATTGCCGCCGAGGACACCCGTGTGACCATGAAGCTGCTGAATTATCTGGGGCTGAAAAAGCCCATGGTCAGCTACTACGAGCACGCTTTGCAGAAGGGCGAGGCCATTTTGCAGCGCATTGAGGCAGGGGAGAGCTGCGCTTTGTGCAGCGATGCCGGAATGCCCTGCGTGTCCGACCCGGGCGAGGTCATCGTGCGGGACGCGCTGGCGCGGGGCATTAAAGTGGTGCCCATCCCGGCTGCTTCTGCCTGCGTTACGGCGCTGGCGGTCTCCGGGCAGGACACCTCCCGCTGGGTGTTCGAGGGCTTTCTGCCGGTGAACCGCAAGCAGAAAAAGGAGCGTCTGGCCGAGCTTTTGCAGGAAAAGCGCACGGTCATCTTTTATGAAGCGCCCCACAAGCTGCGCACCACGCTGGACGATTTGACCGCCGCCTTTGGCGCAGACCGCAGCATCACCCTGTGCCGGGAGCTGACCAAGCTCCACGAGGAGATCTGGAAAACCACCCTCGGCGAAGCCGTGGAGCACTACCGCGCCGCCGAGCCCCGGGGCGAGTATGTACTGGTGATGGCGGGTGCGCCCGCCGCTGCCGCCGAGGAAGAGGAGCTGACGCTGGAACAGGCGGCGCAGCGCGCTTTTGCGCTGACCAGTGAGGGCTTCAGTGCTTCTGCCGCCGCCAAGGCTGCTGCGCAGGGCACAGCCTATTCCAAGAGCGAAGTGTACAAGCAGCTGCTGCTGTTGCAGCAGGCTGCCGAATGAGTATAGAGGAGGATATTTTTCCGTGACAAAACTACTGGTCCTGAGCGACAGCCACGGTGCGCGTGGCGCCATTGAGCGCATTTTGAACAAAGAGCAGAACAACGCGGATGCCGTGATCTTTTTGGGGGACGGCCTGCGGGATCTGGAGCAGACGCTGGCCTTTTTCCCCCGTCTGCGGGTGTATTCCGTGGCTGGCAACTGCGATTTTGGTGCACTGGAGCCGCTGGACGGCCTGGCAGGCTTCGATCAGACGGTGGTTTTCTATACGCATGGCCATATGTACGGTGTAAAATACGATCTGGATACGCTGGCAGACGCCGCCGCCGCCCGGGGCGCAGAGGTGGCACTGTTCGGCCACTCCCACATTCCCCACGCAGAGCAGCGGGGCAAGGTGTTTTTGTTCAACCCCGGCTCCTGCGGGCGCTGCTACACCGGCCCGGACACCTACGGCCTGCTGACGCTGGAAAACGGCGCAGTGACCGCCTATGAGCACAAAGAGGTACCCAAGCAATGAGCATCAACGAGGTGCGCTATCTGCCGGAATGCGGCAGCACCAACGCCTATGTAAAGGAACATTTCGAGGAGTTCGGCCCGGTGGCGGCGGTGTATACCGAAAACCAGACCGCCGGGCGCGGGCGGCTTGGCCGCAGCTGGGTAAACGCCGAGGGCAAGGCGCTGTACTACACGGTCGCCATCAAGGAGCCGCTGGCACAGCCCGCCACCCTGCCGCTGCTGGCAAGCCTTGCGGTGCGCCGCCAGCTGCAGCTGCGCTACGGCGTGGACTGCCAGATCAAGTGGCCCAACGACCTTTTGCTGAACGGCAAAAAGATCGTTGGCATCCTGTGCGAAAGCGTGAGCTACGGCTATCAGCAGCAGGGGCGCGGCATTTTGTGCGGCATCGGCATCAACCTTGCCCAGCCCCAGAGCTATTTTGACGCCGCCGACCTGCCCCACGGCACCTCGCTGACACTGCAGGGCTCAGCGGTGGATCTTGCCGCCGATCCCGCATGGCTGGCGGAGGGGCTGACCGACTTTGGCTTTGACCGCAACCTGTACACCTTTGCCCGGGACGGCTTTGCGCCCTTCCGGGAGGAATACAAGGCCGCCTGTGTCAATCTGGGCCGCCGGGTCACCTTTGACCTGCCGGACGGCAGTCAGGGCGCAGGCGAAGCCGTGGATGTGGACGCCGAGGGGCGTTTAGTGGTGCGCACCGATGCCGGGGAGCAGCACGTTTTCACCGGGGAAGTGTCGGTGCACGGCATTTACGGGGCAGTGTAATTATAAATGATAAAAGCGCCTGTCCGGCGAAGCCGGACAGGCGCTTTATTCTCTCTTATCTTCTCTTTTTCATCTGACGGCGGCGCTGGTTGAGGGTCAGCCCGCCACCGCAGCGCAGGGTTACAAAGCCCAGTGCGCACAGGATCAGAATCAGGGCGCAGAGCAGCAGCAGGGTGGCCTTGATATCGGTGCGGAAGTCCGACACATACTCCCGGTGGGTCACAAGGTCTACCTGTCCCACCTCATAGCCGTCCAGATAGACGGTGGCGGTGCCCAGCTTCTGGCCCTCCTTGATGGTGGCGGAAACGCTCTCGGGAAGGTCGAAGGAGTAGCTTACCTTATCGTCGCTGTGGCCGTAGCCGCTGACCGGCGCGGCGGCATACAGCTCCACAACCGGCTCGGTGCGGCATTTGTTCAGGTCTACGGTGGTCAGCACGGTCTGGGTATCCACCAGCGGCCGGTCGGCAAAGCTGGCAAAGGCCCAGTCGAACAGATCGTCACATTCGGTAAACAGGTGGTCGAGCGTGTCGCAGCCAAGGATCACCAGCCCGTAGCTGTGGCCGTCCTGCTGGGCAAAGGCCACGATGCAGCGGCCTGCCAGCGTGGTAAAGCCGCCCTTGACCCACTGGACGTACTCCCGGTAGTTGGCGCTTTCGCTGTTCATCAGGCTGTTGGAGCTGCTGATGGTATATTCTGCCTTGCGCAGATTGGTGGCCGGCATCACATAGCTGGCGGTGCCCGCCACCTGTGCAAAGGTCTGGTTCTCCGCGCAGGCGGCGGCGATCTTTGCCAGATCCTGCGCGGTGGACACGTTGCCGTAGTCAAACAGGCCGTGGGCACAGGTAAAGTTCGTGCCGGTGCAGCCCAGCTCTGCCGCCTTGGCGTTCATCTGCTGCACAAAGCCCACTACGCTGCCCCCCACGTCCCACGCAATAACGCTGGCGGCGTCGTTGGCGCTGACGACGAGCATCGCGTTCAGCAGGTCGATGCGGCGCACGGTCTCGCCGATGCGCAGCCCTATGGTGGTGCCGTTGGCGTTCTGGATATCCTTGAACTCCTGCGTTAAATCGGTGGGCACGGTCACTTCACCGTTCAGATCCTTGCCGCTTTCCACCAGCAGCAGGGCGGTCATCAGCTTGGTCAGGCTGGCCACATATTTCTGCTGATCGGCGTTCTGGTTCAGGATGGTCTTGCCGGTGTCCGCGTTGAACAGATACACCGCCTCGGTCTCGGTTGCAGTCTGAATCGGCATGGGGTATACTGCAAATACCGGCAGCGCTGCCGAAAGAGCCACTGCCAATGTGAGCACCAGCGCCGCCAGACGGCGGCCGAACGTGTTGTGAAGCATGAGCGTACCCCCTAATCAATTTCTTCAGTGAAAGCATATCACAGATGCCGGTAAAAGAAAACCGGCTTTTTTCAGGCAGCAGCCTGCGGCTGCGGACAGCCCGCAAAGGCCCAGTCCAGAATGGCCGCGGCCTCGGCGTAGATGTTTTTCAGATCCGACCCCAGAATGACCAGCCCGTAAATGCTGTCGCCCTGCTGGGCGGCGGTCACATAGCAGCGCCCGGCTTTTGTGGTAAACCCGGTCTTCATGCCGTGAATGTAGGCACGGTAGCAGCTGTTTTCCGGGTCCAGCATCTTGTTGGTGGAGCGGATGCTGCGCGCCGCGTGCTGATTCGTTGCCGGGATCTCATATTGCAGGGTATCGGCGATCTGGCGGTAAAGTTCGTACTGGGCACAGGCCATCGCGATCTTTCCCATATCCTGTGCGGTGGAAACATTTCCGTCGTCGTACAGGCCATGCGGGCAGGAGAACCGGGTGCTGGTGCAGCCCAGCTGCGCCGCCCGGGCGTTCATCTGCTGCACAAAGGCCGGGATGCTGCCCGCCACGTCCCACGCGATGACGCTGGCGGCATCGTTGGCGCTGCACACCAGCAGCGCATACAGCAGGTCGATGCGGCGCAGCTGTTCGCCCGCCGTCAGCAGAATGGTGCTGCCGTTCTGACTGCGGATCTTTTGGAACTCCTCCGTCAGGCTGGCGGGCACGGTGATGGTCTCGTCAAGGTTCTTGCCGCTTTCCAGCAGCAGCAGAGCGGTCATCATCTTGGTCAGGCTGGCCACACAGCGCTGCTGCCCGGAGTTCTGATCCAGCAGCACCTCACCGGTGACGGCGTTGATCAGGTAAACGCTTTCCTGTGCATTGGCCGTCTGAATGGGCATTGCGTATACCGCACCGCCCGGCAGCGCCAGCGCCGCAGCCAGTGCCAGCGTAAGCACCCATGCCGCCAGCCGGCGGCAGTTTTTATGAAGATCCATGAACTTCTCCCTTGATGATAAAGCGTCAGCTTGCTATCGCAAATATGCTATTTTACTCTTGCGCTCATTTCCCGCCTTGCGATAGAATAGAAACAGCGAGACCCGTCTTTATAAAGAATACCATAAACCAGCCAAAAGAAAAAGGGTGAAAGGTGGTTTTTAACAATGTTCTTGTCTTTTTGTGGAAAAACGCCCCGGGATGAAGGCGCAGCCTTTGTAGCGCCCAGCGCCACCGTGCAGGGAGATGTGGTTTTAAAGCCCGGCTCCACCGTCTGGTACGGCGCGGTGCTGCGCGGCGATGACGGCACCCTGACCATCGGCAAAAACAGCAACGTACAGGACAACGCGGTGCTGCACTGCGACATCGGCGGCTGCGTGACCCTTGGCGAAAACGTCACGGTAGGGCACTGCGCCCTGGTGCACGGCTGCACCGTAGGGGACGGCAGCCTCATCGGGATGCACGCCACCCTGCTGAACCACTGCGTGGTGGGCAAAAACTGCATCATCGGGGCAGGGGCGCTTGTGCCGGAGGGCATGGTCATCCCGGACAATTCCGTGGCGGTGGGCGTGCCCGCCCGGGTCATCAAGCAGGTGAGCGCGGCGCAGATCGAAGCGAACCTGCACAACGCCGCACACTATGTGGAACACGGAAAACTGCACGCGGAGCAGATGAAAAACGGGTGAGAGCTTCTTAAACGTTTTCTTTTGTATTTTTTTCGCCGTGCGGTACAAAGTTTCAGGAACTTCCCTGATATTTCACAAAAATGTAATGACTTTTTTCGTAAAATCGGGTATACTGTATCTTGCAGGGACAGTGGGGCCGCAACCACTTCCCCGCACATGATTCCTCCTCACACCAAAGCAATACCCCAAACAAGAAACCCCTCCGGTGTACCGCAAGCGCCGGAGGGGTTTCTTGTTGTTTCGTTATTTTTTAAAGGGTGCGCAGCTTTGCCGCAAACACTGAAAGCACCACCTTGGGGTTCACCTGTGCGCCCAGCCGCTGCAAAGCGGCATCTGCCAGACGCACCGCCTGCCGCGCCTGCGTGCCCTGCACCGGGGCGCGGGGGCTGCTGCGCAGGCCAGCCGCTGCCACGGCGCGGAAATCGGTCAGCAGGGCAGAAGCGGCGGCTTTATCCTTTTCGTAGGCGGCAAGCAGCACGGCGGCGGTGTAGCTATCCCGGGCGGCAGCAGCGCGGGCAAGCTCCAGCGCCTTTTCCACCTGTGCGGCGCGCCCTTCGTCCCGGGCGACCGCCAGCACCGTGCCGATATGACCATCGAACAGCTCACTGTACAGTGCAGCTGTTTTTTTGTCCACCCCCTGCGCCGCGCAGTAACGGGTGCAGTCGGCGGGGGACACCGGTGCCACCGCAAAGCTGACACAGCGGCTGCGGATGGTGGGCAGCACACTGGCCAGCGAATCCGCCGTAAGCAGGAACAGCACCCCCTCCGGGGGCTCTTCCATGACCTTGAGCAGGGCGTTGGCAGATTCCTCGTTCATCCGCTCCACATGGTACAAAAGCACCGCACGCCCCTCGGCGGAAAGGCTGGTGTTGAAGATCTCGCTGCGCATGGCGGTGACCTGACCTACCAGATACTTCCCGCCGCTGCCCATGCCGGACACCGAGATGGCCTCCCGCACGATGCCTGTCTCCACCGTGCCGCTGTCGCGCTTACCGGCCTTTGCCACGGCGCGGCAGCACTCGCCGCGCAGCAGCGCCTCGGCGGCGGCTCCGCCTGCCGGGTAGAGGTAGTCGGCGGCGATGCAGCGGGCGGCAAAGCCGGTGCCAAGACCGGCTTCCCCCACCAGCAGCACGCTGTGGGTCAGCCGGCGGGTGGCCAGCATCTGCTGCACGCTGGTTTTCAGTTCTGCGTTGCCTTCCATGCGGTCCAGCATCATGATGGGGTACTCCTTTTGTGAGACGTAAAACGATTTAAATTTCACGGGAGGGGGCGTGAAGGGAAACGGCGGGGACGAACCCTCTCAGTCATCGCTACGCGATGCCAGCTCCCCCGAAGGGGGAGCTTTTGAGGTGAAGGTAAAGTTTCTCATTACGTCTGAAACTTCAGCGACAGAGCTAACGGCGTGCGCCCTCTCAGTCAAGCCCTATCGGGCTTGACAGCTCTCCCAAAGGGAGAGCCAAGTGCACTCCCAGACAGTTTCTTGTTTCTCCTAAAGCTTTAGCAACGAGCTTCACGGCTTGGCTCCCCCTTCGGGGGAGCTGGCGCGGGAGCGCCTGAGAGGGTTCTTATCTCCTGTTCTTCCTCTTCCACTGCTCCCGGCGCACCCATGCGCGGAGGGAGCGGTAGGCCATGGGGGCAAAGAAGAGCCAGACGTTGAGCATGGACAGCAGGTAGTCCAGCTTGCCGGGCAGGGAAGCGCCCAGAAAGCTGAACACCCACAGCACTGCCGCGAAAACGCCGAAGTACTTCACCCGGATGGGGATGACGAAGAAGAGCAACAGCTGCACCTCCGGGTAGAGCATGGCAAAGGCCAGCAGCAGCGAGAGGGACAGGCAGTAGGTGCTGGCGGTCACGCCGGTGAGCAGACAGCCCAGCACCGTGCCCAGCACGCCGGACAGCAGATACACCGTGTAGCGAAAATCGCCCCACTCCCGCTCCAGCGCCGTGCCGACGAACCATGTGAAGTAGATGCCCAGCACCACGCTGAGGATGCTGCCGCCGGAAAAGGGGATGAATACAAAGCTGATCACCCGCCAGATCTGCCCTTGCAGCAGCAGGCTGCGGCTGAGCCCCAGCCAGAAGGGGATGGTGCGGTCAACAAACAGCTCGATGGCCAATACTAAAATCTGCCCCGCCACCAGAATATTGGTCAGGTTCGGGATGCCGTAGCGGCCATATTTGCGCTCCAGCTTGTTCAGCCAGTTGTTCATGTGTTTCGCCTCCGTTGCGGGATGCCCCGCCAGTTTCATGATACCCCTATTTTACCATGACCGGCCCCCGCATTCAAGAAAATCCACGCGGAAGGCGTTGAAACTGCACTTTCTTTCCCGGCGCACAGGCTGCACGCGCAGTTTTTTACCCCGCAGCCGCCGGGGTGTGGAAAAGGCGGGAAATACACAGCATTCATGCGGGTTTCAAGTCCCAAAACGACAACCGAAAATTGTATGGACTATCCGGTCTGGAATGAACTTTTCACTTTTTCCACCGGGTTTTCCACCGTTTTTGTGAAAAAGAAGCGCAGTTTCCCACGGCGTTTTCCACCTTTTCCACATAGTTTTCCACATCCGGTGGAGGAAAGCCCTATACAAGCCGTAATGGATGCCGCCGCATTCTGGAAATTTGTGGGCTAAAATGTGGGCATTCTGCCTTTTATAAAAAAGAAAGTCGAAGGTTTTTCTTTTGTTTTTACAGTTTACTCCGGCTTACGGGTTTGCTTTTCTCCAATCTGGAATCTTGCCCCGGGCAGTTTTCCACAAACCGCCGGAGAGAAAAACCCGGTGTGGAAAACGGACACAAAATGTGGTTTTCCACACCAAAAAATGCCGGGCAGTCCGCAGACTGTCCGGCATTGCTTTTTCTTTACATCATATTGCGGAACACCAGCTGTGCGATCTGGAAATAGAGGATCAGGCTGCAAGCGTCCACAATGGTGGTGATGAAGGGGGTAGCCATGATAGCGGGGTCGGCACCCAGCTTTTTGGCGGCAAGGGGCAGCATACCGCCCACCAGCTTTGCCAGAATGACGCTGAAGAACAGCGACACGCTGACCACGATGGCGTAGCCCATCACGTTGGCGTACTGGCCGGGGAAGAGGAAGGTGTACATCAGGTAGATGCGCAGGCCGTTCACGATGCCCAGCACCGCGCCCACGATGGCAGACACCCGCAGCTCCTTGCCCAGCACCCGCACAAAGTCGGCAGGCTCTACCTCGCCCAGTGCCAGACCGCGCACCATCAGGGTGCTGATCTGGTTGCCGCAGTTACCGGCGGTATCCATCAGCATGGGCATGAAGGAGACCAGCAGCGGCAGGCTGACAAAGGCTTCCTCGTAGTGGGTGGTGACCATGCCGGTAAAGGTAGCGGACAGCATCAGGATCAGCAGCCATGGGATGCGCTGCTTGGCGTGGGTCCACACGCTGGTGCCAAAGTAGGTGGTGGCGTCGTCATCCGGGAGAATGGCGGCCATCTTCTGCATATCCTCGGTGCTCTCGTCGGTCAGAACGTCGATGGCGTCGTCGATGGTGATGATACCCACGAACATTCCCTCGTTGTCCAGAACGGGCATGGCGGTAAAGTCGTAGCGCTGCATCTCACGGGCCACAAACTCCTGATCGTCAGTGACCTTCACGGTGACCAGATTGTCCTCCATGATCTCCGTGATGGGGGTCTTGGGGTCGGCCAGCAGCAGATTGCGGGCAGAGACAACGCCCTGCAGCCGGTTGCTCTCCACCACATAGCAGGTGTAGACGGTCTCGGCGTTCTCGCCCTGCTTGCGGATGGCGGTAAAAGCCTGCTCCACCGTCATATCCCTGCGCAGACGCACGTATTCCGGGGTCATCAGGCTGCCGGCAGAGCTTTCCGGGTAGTTCAGCAGCTTGTTCAGGCTCTCGCGGGTCTGCCGGGAGGACTTTTCCAGCACCCGCTTGACCACGCCTGCGGGCATATCCTCCAGCAGGTCGGCGGCATCGTCCAAGCTCATTTCCTCGATGGCGCTCACCAGCTCCACGTCCGAAAAGGCGTTCACCAGATCGTCCCGGGCTTCGTCGGACATATAGGCAAAGGCTTCGGTGGCAACTTCCTTTTTCAGCAGACGGAACACCACCAGACGGTTGTTCTCGTCCAGTTCCTCCAGCAGTTCGGCAAGGTCGGCGGGCTGCTCTTCCTCGGTCACCTCGCGCAGCTTGACGTACTGCTTTTTGATCAGCAGCTTCAGCAGGCGGCTCTTGGTCAGCATCTCGGGGTTTGCCTTGACCTCTTCGTCCCTGGCTTCCTCCCGCTCTGCCTCCCGCATATCCTGCTTCAGGTCCTCGGTGGCTTCCTCGTTCAGATCCTCAGCCAGCTTCTGACGCACCTCGGCGGGGATATCGGCGGGCAGTTCCTGCACCGGCAGGTTCTGTTCCGTGTTGGTTTCCAGCTTCTTTTCTTCCATATCCATGGGCTACCTCCTCTGGGTACTATACAGCACGGAGGGCTTTCTCCGCGCCGGAGGATGCAGCAGGTCGGGAAACAAAAAACGCGCCGCCCGGTGCCGGAATGCCGCAAAAGCAGCCGTTTCCGCGCACGCAAAGCCGCGCCTTTCCCGTTCCGGGGGCTTTTTAAGCCGCCGGATGCAAAAAGGCGAACGCAGTACTTTTTGTTGTCCGATCTACCGCATCGGTGGATCTACTTCGACTATGATCAGGGTCCATTGTCCTGCGTTCACCTCCCGGTTTTCGTAAATTCCGCAGCCGCAGCACCCGCGCCGGGCACTGCATTGGCTATATCCTTTTTTATTATAGCGCCGCAAAAAAATGGGGTCAACCCTAAAGCGAAGTTTTGCAAAGATTTTTGCAGCGTCTTACAGAAACAAAACACCCTTCTCCGTGTTGCGGCGCACAGAGAAGGGTGTTTTGCTTGGATATTGCCTTGGTGTGAGGAGGAATCATGTTACTTGGGAATCGGTTGCGGCCCCGCTTCCCATGGCAAAAGTATAACAGCTTTCACCATTCATTTCGTTAAGAAGCTATGAAGAAACTGTAAAAAGGAAGCGGAAAATTCTGGAAGATTTTGTGATAAGCTTTTTGGTTGACGTTCGGTTTCAGAGATGCTAAAATGAAACTATAAAAACAGCCATGAAGGAGGGATTCTTATGAGCGATTGTGCATTCTTGAACAACAGCGGTAATTTTACCGCGTTCACCTACAACGGCAGAACGATTCGGTTTCGCACGCCTTCTTCGCTGGAACGTTACACGGATATTCTGGAATGGGACAAGGGCTATCTTGTAGTCATGGCAAAATACAAGGGTGCTCCCGCGGAAGAAGAGTATATCGATCTGGTTCCCATCCTGAACAATTTGTATATTGATGCCGATGCTTTTTTAAAGCCGATCCGAAAGGTAGAGTTGCAGTATGCCTGATATTTTAAGCGTTGCCGACCATGCAGATATGATCGTAAACGGCTATGCCTTTTCAAAAAGCAATGATTCCGTCCGTGTTCTAAATCTGAATAACCCTGCAAGTGCCTGTGTACTGTCTGCCGATGGCAAGGTACTGGAAACCACCATGGATGATATCGAGTTAGCAATTGTTCAGGACTATTACAGCCGGAACCGGAAGCATCTGGAGGAATCGTAATGCCGAAATATTATGATTTCAAAATTTGCGGTTACTATCTTTATTTTACCGCGCACTGCATCATTGAATGTATGCACGTCCATGCCAGTGACCGTAAACTGACCGAAGGCGGTTCTGCAAAATTCTTTGTAAAAAGCAATGGAGACACCGTGATACAAAATCGCGGGGTGCTGACCGACAGGGAACTGAGCAAAATTCAAAGCTTCATCAAAGATAACTACAAGGAAATGTACCTCAAGTGGGCATCTATGAGCGAAAATGGTTTCTTTGGCGAGAACTGATGTAAAATAGTATTTTATAAATTTAGCAATGGCTGCTGCACCGGACAACGTGCAGCAGCCATTGCTGTTTTTCGCACAAAAATACGCCCCGGTCACCTTGCGGTGAGCGGGGCGCTAAAAACTGATGCAGTTTTTTCACTGGGGCAAGATCCCTGCAAAGGCAGGTCTTATGCCGCAGGCGGAGCAAGGTATCTGCACGCAGACCTTATGCTCCTGACACACGCAGGGTGTGCTCTCAAGGGCCCTCGCGGGCGCTTTGGTATCTCAAGCCCCTGCGCAAAAGGCGGGGAATGAAATCAGGTTTTCGACCGTTCTGTCAGGTACAGGGCAAAACGTTCAGCCTGTTCTGTGCACGGCAAAGGCAAATTCCACAGTTCCGCACCGCTGCATTGCGCAGTAACCGCCGATGCGGGGCTGCCGCTCTTCACACGGGAAAGAGCAGGGGCCGCTGGTTCATTTGTGATTCTCTGCCGCTGCTTAAAAACAGCTTACTTGTACAGCTCGACCAGACGGGTCAGGTGCTCGTAGCGGTCGTTTGCAACCTCCTGGTTGCGAGCGAACAGCTCCTTAGCACGCTCGGGGAAGGCGCGGGTCAGACGGCTGTAACGGGTCTCGTTTGCCAGCAGAGCCTGATACTTCTCGTTGTCCACAGCCTTGGAGGTCAGGGTGAAGGGGTTCTTGCCCTGAGCCTTGTTGGCGGGGTTGAAGGTGAACAGGTTCCA
>CAKTAT010000018.1:0-31592 GCA_934532365.1 uncultured Faecalibacterium sp. | reverse complement strand
TACAGCATACCCACCTGCCATGCCTCAGCAGGGCCGTGGTGGTTGGGGAAGCCGTTGTAGATCAGGTTGGAGTTGGTAGCGCCATCGGTGCGGTCCAGCCAGCTCTTGGGCAGGCCGAACTTTTCCATCATGGCCAGCGTGCCCTTGGCGATGACGGACAGATCGCCCTCGCCGTAAGCCATGCGGCGGATCAGCTCGACCTCCCAGCGGGGATCGCCGGCCTTCTCCCACTCCCAGGGCAGAGAGTCGTACTCGGCCTCGCTGATGTACTTGGTGGCCTCCTCACGCGGCATCCGCAGGATCCACTGCAGGTCACGGTTCAGGTTGCCGTAGTTGTCCCACAGACCCATGTCGTCCACAGCATGAGACCATGCCAGATTGATGACCATGGTGCCGTCGCCCTCGTACTTGAAGTCGTGCACGCCGTCCGGGTAGACGCGGGTGCCGTACAGCACGGGCATACAGGTGTTGGAGTTGTGGGTGGGCAGATCGTAATCTGCCAGCGGATCTACATCATACTCGGTGTAGCAGCGGATGGGGCAGGAAGAGCAGCCGCCGTTCTTTACGGTGTACTCGGCAGCGGGAGCGCCGAAGTCAAAGTAGCCCTTGAAGCAGCGCAGCGCCACCTTGTTCAGGTCGTAGTAGGGCTGCTCGCCGGTATCCACAGGGCCGCCGGGAGCCTTTTTCCACATACGGCCGGGAGCGCCGGACCAGCGGTTCTTGCCGGAGGTAGCGCTGTACTCTGCCCAGCTCTGGGGCTGTGCGGGCACGTTGTGGTTGTTGTTGCCGCCGATCAGGTTGCCGATCATGTAGTTGGACAGCTCCAGCACCTTCTTGGGGTCAGCGACCTTGACGCTGCCGGTGCCGCGGATGGCCAGACCCTTCAGCTTCTTGTTGCCCATCGCAGCGCCCAAACCGGCGCCGCCGGAGTTGCCGAAGCTGGTGTTCAGGGTGGAGTAGTCCACCAGATTCTCACCGGCAGGGCCGATGGAAGCGGTCTCGAACTCGCGGCCGTTCTGCTCTACCATCCACTTGTTGGCAGCAAAGGTGCCCTTGCCCCAGATCTCGGTTGCGTCCTCCAGAGAGACCTCGCCGTCCTCGATGCGCAGGTAGACGGGCTTTTCGGAGATGCCGCTGACCACGATGCCGTCGTAACCGGCATACTTCAGCATGGAGCCGATGTGGCCGCCCATGTGTGCGTCAACGATGGATCGGCCCTTGGACCAAGTGGAGCGGAAGGTCACGTTCATACGGCCGGAGCAGGGCACGCCTGCGCCGGTCAGGGGGCCGACACCGAAGATGACCAGAGCCTTCTCGTCATAGGGGTCCAGCTCCATGGGAGCTTCCTCATACATAATGCGGTAGGCCATGCCCATACCGCCGATATACTTATGGTACTTTTCGTCATCCTGCGTGGTGATCTCGCCGGTGGTCAGGTTGACGCGCAGGATCTTGCCTGCCCAGCCATAACTTTCAGCCATTGTAGTTCCTCCTTACAGATCCAAGTATGCAGCCTGTGCTGCGCTGGTAACGGCATCCCAGTCCACGATGGACAATGCGCCGGACGGGCAGCCTGCCACGCAGGCACCGCAGGCGATGCACTTGGAGGACTTGCCGGTCTCGGGGTTGACGGTGGGCATGTGCCACGGGCAGGCATCATGGCAGGCACCGCAGCCGATGCACTTGTCGGTATCCACTACGCGGATGCCGCGGCTGTCGGTGGTGATAGCCTTCTGCGGGCAGGCGTTGCCGCAGGCGGGGTCCTCGCACTGGCGGCAGGTGTCCGGGAAGTAGACAAAGCAGTTATCGGTGCCGGACAGCAGGCCGTTGCCGGCGCCGTCCAAGTTCAGGCGGCGCTGGATCTTGACGCGGCTGATGTAAGAGGAGCACACGCCGTCGTTGGTCAGGGTGCAGTTGATCTCGCAGCGCTGGCAGCCGGTGCACAGGTCTGCGTTGACCACCAGCAGGCCCTGGGGCAGTGCCCAGGTGGCCACTGCGCCGGAATCCACCTGCTGCTGAGAGCAGCCGAACAGGGACAGCATGGAAGCGGACAGGGTGAGCCCTGCAAGGCTCTTGCCCGAGATCTTCATGAATTGACGGCGGGTCATGTCAGCCGTCAGGAAATCAGTTTTTGCCATAGGTTCCATTCCTCCGTTGAGGTCACTCTGCGCTGAGCACCTCGGTCACATAGAAATACGAGTTGTTGACGATGGTCGTCACAGCCGAAGAGGTGATGGTCGCACCGGAAAGGGCGTCCACCTCGGTCAGGTCTGCGCTGACAGCACCGGACGCATTGCCGGCGGTGGTCAGGCTGGCCTGCTCCAGACGCACCTTGGACTGCTCCTCTGCCGAGAGATCCGCAAAGGGGATCGCCATCGGCTCGCCGTCCAGTGCGCTCTTGCTGAGCATGGCTGCGTACAGCTTGCGCCGTGCCACGGCCTCTGCGCTGGAATCCAGCGGCGGAGCCAGCTCATCGTCCAAGGGCTCCCCCTTCAGTGCTGAGAAAGTAAGCCCCGCAGCATACATCTTGCGGGTAGCCTCGGCCTCGGGAGAGGTATCAAAGGTACGCCACTGTGCGGGGTCAAAATCCCCGGCAGCAGCGGGCTGCTCCTCCGCTGCACCGGCAGCGGCATAGGCAGCACCGGTAACGGGGTCCGTTACGGTGTAGCTTTTGCCTGCCAGCGTGAAGGGCGCTGCGCCCTGATACTGGGACGTGAACTCCGGGTTGACGCACTGGCCGCCAAGGCTTTCCGTTTCGTCCTGCGAGAGGATCTCTACTGCGGAAACATTGCCCTCGGCGTCAATGGTCACGGCAGCCTGCACATCGCTCTGGAAGCCCTTCTGGGTGCCCTCCACGCGGTAGCTGCCATCGTCGAGCTGGTACACTGCGCTGATGCCATAGGTGGCTGCATCCGCCTCCGACACCGGCAGCAGGGTACCGGCAACCGTGGTGCGTGCGCTTTGCAAGGTGGTCAGACCGACCGCCAAGGCGATGGTCGCAACGCCCATGGCTGCATAGCCCGGCAGCCGCTTGCGCCACAGCGGTACGGGCGCAAACGGGTTGGTTGCCTGCTTCATGTTATCACCTGCCTGTTTTTTTATTTTGCCGGGTAACCCCGGACAACAATTGAGGCCGCTCTGGCTGCTGCAACAGCGGAGCGGTCTCTTCGATAATATATTAACATGGGGGCGCAAAGGATGTCAACAGAAACAGACAGGCTTTTCCGATTTGTAACTATTGTTTTTGTAAAATTTGCTTAAAGTTTAGGGAATTTGCGCCCGCACACCAGCTGCAGGTCGTATTCCGCCGCAAGCTCTGCGGATTGCACGGTGGGCATACTTTTGCTTACCAGCACCGGCACCCCCGCGCGGATGGTCTTGCGCACCATATCCAGCGGCACCCGGCCGCTGGTGTACAGCACACATTCCGCCAGCGGAAGCCCCGCCAGCACCGCGCAGCCCACGGCTTTATCCAGCGCGTTGTGCCGCCCCAGATCCTCGCAGGCAAAAACGATCTCCCCTTTGTGCAGCACAAAGCAGCTGTGCACTGCTCGGGTGGCGCGGTACAGCGGCAGCCCGGCGTGCATGGCGGCGGTCAGGCGCTCCACCCACTCCGGCTGCAAGGTAAGCCCCGGCACGGGGCGCAAAGGCTGCAGCTCCACCGGACTGCCCAGCGCGATATTATCGGTGCAGCAGCTGGCCACCTCCTGCGCGGCGGCGCGGCGGGTGGGCAGCGGGTGGCGCAGATACACCTGCACCTTTGCGCCCTCGGCGCAGACGGCGACCTGCTCCACCTCGTCTGCAGATGCGATCCAACCTTCGGTGAGCAGCCGCCCCAAGGCCAGCTGCGGCAGCAGCGCCGGGGTGCATACCACCCGGAAGGCGGGCTGCTCGTTCACATAAATGGCGGCTGCGTGCTCTGCCGGCACGTTGGCCTCGGTGCCGTCCGGCAGGCGCAGGCTGGCAAAGGCCGCCTGTGCGCCAAAGCGGTCGGTGATCTGCAAAGAGGGTGTGCTGCGTTTTTCCATAAAGCTTCCTTGTATTATAAATGCAATGCTGTGTGTCAGACGGACAGTATCAACATACCGGTTCTGTGGCAAAAAGTCAAGAGTCCTCTTGCCGTAAAACGCAATGCCGGACAGCCCGCAGACTGTCCGGCATTGCGATCAAAACGTCAGGTTTAAAGGCCGTTCCTCTCAGACCATGTTCTCAGAACACGGCCGGGACGATCCGCTGGGCATCCACATCCACGATGCCGTAGGTGTTCAGCCGCAGCTTCGGGATGACCGGCAGGCTGACGAAGGCAAGGGTCATAAAGGCGTCGATGTCCTCCGAGATGCCGTGGGCTTTCAGCGCTGCCTTGAGCGCCTGCAGCTTTTCCTCCACGGCCTCGGCGCTTTCGGTGCTCATAAGCCCTGCCACCGGCAGCGGCAACTCGCCCACTACCTGCCCGTTCAGTGCAAAGGCTAAGCCGCCTTTATTCTTGCGCACCGTGTTGCCCGCCAGCACCATGTCGGCATCGTTGGTGCCCGCCACGATGAGGTTGTGGGAGTCGTGGGCGATGCTGGAAGCCACCGCGCCGCACTGCAGGCCGTAGTTGCCCAAAAAGCCCAAGCCCACATGGCCGGAGCGCTGATGCCGCTCGAATACCGCCAGCTTGACGATCTTCTGCGCCACATCCACGCCGGGCGCTGTGCCCGGGTGCTGACAGAACGGAACGATCTTTTCGGTGGTCAGCAGGGAATGCGGGGTCAGGCAGATCACCCGCTGCCGGGTGCCGGTCTGCTTCAGCTGCAATTGCTCCGGGGTGATCTCGTCCATGTTGAAGGAATCGAACACTCGCGCAAACCGCGCTTTGTCCACGGTAAGGGCGGCGGGGTGCAGCATTTTGCCCTGCTGCGCCACCAGTTTGCCCTTTTTGTACACCTGCTCCACCGTGAACTTTTCCAGATCCGACAGCACGATCAGGTCGGCGGTGTAGCCGGGGGCTATTGCGCCGCTGTGCGTAAGACCGAAGTACTGGCAGGGGACAAGGGTACCCATCCGCACCGCCACCACCGGGTCTACCCCGGCGGCAATGGCTTTACGGATGATGTAGTCGATATGCCCGCCCTGCAACAGGTCTCCGGGGTGCTTATCGTCGGTCACCAGCATACAGCGGCTGCAATAGGGCTCCCGGAACAGGGGCAGCAGACAGTCCATGTTCTGGGCTGCCGTGCCCTCCCGCACCATGATGTACTGGCCGCGCCGCAGCTTTTCCATGGCTTCATGGATGTCCGAGCACTCATGGTCGGACTGCACCCCGGCAGCGATATAGGCGTTCAGTTCCTTCCCGCTGAGGAAGGGGGCGTGCCCGTCGATCTTTTTGCCCGCAGCGGTGCAGTCGCAGATCTTCTGCAGGATTTTTTCGTCCGCGCGCACTGTGCCGTAGGAGTTCATCAACTCTGCCAGACCCAGCACCCGGGGCTGCTGATAGTAGGGGCGCAGCTGCTCCGCTTCCAGCACCGCGCCGGACTCGTCCAGCCCGGTAGCAGGCACGCAGGAGGGCAGCATAAAGTAGACCGAAAGCGCCAGATCTTTGGTGGTCTCCAGCATAAAGTCCAGCCCCGCCGTACCGGCTACATTGGAGACCTCGTGCGGGTCGGTGACCACCGCCGTGGTGCCGTGGGGCAGCACCGCCTGTTCAAAGGCCGGGCCGCAGAGCATGGAGCTTTCAATATGGATGTGCCCATCCACAAGACCCGGGCAGACATACTTGCCCTGCAAGTCCAGCTCGGTCTCGCCGGTGTAGTGCCCCACGCCAAGGATGACCCCCTGACGGATGGCTACATCGGCCTGCTCGATCTCGTTTGTGAACACGTTGATGACCCGGGCGTTTTTCAGCACCAGTTCTGCCCGCACGTCACCCTTT
Source organism: uncultured Faecalibacterium sp. (assembly GCA_934532365.1). GTDB lineage: Bacteria > Bacillota > Clostridia > Oscillospirales > Ruminococcaceae > Faecalibacterium. The sequence goes on along the minus strand of CAKTAT010000018.1, from coordinate 25,681 downwards.
GCTGCCAGGATCTGCTGCTTCAAGGTTTCCATTTTCATAAGAACCCCCTTATCCTGTTAAAAAGCCTGCGTTCTGCTGCTTGAAAGACCTGTTTTCTTTACTTTACATGGCAATCCAGCCCAAGGCGTTTGCCACCGAGCTTGCCAGAATGATGGCTGCAAAAATGGGGCAAAGCCAGCGGATCATAAAATTGAACACCGGCTTGCGGCGGAAGCGCTGACCGTCCTGCTCCACCTCCTGCGCGATCTGCTCCACGCCGATGACGCGGGACACCAGCAGGCAGGTGGCAATGGCTGCAATGGGCATCATGACCGAGTTGGTCAAAAAGTCGAAGAAGTCCAAAAACTGCATCCCGAACACGGTCACCCCGGCAAGCGGGCCGTAGCCCAGTGCCGACAGGCTGCCCAGCACCACCATGATGGCAGCGATGAGTACGGTGGAGCGGGTGCGATCCCAGCCCAGCTCGTCCTCAAAGGTGGAGACGGCGCTCTCGGTCAGGGCGATGGAGCTGGTAATGGCTGCAAACAGCACCAGCACAAAGAACAGCACGCCCACCACGGTGCCCAGACCCATGCTTGCAAACACCTTGGGGATGGTGATGAACATCAGCGCAGGGCCGGCCTGCAGGGTGTCCGGGTCGCCGCCGGAAAAGGCGAACACCGCCGGGATGATCATCAGACCTGCCATGATGGCAATGGCGGTATCGAACACCTCCACGTTCTCGGTGGACTCCTCAATGGAGACGTCCTTCTTCATATAAGAGCCGAAGGTGACCAGAATGCCCATGGCGATGGACAGCGAGTAGAACATCTGTCCCATGGCGGTGACCACGGTCATCCAGGAGAAGTTTTTGGGGTTGGGCACCAGAAAGTACTTCACACCCGCCAGTGCGCCGGGACGGGTGACAGAGTACCCCGCGATGACCAGCGAAAGCACCACCAGCACCGGCATCATCACCTTGGAAACGCGCTCCACGCCGTTGCGCACACCGGCAAAGATGACGCCCAGCGTGAACAGGGTGAACAGCAAAAAGGCCAGTTCGGCCTGCAGGCCGTTGGTGATAAAGGCGGAGAAGTAGCCGTCCGCTGCCAGATTGCCGCCGCGTCCGCACAGGTACTCGGCCAGATAGTGGATGACCCAGCCGCCGATGACCGAATAATACGGCACGATCAAAATGGGGATGATGGCGTTGATCCAGCCGCCGAACCGGATGCCCCTGCTCTTGCCGAAGTGAGCGTAGGCGCTGACCGGGCTTTTGTGGGTCATGCGTCCCAGTGCGGTCTCGGCCACGATCATGGTATAGCCAAAGGTGACTGCCAGCAGAATGTAGACCAGCAGAAAAATGCCGCCGCCGTATTTGGCTGCCAGATACGGGAAGCGCCAGATGTTGCCCAGACCCACCGAAGCGCCTGCGGCAGACAGCACGAACCCGATCTTACCGGAGAACGCGCTGCGCTTATGTTGTTGTTCCATGTTGTTGTTCCTCTTTTCCTATCCGCTATAAAAATTAAGCAGAACAAGTGTACCACAACTGCGGACAACTAGCAAGCAATAGAACAAACACCCCGGTCAGAACCTGACGGCTCTGACCGGGGTGTTTACCAGTTTTTTACAGCTTATGGTACTTGCGATCCTCTTCCTCGTAGACGGGGTCGCAGGTCAGGTACATGCCCAGACGGTTCAGGGTGCTGCTGTCCACGCTGGAAAGCAGCACGGTGGAGTGCACATCGCAGCCCTTGAGGTTGGGCAGCTGGTGCATGGCTGCTGCAGCAAGTTCGCTGGAAGCAGCAGAGCTGGACAGGGCAATCAGGATCTCGTCGGTGTGCAGACGGGGGTTCTTGCCGCCCAGATAGTTGGTCTTGAGGGTCTGGATGGGCTCGATGGCAGCGGCGCTGACCAGATCCGTCTCCTGCGGGATGCCTGCCAGATACTTGAGCGCGTTGATCAGGGCGCTTGCGGTAGCACCCAGCAGCGGGCCGGTCTTGCCGGTGATGACGGTGCCGTCGCTCAGCTCAATGGCAGCCGCCGGTGCGCCGCCGGTGGCTTCGCTGCGGGCGTGTGCCTGCTTTTCTACCTCGCGTGCACCCATGGCCAGTCCGGCCTGATTCATCAGCAGTTCCAGCTTGTAGCGCTCGCTCTCCTTGGCGGTGCCGGTGATCTTCTGCTCGCACAGGCACTTGTAGTACCGGCGCACGATCTCCTTGCGGGAGGCTTCGCAGCAGACGGCGTCGTCCACGATGCAGTTGCCGGCCATGTTCACGCCCATGTCCGTGGGGGACTTATAGGGGCTCTGGCCTGCGATCAGCTCGAACATCGCGTTCACCACCGGGAAGATCTCGATGTCGCGGTTGTAGTTCACGGTGGTCACGCCATAGGCTTCCAGATGGAAGGGGTCGATCATGTTCACATCGTTCAGGTCGGCGGTGGCGGCCTCGTAGGCCAGATTGACCGGGTGCTTCAGGGGAATGTTCCAGATGGGGAAGGTCTCGAACTTGGCGTAACCGGCCTTGACGCCGCGCTTGTATTCATGGTACAGCTGAGACAGGCAGACGGCCATTTTTCCGCTGCCGGGGCCGGGCGCGGTGATGACCACCAGCGGGCGCTCGGTCTCAATGTACTCGTTGCGGCCGTAGCCCTCGTCGCTGACGATGCGTGCCACATCGTTGGGGTAGCCGGGGATCTTGTAGTGACGGAAGGTGCGGATGCCCAGACTGTTCAGCCGCTTTTCAAAGGCCTCCACCTCGGCGGCGGCGGTGTACTTGGTCACGCACACGCTGCCCACATACAGCCCCACCTCCTGAAAAGCGTCGATGAGGCGCAGCACGTCCAGATCGTAGGTGATGCCGTAGTCACCGCGCACCTTGCTGCTGATGATGTCCTCGGCGCTGATGACGATGACGATCTCGGCCTGCTCCTTGAGCTGCAGCAGCATCTGCAGCTTGGAGTCCGGCTGAAAGCCGGGCAGCACGCGGGAAGCGTGGTAATCGTCGAACAGCTTGCCGCCGAATTCCAGATACAGCTTATTGTCAAACTTCTTGATGCGCTCGCGGATATGCTCAGACTGCATCGAAAGATATTTGTCGTTGTCAAATCCTATTTTCATCGTTTGTTTCCTCTCTGGTGGCCCGGCACACCATACCCGGGCTTTAAAATCACAAACATAAGTATACCACAGCCCGGGGTGGGGCGCAATGCAAAACAAAGCACGAAATGCAATTCCGGCAGGATAGGCCGTTTTGGGCGGTATCTTGTCCGGTTTTTTGTGAAAATGGCGCTTGCGCAAACGCAAAAGGGGCCGCCGCGGTGTGCGGCAGTCCCCTTTGCTCTTATGAAGAACTATCCGTATGGAGAAGAGAATGGCTTGTTACTTTGCCTCGGCGGGCTGGGTCTTTTTGACAAGGCTCAGGATCACTGCGCCCAGCACACTGCCCACAGCCAGCGCCACACAGTACAGCACGGCGTGATCCACCACCGGGAACACGAAGATGCCGCCGTGGGGTGCGCGCAGTGCGCAGCCAAAGGTCATGGAGAGTGCACCGGCGACTGCAGAGCCGACAACGCAGCTGGGCAGGACGCGCAGCGGGTCGGCTGCTGCGTAGGGGATGGCACCCTCAGACACGAAGCACAGGCCCATGACGTAGTTCACGATGCCGTTGCGGCGCTCGTCCGGCGTCCACTTGCGGGGGCAGAAGGTGGTGGACAGGGCAATGGCGATGGGAGGCACCATGCCGCCCACCATGACGGCGGCCATCACCTCGTAGTTGCCGGAGGCAAGGGCTGCGGTGCCAAAGACGTAGGCTGCCTTGTTGACCGGACCACCCATATCCACGCTCATCATACCGGCCACGATGGCACCCAGCAGCACCTTGGAGCTGCCGCCCAGTGCGTTCAGCCAGTCGGTCATGGCGGTGTTGATCATGCCCATGACCGGGTTCACGGCGCACATCATTGCACCTACGATAAGGATGCCGCCCAGCGGGTAGATGAGCATGGGGCGGATACCGTTCAGGCTGGCGGGCAGCTTTTCGGTGATCTTTTTGAGGAACTGCACGATGTAGCCCGCTGCAAAACCGGCCAGCAGCGCTGCAAGGAAGCCGCCGGAGATGCCGGTGGTGCTGCCTGCGGCAAGGTCGGTAAAGTTGGTGCCGTTCATGGCCAGCACGCCGCCGGCAAAGCCTACGGCCAGGCCCGGACGATCGGCGATGGACATGGCAATGAAGCCTGCCAGAATGGGCAGCATATAGCCGAAGGCTGCGCCGCCCACCGTCTTGAAGAAGGCGGCAACGGGGGTGTTCATGCCGAAGTTTGCCGGGTTGATGCTGTAATCATCCAGCAGGAAGGCCAGCGCGATCATGATGCCGCCGCCCACCACGAAGGGCAGCATATGGGAAACGCCGTTCATCAGGTTCTTGTACAGGCTGCGGCCAAAGCTGTCCTTACCGGCAACGTCGTCCTCGGCGGCTGCGCCGCCCTCGGCGTGGAACACAGGTACCTCGCCGTGGGCGATCTTCTTGATGAGTTCCTCCGGCTTGTGGATGCCGTCATCCACGCGGGTGAACAGCACCGGCTTGCCGTCGAAACGGGCGGTGTCCACCTTTTTCTCCGCTGCCACGATGATGCCGTCGCAGGCAGCGATCTCGGCGCGGGTAAGGATGTTCTTTGCGCCGTCCGAGCCGTTGGTCTCCACCTTGGTGGGCAGACCCAGCTTGTCACCGGCCTTGGTCAGTGCCTCGGCGGCCATGTAGGTGTGGGCGATGCCGTTGACGCAGGCGGTCACAGCCAGAATGCGGTAGCCCTCCTGCGGGATGGCCTGCTGGGTAAAGCTTTCTGTGCCGAACTGTGCCTCCTCCTGTGCATCGATGCACTCCAAGAACTCCTTGGGGGTCTTTGCGGCTTTAAGCTTTTCCACAAAGTCCTCGTTCATCAGCATCTGCATCATGCGGGCCAGCATATCCACGTGCAGGCTGCCGTTTTCTGGTGCGGCAATGGCAAACAGCAGGTCGGTGGTGCCGTCATCCTCGGCGTTGTACTGCACCGGGGTGCTCAGCCGCAGGGCAGCCAGACTGGGGCGGGTGACCACATTGGTCTTGGCGTGGGGCACGGTGATGCCGTTGTCCACATAGGTAGAGCCCTCGGCCTCGCGGGCGTAGAGCGCCTTTTTGTAGGCGTTCTTATCGGTGATGTTGCCGTGGGTAGCCTGCAATTCCACCAGACGGCTCAGGATCTCCTCCTGCGTCTGCAGCGTCTCGTCCAGCGCAATGGACTGTGCGGTAAATAACTCGGTAATGCGCATAAAACTTCCTCCTATTCCTTTATCCTATCAAAGCTGCGCCAGCAGCTCGTCGATCTTTTCCTTTGTGGCAAGCCCAAGGCTGAAGGCCGTGGCGCTGCCGCAGGCAGTGCCCAGCCGCAGCGCCTGCGCGTAGCTGCGGCTTTGCAGATATCCGGCTACAAAACCGGCCACCATGCTGTCGCCTGCGCCTACGCTGTTGACCACCTTGCCCTTGGGGCAGCCGATGCGGTGCACCTGTCCCTGCTCGTCCAGCAGCAGCGCACCGTCCCCGGCCATGCTCACCAGCACGTTGCGGGCGCCTTTTTCCTGCAGGGTGCGGGCAGCGGCCACGATCTCGGCGTCAGTGGTCAGCACCTTGCCTACGATCTCGCCCAGTTCATGGTTGTTGGGCTTGATGAGGAAGGGGTGGTAGGGCAGCACGTTCACCAGCAGGTCGCGGGTGGCGTCCACCACCGCGCGCACGCCCTTGCCCTGCAGCCGTGCCAGCAGCCGCTCGTAGACGCTTTGCGGCAGGCTTGCCGGGATGCTGCCCGCCAGAATGAGGATATCGCCCTCGGTCAGCTTGTCCAGCTGGGCTTCCAGCTGCTGCAACGCACTTTCCGGGATGGCAGGGCCTGCGCCGTTCAGCTCGGTCTCCTGCCCGGCCTTGATCTTGACATTGATACGGGTCATGCCGTTTTCCAGATGCACAAAGTCGGTCTTGAGCCCCTGTGCCGCCAGACCGCGCTCCAGCCATGCGCCGGTCTCGCCGGCCACAAAGCCTAGCGCCACGCTCTCGCAGCCCAGCTGCGCCAGCACGCCGGACACGTTGATGCCCTTGCCGCCCAGCACGCAGTCCTCGCCCTTGGCGCGGTTCACTGCGCCCACCTCCAGCGGTGCGTCCAAGCGCACAACATAGTCAATAGCCGGGTTAAAGGTAACGGTGTAGATCATGCTTCGGCCTCCTTTACAAAGGTATACTGCTTATATTTCGGGTTCGGGCAGCGGTTGGTCAGGATGGCACCGCCGTGCAGCTCCGTGATGACTGCCGGATAAATTTTAGCAAACTTGGCGTCGTCCACAAGGAACCAGCTTTCCCTTGCGCGGCGGACGGCAGCAGCCTTTACCGCTGCTTCCTCGGGGTCCGGGGTGGTAAAGCCCGCCTCCAGCGCCACGCCGTTGGCACCCATGAATGCTTTGGTGAAGTTATACTGCTGGATGCTGCTGACCGCCGGTGCGCCCACGATGGCTTCGGTCTGGGGGCGCAACAGCCCGCCGGGCAGATACACCCGGCAGCCCTTCTGCGCCAGCAGCCGGGCGTGCGCCACGCCGTTGGTCACATAGGTGGCCTTGAGCGCCGCACCCGTCAGCGCCCGCACCAGCTCCAGTGTGGTGGTGCCTGCATCAATGAACACAAAATCCTCGGCGGTGATGAGTGCTGCGGCGGCCGCTGCGATGCTGCGCTTTTCGGTTACCGCCAGCGTCTCCTTGGCTTCCATGGTGGGCTCGTCTGCCAGAAAGCGGCTGTCCGGCAGGGTAGCCCCTCCGTGCACTTTGGTCAGCCTGCCCTGCCGGTCCAGTTCGGTCAAATCGCGCCGGATGGTGGATTCGCTGGTGTGCAGTACCTCGCACAGCTGCTGCACCGTCACGGTGCGCTGCTCGTTCAGCTGTTCTAAGATCAGTGCAAAACGTTCCTCTGCCAGCATGGTGTTTTTCCTTCTTTCCTTCTCACGCCTGACCGGTTTTGCGCGGTCTTGGCGTGTTTTGGTTGTTTGCATCTTTATTATAGCAAAAACGCTGTCAAAATCAATCAATTCCAGTCATTTTCGTGCACAAAAAATATCTTCGATTTTTGTGCACCGTTGCCAACAGGTTGGATACAAGAGCTTTTGCACGCAAAAAACCACCGCACTCTTATCATGCGGTGGTCTTTTCTGCGTTTATGTGACCGGTCGTGACCGGTTTTGGTGCTTTGGCTGGTTTTACTCAGGCATCCGAGCGGGAGTAGGCGTTCTTCATCTGGCTGCTCAGCTCAAACAGAACTTTGTCCAGCGTGTCGGCGGCCTTCTCCTGCAGCATGGCGGCAATGGCGGTGTTGGCTTCCTCCCGCAGGGCGGCGCGGCTTGCGGCGTCCGGCTCGGCGGCAAGCTTTGCGTCGTACTGGTTCACCAGTGCGCGGCCGGCAGAAAGTACGGCCTCCTCGTAGCGCTCGAGGTGGAACAGGGACTTGTTATAGGAAGCATCTGCCATGGCAGCGATGAGGCGGCTGGTCCAGTAGAAGTTATCGGTGGACACGGTGCCGGTGGTGTTGGCCAGATACTCCGGGGTGCGCTCCACGTTGGCGTAGAAGGGCACCATGGTGTTGAAAGCGTTGGAGGCATAGGCTACCCACTCCACTGCGCGGGATTCCTCCGGCTGGTCGGGACGCATCTGCAAAAGCGCCATAAAGTCGTTGCGGTTGATGCCGATAGAACGGTATGCGCCCTTTGCGGACTTGTCGCCGTAGCTCAGATAGGGGTCGTAGGGGGTGCCCTGATAGTGGCTGGACAGCATATACTTGATGTCCTCCGGGGTCACCTTGCGCTCCGGCACCATGCACCACGGCAGATCATCGGACATGGGGGTGTAGTCGGCATCGGCGCCCTCCCACACCCATGTGCGGGGGTTGAGATAGCGCAGCATATACCATGCGCGGGGAGTGTTGTAAACGTGGTCGGCGTCATCGTGGCTGCCAAAGGCATCCCGGGGGTTCAGTGCGCCGTCCAGCGAGAGGTCGAGGTGGTTCTTGGCAATAAACTCCCGCAGGTCGGCAGAGCAGAGGTAGTTTTCCTGTGCGCCGAAGGCATCTTCCAGATCAAAGGTGTCGATGCCCAGCTGGTTGGGCATGACCACATACACATCGTCCGGCACACGGCGGGCGATCCAGTGGTGACCGCCGATGGTCTCCAGCCACCAGATCTCGTTTACGTCCTGAAAAGCGATGCCGTTCATCTCGTAAGTACCGTACTGCTCCAGCAGACTACCCAGACGCAGCACGCCTTCGCGGGCAGAGTGGATGTAGGGCAGCACCAGATAGACGATATCTTCCTCGCCGATGCCGCCGGGCACCTCAGGCTTTTCGCCCTTGGCAGGCTGATATTCCACCAGCGGGTCTGAGCCCAGCACGCGGGGGTTGGAGGTGATGGTCTCGGTGGCGGTCATGCCCACGTTGGCGGCGTTGACGCCGGAGGCTGCCCAGATGCCCTTGCCCTCCACGGCGTTGGGCATGGCGGTAAACCGCAGTGCGCCCTCCGGCAGGGGGATCTCCACATGGGAGAGGACGCTGCGGTAGGTCTTGGGCAGCTCCTCCGGGTGGATCACGGTGAATTTTTTAGCGGTGAAATGGCCGGAGCCGGAGTCATCGTTGCGGGCGATCATGGTAGAGCCATCGTACGATGCTGCCTTGCCGACCAGAATGGTAGTGCAAGCCATAGGTTTTCCCTCCATATTCTATAATGTGCCTTTATTGTAGAACTTTTGCAGCGGAATTGCAACCGGGAAACAAAAACCGCCGCGCTGCGTACCACGGCAGAGCGGCGGGAGATGGAATGCTTTTTTCAGGCTGTTACTGGGCAGCCCAGTAGAAGTCCTCGCCGGGCAGCGCACCGCCCACGGCGGCGGGGTCGGCATCGCAGAGCACCTGCAGGTAACCGGCGGCGTCTGCCTTCAGTTCCTCGCCGGTCAGGCAGACGATGTTGCAGTTGGGCAGTGCCTTTTTGGCGATGGCGGCTTTTGCCACCACGCCCTGCTCCTCGCACAGAGCGGCAGTACCGTCCAGATCGGTGTTGGCGGCGTTCACGCTCTGGGCGTAGTCTGCCAGAAAAGCCGCTACCACGTCCGGGTGCTCCTCGGCGTAGGCCTTGCGCACCACGGTCACACCGGTGATCAGCTGGGTGTCTGCCACCTTGTCCCACTCGGCGGTCAGGTCAAGGGCTACCCGCAGGGTGTCGTCCTTCAGCCCGGCAGCGGTCACATAGGGCTGGGGCAGCACCGCAATGGCGTCCTGCGTGCTGGCCATCTGGGCGGTCACCTCGGTAGCCTCGCTGTAATACTGGATATCCACATCCTTGTCCGGGTCAAGGCCGTTGGCGGTAAGCAGATAGCGCAGCACATACTCCGGGGTAGTGCCCTTGCCGGTGGACAGGATGGTGCGGCCCTTGAGGTCGGCCATGCTGTGGACGGTGTCGCCCTGCTCCACCACATACAAAACGCCCAAGGTGTTCACCGCCACGGCCTGAATGCCGCCGCTGGTTTTCTGGTACAGGGTCGCTGCCAGATTGGCCGGGATGGCAGCCATGTCCAGCTCGCCCTTGATGAGCAGCGGCACGATCTCATCCGCAGCGCCGTAAAGCTGCAGGTCATAGTCCATGGCGGCGGTGCCGGCCTGCTCCATCGAGAGCAGGTTGACAAGCCCCATGGTGGTGGGGCCCTTCAGCCCGGCAATGCGCAGCGGCTCGGTGGCAGACAGCGGCGCTGCGGCCTCTTCCTCAGAAGCAGCCGCAGAGGAAGCAGCCTCGGACGCCGCCGTGCTGGAAGCGGCAGAGCTTGCGCTGCCGCCGCAGGCTGCAAGGCTCAGTGCAAGGCTGAACGCCAGCAGTAAGGACAGGATCTTTTTCATGATATACTCCTTTTTACACCCGGCACGCCCCGGTAGGGGAAGCGGAAACCGGTCTTTTTTTGAAAAATTTTGCAAAATCATTTGCTTTGCGCGTTCCAGTTTACTATAATAGAGGTAAAAATACCGTTGCGTGTGCAACGCAATTGCAGGAGGCTGCGGAGAACACTATTTTCTCTGCGGAGTTGCGATGAATAATTATCTGCCGCTGTTACAAACCACCACGCTGTTCGCGGGTCTTTCCGCTGCGGAGCTCAGCACGCTGCTGTCCCGGCTGGGGGCAAGTGTGCGCAGCTACGGCAAGGGCGAAGCCCTTGTGCTGGCGGGGGAACCCAGCCGCCGGGTAGGCATCGTGCTGTCCGGCGAGCTGGAGGCCTACCGCCCGGCACCGGGCGGGGCACGCATCCCCATTGCCCGGGTAGAGCCGGGCGGGGTGTTCGGAGACGTGCTGGGTGGTTCCAGCCTGTCCAGCCCGGTCACCGTGCTGGCTGCCGCCCCCTGCGAGGTGCTGCTGCTGCCCTACGAGCGGCTGCTGCTCTCGGACGGCAGCCCCGCCCACCAGCGGGTGGTGCAGAACCTTGTGCGCACCATCAGCGATAAATATTTTTCCCTCTCCCGCCGCATCGACCTGCTGGTGATGAAGAGCCTGCGCGCCAAGGTGGCGGCCTATCTGCTCAGCCAGGCCGCCCGCGCCCACAGCCTGACCTTCAGCATCCCTTTCTCACGCATCCAGCTGGCGGATTACCTCAACTGCGACCGCAGCGCCCTTTCCCGGGAGTTGAGCACCATGCAGAAGGAAGGTCTCATCGACACCTACCGCAGCAGCTTCAAGCTGCTGGAGCCGGATGCCTTGCAGCAGATGGTGCAGTAAAACCCTCTCAGGCGCTTCGCGCCAGCTCCCCCGAAGGGGGAGCTTTATGCGCGTTTTCAGAACGGTTAGCCTTCTCCGGCAAAGGAACAATCCCTTCTGTCGAGAAAAGCTCCCCCCTTCGGGGGAGCTGGCATCGCGCAGCGATGACTGAGAGGGTTATTTTACAAAAAGGAGCTCATTTATTATGTCCAAGCCTGTTCTCTGGATCGTGATTCCCTGCTACAACGAGGAGCAGGTGCTGCCCATTACAGCACCCATGTTTCTGGAAAAGATCCACAGTCTGACCGCACAGGGGCTGGTCAGCGATAAAAGCCGGGTGCTCTTTGTCAACGATGGCTCCCGCGACAAAACGTGGGAACTGATCCAGGGCTTTGCCGCACAGGACGAGCACTATATCGGCATTTCCCAAAGCCGTAACCGCGGCCACCAGAACGCCGTGCTGGCGGGGATGATGGAGGCGCTGCACAGCGACAGCTGCGATATTACCATCTCCATCGACTGCGACGGTCAGGACGACATCAACGCCATGGACGAGATGGTGAAAAAGTATCTGGACGGTGCCGAGGTAGTGTATGGCGTGCGCAGCCGCCGGGACACCGATACCTTCTTCAAGCGGTTCACCGCCGAGGGCTTTTATCATGTGATGAACGCTCTGGGTGCGGATATCGTGTTCAACCACGCAGACTACCGCCTGATCAGCACCCGCGTGCTGGAAAGCTTTGCGGATTACAAGGAAGTCAACATCTTTTTGCGGGGCATGGTGCCGCTGGTGGGCTTTGCCCACGATGTGGTCACCTACGAGCGCCACGAGCGTCTGGCAGGCGAGAGCCACTACCCCCTGAGCAAGATGCTGGCGCTGGCCTTCGACGGCATTACCAGCCTTTCCAACAAGCCCATCCGCATCATCACCGGGGCGGGCATCGTGGTGAGCCTTGTCAGCTTTATTGGGGTCATCTGGGCCATCGTATGCGCCGCTATGGGCAGCAGCGTGGCAGGCTGGGCCTCCACCGTGTGCATCGTCTGCTTTATGGGCGGTGTGCAGCTGGTGTGTCTGGGCGTGATCGGCGAGTATATCGGCAAGATCTATATGGAAACGAAGGCCCGCCCGCGCTATATCATCTCGGAGCGCACATGGGCTCCCTACGAAAGGAAATATCACGGATGAGCAAGCAAAGCTGGAAGGGCAGCACCCTTTTGAACCCGGAGCCGCCGGTACTGGTATCCTGCGGCGGGCTGGAAAAGCCCAACCTTATCACCATCGGCTGGACAGGCACCATCTGCACCCAGCCCAGCATGGTATCCATCAGCGTGCGGCCGGAGCGGTACAGCCATCAGCTGCTGTGCGAGAGCGGGCAGTTCGCCATCAACCTGCCCACCGAAAAGCTGGTGCGCGCCATCGACTGGTGCGGTGTGAAGAGCGGCCGCGAGGTGGACAAGTTTGCCGCCTGCAGCCTGCACGCCGCCCCCGGCAGCGTACTGACCGACTGCCCGGTGCTGGAGGAAAGCCCGGTCAATCTGGAGTGCCGCATCACCCAGCGCATCCCGCTGGGCAGCCACGACCTGTTTTTGGCCGAGGTGATGGCCTGCGATGTGGACGAGAGCCTGCTGGACGAAAAAGGCAAGCTGTGTCTGGACAAGGCAAACCTCATCGTGTACAGCCACGGAGAGTATCTGGCCCTTGGCAAAAAGCTGGGCACCTTCGGTTACAGTGTGCGCAAGAAAAAGCCCGTAAAACGTAAAAAATAACAAAAAGGCGATGCCGCACGGCATCGCCTTTTTGTTATTTACTTCTCGTGGTTGACCCGCTGGATATCCCCCAAGTCGTAGGGGGTGTTCTGGTAAACGTAGTAGTTCAGCCAGTTTTCATACAGCAGGTGGGCGTGGGCACGCCAGCGGAACAGCGGCGGCTTTGCGGGGTCATCGTCCGGGTAGTAGTTGACAGGCACATGGATGGGCAGACCCTTGGCCACATCCCGCTTATACTCGGCATCCAGCGTGTACTTATCGTACTCTGGGTGTCCGGTGACAAAGATCTGCCGCCCGTTCTCGGTGCTCATCAGGAAGGGCCCGGCGGCGTCGCTTTCTGCCAGAATGCGCAGGGCGGCGCAGTTGTCCACATCCTCCCGGCAGATACCGGTGTGGCGGCTGTGGGGGGCGTAGAACACTTCATCAAAGCCGCGCACCAGCGGGTTTGCCGGGCGGGTGACCCGGTGCTCGAACACGCCGAACATCTTTTCCGACAGCAGCTGCTTGCGCACACCGTAGTGATAGTACAGCCCGGCCTGTGCGCCCCAGCAGACATGAAGGGTGGAGTAGACGTTCGTTTCACTGAAGTCCATGATCTCGCACAACTCGTTCCAGTAGTCCACCTGCTCAAAATCCATGGTCTCCACCGGCGCACCGGTGATGATCATGCCGTCGTAGCGGTTGTTCTTTACCTCGTCAAAGGTCTTGTAAAAGGCCTCAAGGTGAGCAGCCGACACATGGGTAGCAGAGTGGCTGGCGGTCTGCAGCAGGGTCATGTGCACCTGCAGCGGGGTGTTTGCCAGCAGCCGGGCGATCTGGGTCTCGGTGGCGATCTTGGTGGGCATCAGGTTCAGGATCAGAATTTCCAGCGGGCGGATATGCTGCGCCAGCGCCCGCTCCCGGTGCATGACAAAGACGTTTTCTTCATACAGGGCGTCAAAGGCGGGTAAGGTCTTGGGAATGATCAGCGGCATAGGGGAGTCGCTCCTTTCATACCTTATCCAACGCCTGTGCGATATCGGCGATGAGATCCTCGGCAGACTCCAGACCGCAGCTCATGCGCACCAGCTCGGCGGGCACACCGGCGGCGGCCAGCTGCTCGTCATTCATCTGGCGATGGGTGCTGGAGGCGGGGTTCAGACAGCAGGTGCGGGCATCCGCCACATGGGTCTCGATGGCGGCAAGCTTCAGCTCCTTCATAAAGGTGCTGGCAGCCTGACGTCCGCCTGCCAGACCAAAGCTCACCACGCCGCAGCTGCCATTGGGCAGATACTTCTGCGCCAGTGCGTGGTAGGGGCTGCTTTCCAGCCCGCAGTAGTTCACATAGGCCACCTTGGGGTGGTTCTCCAAGAACTGTGCCACTGCCATACCGTTGGCGCAGTGGCGCTGCATCCGAACGTGCAGGCTTTCCAGACCAAGGTTCAGCATATAGGCGTTCATGGGGGACTGCATGGAGCCGAAGTCCCGCATCAGCTGCGCGGTGGCCTTGGTAATGAAAGCCCCCTCCTTGCCGAAGCGCTCGGCGTAGGTGATGCCGTGGTAGCTGTCGTCCGGGGTGCACAGACCCGGGAACTTCTCGGCGTGGGCCATCCAGTCGAACTTGCCGCCGTCCACGATGGCACCGCCCAGCACTGCGCCGTGACCGTCCATATACTTGGTGGTGGAGTGGGTCACGATGTCCGCGCCCCACTCAAAGGGGCGGCAGTTGACCGGCGTGGGGAAGGTGTTGTCCACCATCAGCGGCACGCCGTGGGCGTGGGCGGCCTTGGCAAACTTTTCAATGTCCAGCACGGTCAGGGCGGGGTTTGCGATGGTCTCGCCGAACACTACCTTGGTATTGGGCCGGAAGGCGGCGTTCAGCTCCTCCTCGGTGCACAGGGGGTCTACGAAGGTGGCGGTGATGCCCATCTTAGCCATAGTGACCGAGATGAGGTTGAAGGTGCCGCCGTAGATGGTGCTGGAGGCCACGATGTGGTCCCCGGCCTCGCAGATATTGAACAGCGCAAAGAAGTTTGCGGCCTGTCCGCTGGAGGTAAGCATGGCGGCGGTACCGCCCTCCAGCTCACAGATCTTTTTGGCTACCATGTCGCAGGTGGGGTTCTGCAGGCGGGAATAGAAATAGCCGTCTGCCTCCAGATCGAACAGCTTGCCCATGTCCTCGCTGGTGGCATATTTGAAGGTGGTGGACTGGATGATGGGGATCTGACGGGGCTCGCCGTTGCCGGGGGTGTAGCCGCCCTGCACACAGATGGTATCACGGTTCATACAACATACTCCTTTGCTTGTTTTTTGGTTGGGAAGGACGATTCCCCGCAGGAGGGGCTGCCTCCGGCGGGGAATCGAAAAATCAAAGCTTCTTATTTCCGCAGGCGCTTATCGCTCTTGGTGGCCCACAGGGTACCCACAGACTGGAACGCCTGCACCATCAGCACCAGCAGCACCACGCAGACGATCATGATGTTGGTCTGGTAGCGGTAGTAGCCGTAGGACAAGGCAATCTTGCCCAGACCGCCGCCGCCGATGACGCCGGACATGGCGGAGTAGCCCAGAATGGTGGTCAGTGCGGTGGTCATGCTGGAGATCAGGCCGGGCAGGCACTCCGGGATCATGACCTTGGTGATGATCTGGAAGGGGGTAGCGCCCATGCTCTGGGCAGCCTCCACCACGCCCTCGTCCAGCTCCCGCAGGCTGGTCTCCACCAGACGTGCCACAAAGGGGAAGGCGGCGACCACCAGCGGAACGATGGTGGCCTTGGTGCCCACCGTAGTGCCCACGATGGCGCGGGTAAGCGGGAACACACAGATCATCAGGATGAGGAAGGGCACACTGCGCAGGATGTTGATAACGATATTGATCAGGTGCATCAGCCAGCCGGGCAGGGGAAGGATGCCGTCCTTATCACCGGCTACCAGCAGCACGCCCAGCGGCAGACCCAGCACCAGCGCAAAGGCGGTGGAGAGCACCGTTACATAAAAGGTCTCCCAGATGGCAAAGCCGTAAGCTGCGATATTCATATACCGGTCACCTCCTCTACCGTTACGCCGGACTGGCTGCGCATATATTCCATAGCCTGCTGTGCAACTGCAAGCTCTGCGGGCAGCTTGAGCAGCATGGAGCCGTAGCACTGGCCGCTCAGATCACGGGTATCGGCGCTGAGCACCGACACCAGAATGCCTTTTTCGGCGGCAAGGCTTGCCACCAGCGGCTTTGCGGTGGAGGAACCATTAAAGGTAACGCGCACCACATGGTCATCCGGCGCAAAGCAGGAAAGATCCCGCGCTGCGCTGCCGCCGTTGGGCGCCACCAAACGCTTGGCCGCCGCCGTTTTGGGGTTTGCAAAAATTTCCTGTACCGAGCCCTGTTCCACGACCACACCGCCGTCCAGAATGGCCACGCTGTCGCAGATCTCCTCCACCACGCTCATCTGGTGGGTAATGACCACCACGGTGATGCCCAGCTTGCGGTTGATATCCTTGATCAGGGTCAGGATGGAGTGGGTGGTGTTGGGGTCCAGCGCACTGGTGGCCTCGTCGCACAGCAGCACTTTGGGGTTGGTTGCCAGTGCGCGGGCAATGGCGATGCGCTGCTTCTGACCGCCGGACAGCTGTGCCGGGTAGGCGTTGGCCTTATCCGGCAGACCCACCATCTCCAGCAGCTCCATGGCGCGCTTTTCCGCCTCGGCCTTCTTTACGCCTGCCAGCTCCATGGGGAAGCAGACGTTCTTCAGGCAGGTGCGCTGCATGAGCAGGTTGAACTGCTGGAAAATCATGGTGATCTCCCGGCGGCGCTGGCGCAGCGAGGCGGGAGACAGGGTCTCCATAGCCACGCCGTCGATCACCACACTGCCGCCGGTGGGGCGCTCCAACAGGTTGATGCAGCGCACCAGCGTGGATTTGCCCGCGCCGGACATACCGATGATGCCATAGATGGAGCCATCGGGAATGGTGAGGTTGATGTTCTGCAGCGCTTTCACCGCGCCATCCTTCATCTGGAAGGTCTTGGAAAGGTACTTGAGTTCGATCACAGAAATTGCTCCTTTAGATTACCTAGCTTATCCCTCGATGGGTGCCAGACTGTCCTGCTTGCCGCCGTAGATGCCCATGGGCTCCACGTGAATACCGGCAACAGATACCAGATGGGTACCCTTTTCGGCGTTGAAGTTGTCCAGATACGGCTGATGCTGGAAGTAGTTGGTGTCTACCTGACCGTCCTCGACGATCTGGTTGGGGATCACATAGTCGTCGTACTCCTGGATGTCCAGCGTGATGCCCTTGGCGGCAAGGATCTCCTTGCAGATCTCCAGCACCTCGCAGTGGGGAGCGGGAGTAGCGGCGCAGCTGACGGTCTGGCCGTTCAGAGCATCGTAGTCCACAGTGGAATCATAGCCGTCGGTGGGGTTCTCCACAACAGACACCACGGCGCCCTTGTAGGTCTCGTCCATGAAGTCCTTCACCTTCTGGCTCTGCAGGGCAGCGGCCAGAGCCTTGATCTTGGGCTCCTCCTGATTGCCGTCCTTGCAGACCAGAATGTTAACGTAAGCAGAAGAGCCGTCCTCCATGGCCAGTGCATCGGTCATGGGGTCCAGACCGGCAGAGATGGCGTAGTTGGAGTTGATGACGGCGTAATCCTCGTCCTGCAGGACGTTGGGCACCTGAGCGGCCTCCACCTCGTCCACAGTGACGTTCAGGGGGTTCTCCTCAATGTCATTCTTGGTGGCGGTCAGGCCGGCGTCTGCCTTCAGCTTGAAGAAGCCGTTCTTCTCCAGCAGGGTCAGGGCGCGGGCCTCGTTGGTGGTATCGTTGGGCACAGCCACCTTGATCTTGTCCAGCTTAGCAGCGGCAGAGGATGCCACGCTGCCGGATGCAGCGGAAGAAGCAGTGGAAGAAGAACCACCGCAGGCAGTCAGGGCAGCGGCTGCGGCTGCCACACCGGTAACTTTCAGAAAATCGCGACGAGTAATCATAGTTTTGTTCCCTCTCTATTTGTTCTCTATTTTGTACTGCGGCCCGCACGGCACCTTTCCGCACGCGGCCTTGAACGGATGCATGAAAAAATGCCCCCGTCCTTACAAGCCTTAGGCTCTGCAAGGACGGAGGCATGAACATACTTCCGTGGTACCACCTTGGTTCACTGCATCCTTACGGATACAGCCTCGATGCTGCGGCAGCGTGTGCTGCTTACAGCCGGACGCTGTAACGGGCGCATCCCGTTGCGGGCTTAGCACTCCTGCGCCTCGTCCGCACGGCTCCGAGACCATTTTCAGCTTCCTGTTTCCTGCCCTTTTTCACCGCCCGGGCTCTCTGGTAAGGATCAATGCGAAGGCCTACTCTTCTCTTCACAGCCATTTTTGTGATATTGACACTATAATAAACCCATCGGCGGCATTTGTCAACACCCCTAACGAAGTTTTTGGGTAGGGATATGGCTGCCGGCCTGTTGGTGCACCCGTTTTGCTTGACAATGCGCACAAAAAAGGCTATACTATAACTACAAAAGGCACTGCGACAAGCGGTCAGCCCTTTAGGTTTTTAGTTTAACTTTTATCAAAGAAAAACCGTCACCTGTGGGGGGTGGCGGTTTTTACTTTCTTACCTTGATCGTAAACGTAAATCCAAACAAGTGGAATGTCAAAGTAATAGGCATGTTCTCACCTCCTTCCGGAAGTGAGGACCAACCGCCTGCCGTATGTGCAGTACCTTTCGGTCGCTTTTCAGCGACAGGACGATTATAACATATTCCGACCCTTTTCGCAAGAAAGCGCCGGTATTTGCAACGCTTTTTATTGCAGAACAGCACCAAGCATGATATACTGAACTTGTCGTGTGCCGTTTCTGCTTATCAGAAACAGGAGAACAAAAGCAAAAAAGATTGACCGCCCCAGCTACCAACCTGAACGTTCAATCTTTTTGACATACGGGTAGGGATGCTGACCATTGCGGGCAGCGCCTTCTCTATGTATAGTATAGCCCGGTTTTCACGCATTGTCAAGAAAAATGCTTCGGCTTACAATATATTACACCATTCTTTTTTGCAAGGAGAGCAGGCAATGAACAGCAGAGACCCTTTTCCCGATGAAGAGCTGCGCCGCCGCATCATGGATTTTATCATGGCCGCAGGGCAGACCCTGCTGGAAAACGGCGCGGAGGTATTCCGGGTGGAGCAGACCATGGAGATCATGGCGCGCAGCTTCCATCTGCGGGAGTTCCACGTTTATGTGCTGACCAACGGCATTTTTGCCAGTGCCGGCACTGCCGAGATCAGCGAGGTGCGCAACGTGCCGGTGCGCACCACCCATCTGGGGCGGGTGGCGGCGGTGAACGAGCTTTCCCGCCGGATCGCCCAGACCGGTATGACCCTGGACGAGGCCGAGAGCCGTCTGGTGCTGGCGCGGCGGCTGCCTTTCCCCAAGGATCATGTGCAGCTGCTGTCCGGGCTGTGCGGGGCGTTCTGCTTTGCCATGATGTTCGGCGGCAGCCTGCGCAGCGCACTGGCAGCTGCGGGGGCGGGGCTGGCAGCCAGCTGGTATCTGCTGTGGTGCGGGCGGCACGAGGTGCCCGGCGGCTTCCAGAAGATCAGCACCGCCGCGCTGATCACGCTGGTGTGCATCCTGCTGTGCAGTGTGCTGCACACCTCCGCCAGCCACGCCATCATCGGCGCGCTGATGATCCTGACCCCGGGCATCGCCTTTACCATGGGCATCCGGGACTTTGTGCAGGGCGATTACCTTTCCGGCACCATCCGCATGATCGACGCTTTGCTCATTGCCGCCAGCATTGCCATAGGCACCGGCCTTGTGCTGCGGCTGTACACGGTATTTACGGGGGTGGTCGTGGTATGATGTCCCTTACAGCTGTACAGATCGGCGAGCTGACCGCGCAGTTTTTTCTGGCTGCGGCGGGCACGCTGAGCTTTGCCATTCTGTTTGCGTGCCCCCGGCGCTGCCTGCCTTACTGCGCATTGGTGGGCGCTGTGGGCTGGCTGGGGTACGAGCTGCTGACCCTGCTGGGCGCAGACGCTGCCACGGCCTCGCTGCTGGCGGTCATTCCGCTTACCATCCTTACCCGCGTGTTTGCCGTTACCCAAAAAACGCCGGTCACCGTGTTTTTGCTGTCCGGCATTTTTCCGCTGGTGCCGGGCGCGGGCATCTACTACACCGCCTACTATTTTATCCAGAACGAAAACGCCATGGCGCTTGCCAAGGGCATCAGCACCTTTAAAATTGCCGTGGCGCTTGCCATCGGCATCAGTCTGGTGCTGTGCGTGCCGCTGCCGAAGAGGAAGTAAAACGGCGTTTTACCCCCTCAGTCACGCCTGACGGCGTGCCAGCTCCCCCGAAAGGGGGAGCTTTGAGCATCTGCCGGTCAGCAGCAAAAAAGCTCCCCCTTTCGGGGGAGCTGGCGAACGCAGTGAGCCTGAGAGGGTTCAGGTGGCTTGACGCGAAGCGGCAAGACGGAAGGGGTTGCCCGCTGCCGAAGAAGCGGTGAAACAAGGGTTCAATCCTCAATACGTCATTTCATTAAAAAGGGGCACCCGCAAATGCGGATGCCCCTTTTAGTGCTTATTAACCTATTAAGTTGCTACGCGCACAATCACTCAATGTGCGAAATGGGGAAAACGTAGGCGTCGATGGGGTACTGGCGATCCATAACGGTACCCTCTGCCCAAGTAAAGCCTTCCGGCAGAGTAATCTCGCTTGCGGAAATAGTGGTTGCATCCTTCTTAACGGTAGCCTTCACGCTAGTGAGGACAGCTTCACCAGCCTTCGGATTGGTGATACCCAGCTTAACCTCAACTTCCTTAGAAACAGGCGTGTAAGTCACATCAGTCACAAAGACGATGATGTACTCGCCCTTAGAGGCATCCTTGCGGATCTCAACGACTGCCTTTTCGTTCTCCAGATGATAGGTATCCGGAATCAGCTTCTTATCGATGTCAGCAACCTTCACAGAGTTCTCGGTCTTCAGAACATCAATCTTGGCAGTCTCACCTACAACCACGGTCTCGCCATTGCCTTTGTCTGCCATAAAGATGACCATCACAGGACGAGTGGTCACTTCGGGAATTACGGGAACATCTTCCTTGGAGCAGCCTGCCAGAACACCAGCAGCCGCAACAGCCAGAGTAGCGACACCTGCGCCCTTCAGGAACTGACGACGAGAGATATTAGACATAATAATCAACCTCACAATCTTTCTTTCAAGCACGCCTTACACTCCATGTAATGCGTTTACACATATATAATACCCTTACCTGCCCCGCATTGTCAAGTGTTTCATGGAAAGATTCACCAAAAAATACAAGGACACAAGAATAAGTACCACTAATCTTTACAAAGCAGCCGCCGCGCCGCCCCAAAAAACGTGCCGCAGCCATTGCTGTGCGCCGGCGCATCTGCTATACTTTATATAGTTTTTTCCATTTTTGTATTTTACCGGATAAAGGAGCGATTCAATATGTCTGTCATGGAACTTCTGACCGCCCGCCGCACCTACCGCCGGTTTGCGCAAAAAGCCGTGCCGCAGGATGTGGTAAATGATATCGTACAGGCCGTGCGGCTGTCCTCCTGCGGGGCAAACCGGCAGGCGGTGCGTCTGGTGCTGGTGCAAAGCCCGGAGATGGTAGCCAAGGTGCAGCCGCTGGTCAAGTGGGCGGCCTACCTGCCGCCGGAGCAGGGCACGCCCAAAGCGGACGAGCTGCCCACCTTTTATGCAGCCGTGGTGCAGGATACCGCCATCCCCGGCGACCTTGCCACCGACACCGGCATTGCACTGGCAAACATGACCCTTGCCGCATGGGACAAGGGCGTGGGCAGCTGCATTATGGGCGCAATTAACAAGCCCGCCCTGACTGCACTGCTGGGCATTGAGGAGCCGCAGAAGCTGGCGTTTATGGTGGCTTTCGGCTACCCCACCCACAAGGCCGCTATCGTACCCATGACCGAGCAGACCGGCGTAAAGTACTATCTGGACGAAAACCGCGACTACTGCGTGCCCAAGCGCAGCGCGGAGGAGATTGCAAGAAGCGTCTGATTTTCACAGTGTAAGTTCGCCCTCTCAGGCGCTCCCGCGCCAGCTCTCCCAAAGGGAGAGCCAAGCCGTAAAGCTAATCGCTAAAGTATTAGGTGCAATGAGGAAGTTTTCGGCAGTGCTCTTGCCTCTCCCTTTGGGAGAGGTGGCTTTGCGAAGCAAAGACGGAGAGGGCGCAGGGCAAGTTCGCCCTCTCAGGCGCTCCCGCGCCAGCTCTCCCGAAGGGAGAGCCAAGCCGTAAAGCTAATCGCTAAAGTATTAGGTGCAACGAGAAACCTTCCGGCAGCGCTCTTGCCTCTCCCTTTGGGAGAGGTGGCTTTGCGAAGCAAAGACGGAGAGGGCGCAGGGCAGCAAGGACGGAAGAGAGTTTATACCGCATATATTCATACATTTTCTCCGTTATTGCATAAATGTTTGCAAAATCGTTTCAATTTCACGGATTATTATGCACAAGTATTGACTTTTCGTTTTGTACAAACTATACTAAGTGCGTTCCCCGAAAGCGCGATGAATCGCATCCCATCGGGGCAAAGCAAACTATATTGCATAGATTGAGGAGTGTTTGAATATGAAAAAGATCTCTCGCCGCAGCTTTATGGCTGCCGCTGCTGTTTCTGTTGCTGCTCTGGCTCTGACCGCCTGCGGTGGTTCCGCAAGCTCTGCTGCTTCCTCTGTGGCAAGCTCTGCCGCTTCCTCCGAGGCTGCTTCTTCTGCCGCTGCTGAGCTGACCACCGTAGAGGCCGGCAAGCTGACCATGGCTACCAACGCCACCTTCCCTCCGTACGAGATGACCACCGATGCCGGCGAGTTCGAGGGCATCGACGTGGATACTGCCAAGGCCATTGCTGAGAAGCTGGGTCTGGAACTGCAGATCGATGATATGGACTTTGACGCCGCACTGCTCAGCGTGCAGCAGGGCAAGGCCGACATCGTGATGGCAGGCGTTACCGTGACCGACGAGCGCAAGGCTGTGATGGACTTCTCCGACAGCTACGCCACCGGCATCCAGTCCATCATCGTGCCCAGCGATTCCGACATCGCTTCTCCCGACGATCTGGCCGGCAAGAAGATCGGCACCCAGCGCGGCACCACCGGTTACATCTACTGCTCCGATGACTTTGGCGAGGATTCTGTTGTGGCTTACGACAGCGGCCTGACCGCCGTGCAGGCACTGAACAATGGTCAGGTGGACGCTGTGGTCATCGACAACGCTCCCGCCAAGGAGTACGTTGCTGCCAACCCCGGCCTGAAGGTGCTGGATACCAGCTACGCCGAGGAGGATTACGCCATCGGCATGGCAAAGGGCTCTGCTCTGGAGGACGCTGTCAACAAGGCTCTGGAGGAGCTGAAAGCTGACGGCACCCTGCAGGCCATCGTGGATAAGTACATCAACGCGAACTAAGCTGTGTACCCCGTATGATCCCCGTACCCGAGGAGGCGCCCCACGCAGGGGCACCTCTTTTTTTGGAAAAAAGTGGTTACAATTTATTGACAAACAGAAAGTGAGGATGTGAATGGCTGCTCAATACGAACTGCTCAAGGAGCTGCTGAACAGCGGCACAACGCTGAACCTTGGGCAGGAGCTCTTTTTCAAGTTTTATCAGGCCTTTATCCTGAAGGACCGCTGGCTGCAATACATCAACGGCGTGGGCACCACCCTGCTGGTCACCGCACTGGCGCTGGCGCTGGGCGTGGTGCTGGGCAGCGTGGTGGCGCTGGTGCGCGTGACCCACGACCAGCAGCGCCCCGGCCATAAAAACGCGGTGCTGGGCTTTTTTAACGCGGTGTGTCAGGTGTACACTACCATCATCCGCGGCACGCCCATGATGGTGCAGCTGCTGATCATGAGCATGGTCATTTTTGCCAACAGCCGCAACTTTACCATGGTGGGTGCGCTGACCTTGGGCATCAACTCCGGCGCGTATGTATCCGAGATCATCCGCGGCGGCCTGATGGCCGTGGACCCCGGCCAGATGGAGGCCGGGCGCAGCCTTGGCCTGAACTACATGACCACCATGGTGGTCATCATCATCCCGCAGGCCATCCGTGCGGTGCTGCCTGCACTGGGCAACGAGTTTATCATCCTGCTCAAGGATACCTCCCTGATCACCACCATCGGCGGCAAGGAGCTGCTGTATGCTGCACAGGGCATTATGAACCGCACCTACGAGGCCATGTTCCCCCTGCTGGGTGTTGCATTGATCTACCTGATCCTTGTTATGCTGTTTACATGGCTGCTGAGCAAGTTTGAGAGGAGGCTGGCACAAAGTGACCGATAAAATTCTGGAAGTACGCGGCCTGACCAAGACCTACGGCGGCGTAAAAAAGCGCGGCGCAAAAAAGGCCGACCCCACACTGGACGTGCTGAAGGGCATCGACCTTGATATCTACCGCGGCGACGTGGTTTGCCTGATCGGCCCTTCCGGCTGCGGCAAGTCCACCTTTCTGCGCTGCCTGAACCGGCTGGAGACCCCTTCCTCCGGCTCCATCAAGTTTGAAGGGGTGGAGGTGGACGAGGCGCACATCGACGCCGTGCGCCAGAAGATGGGCATGGTGTTCCAGCACTTCAACCTGTTCCCCCACCTGACCGTGAAAAAGAACCTTGAGCTTGCCCCCAGCCTGCTGAAGCTGAAGGACAAGGAGGCCATCTCTGCCCGCGCAGACGAGCTGCTGGCCCGTGTAGGTCTGGCCGATAAGGCCAACGCCTACCCCAAGAGCCTCTCCGGCGGTCAGCAGCAGCGCATCGCCATTGCCCGCGCGCTGGCCATGGACCCGGACGTGATCCTGTTCGACGAGCCCACCAGCGCCCTTGACCCCGAGATGGTGGGCGAGGTGCTGGAGCTGATGAAGGAGCTGGCACACACCGGCATCACCATGCTGGTGGTCACCCACGAAATGGGCTTTGCCCGCGAGGTGTCCAACCGTGTCATCTTCATCGACGATGGCAAAATTCAGGAGGACGAGCCGCCGCAGGAGCTGTTCACAAACCCCAAGCACCCCCGCCTGAAGGCCTTCCTCTCCAAGATGCTGTAAGCTATCACATAGCAAAGGAGCCGCTGCACCTGCCGTGCAGCGGCTCCTTTTGTATGCAGAAGAGAGGCAGGGGAGTGCTTATGCCATATCGCGGCAGGTCACAATGTCAGCCCCGGTGCCGCAGACGTCAGTCAGCACCACATCGCCCACATGGATGGGTGCGTGCAGCACCACGCTGTCCAGCGCGGCGACCACTTCAGCCATCTGCCCTTTGGGCACGGGCTTGGAGGTCTTGACCGGGCAGCGGGAGTGCAGACAGCCCTCGGCGCGCACGGTGCTGGTGATGATGCGGGTGGGGTGGGTCAGCTCTTCCTTGCCGTAGGCGATGCCGTTGGGGCAGCCGTTGCCGGTCACCTTGTAGTCGTTGGCTTCATCCACCTGCAAATGGCAGCCCTGAGGGCAGCAGGTGCAAATTACTTCTTTCATATCGCTCATGCCTCCTCGATCTCAATGGTCACTTCGTCCACGGGGGCTCTGTCCAGCAGAACTCTGGGCAGGGCAATGTGCTCCATCTCGCCGGGGGCAAGGCGGTCGCGCTTGAAGCGTGCGATCACCGTATCGCCGCTCTTGACAAGGATGGTGCTCTTGCCGCAGATGCGGCGGACGCGGAAGGAGACGTTGGTGCTCTTTTCCACGCCTTCCAGACGGATGCGCTGCGGCAGGGTGTAGCCAAGGTCTGCGCCGGGCTTCACGGTCAGCACGCGTCCCTCGGCCACAGGGCCGTTCTGGACGTAGTTGGCAGCGGCCGCACCGGCCAGCTCGCTCTCGCCGGAAACAAAGTCCACCAGATCATGCACCTGCACCACGTTGCCGCAGGCAAACACGCCGGGGATGCTGGTCTCCATGTTCTCGTACACGATAGCGCCCTTGGTGCGGGGGTCCATCTCAATACCGGCCTGTTTGGTCAGCTCGTTTTCGGGGATCAGACCCACGCTCAGCAGAATGGTGTCCACATCGAACTCCATCTCGGTGCCGGGGATGGGCTTGCGGTCGGGGCCGATCTCAGCCACGATGGCCTTTTCTACGCGGTCCTTGCCCTGAATATCCACGATGGTGTGGGAGAGGTACAGGGGGATGTC
>CAKTAT010000017.1:0-32088 GCA_934532365.1 uncultured Faecalibacterium sp. | reverse complement strand
CCATTCGTGTGGTGATGCGCGCGGCTGCTGTGCGGGTCGATGAAAAGGTCCTTGTTGAGATCGACTGAGCACCCTACTGGCCCTTTGCCCTTGCGGCAAGGGGCCTTTTTGTTTAGACTTCATAGGAAGCACCATCATCCGGCGCGGACGCGCCACCTTCCCCCGACTGGGGGAAGGCTTTCCCGGCTGGTGCACTCTCATAAGGCTTCCCCCGGCCGGGGGAAGCTGTCGAACGCAGTGAGACTGATGAGGGCGTATTGGCACAAGTTTGATAACACAGGAGCGAATTTATGCAGCAATATCTGGAAGCCGGAAAAGTTGTTACCACCCACGGTGTGCGCGGGGAAATGAAGCTGGAGCTTTGGTGCGACGGGGTGGATTTTTTAAAAAAAGCGGGCCGCCTGTACCCTTCGGCGCAGGGCGGCAAGGCGTATAAGATCCTTTCCATCCGTCCGCAGGGGCAGATGGCGCTGCTCCAGCTGGAAGGGGTCAGCGATATGGACGCCGCCCGGGCGCTGCGCGGGCAGGTGTTCTACTTTGACCGCAACGATGCCACCCTGCCCGCAGGCCGGTGGTATGTGGCAGACCTCATCGGGTGCGAGGTGCGGGACGCCGACACCGGCAAGGTGTACGGCGTGGTGACCAGCGTGGACCACCCGGGTGCGCAGGATATCTACACCGTCAAGGCACCCGGCGGCAAGGAGTATATGTTCCCCGGGGTGGACGCCTTCCTGAAAGAGCGCAACCCGCCGGAGGGGTATATCCTTGTCACCCCCATCCCCGGCCTGCTGGATGATGATTTTGACAGCGAGCGGGAGGAGGAGTAAGCCATGGGAATGCGTGTGGATATCGTGACCCTGTTCCCGGAGATGTGCCAGCAGGTGCTGGATGCCAGCATCATCGGCCGGGCGGCAAAGCGGGGCTATATTGAGACCCACTGCCACCAGATCCGGGACTATACCCTGAATAAGCAGAAGCAGACCGACGATTACCCTTACGGCGGCGGCTGCGGCATGGTGCTGTACGCCCAGCCCATTGCGGACTGCCTGCGGGCGGTGCAGCGCGAGGTGGCCCAGCAGGGACGCCCCGCCCCGCACATCGTGTTCCTGACGGCGGGCGGCCAGCGCTACACCGAGGAGCACGCAAAGCGCTTGGCTGAATATGACAACCTGACGCTGGTCTGCGGCCACTACGAGGGCATTGACGAGCGTGTCATCGAAGCTTTTGCGGACGAGGAGATCTCCATTGGTGATTATATCCTGACCGGCGGCGAACTGGCCAGCCTTGTGGTGGCAGACAGCGTGCTGCGCCTGAAGCCCGGCGTATTGGCCGAGCAGAAGGGCTACGAGGAGGAAAGCTACTGGGACGGTCTGCTGGAATATCCCCAGTACACCCGCCCCGAGGTGTGGGAGGGCCGTGCTGTGCCCGAGGTGCTGCTGGGTGGCGACCATGCAAAAATCGACGCGTGGCGCGGCGAGCAGAGCCGCACCCGCACCCGTCTGCGCCGCCCGGAGCTGTACGAGCAGTGGTGTACGAGCCACCCTATTGCCGAAGTGCCCAAGTGGAAGCGGGGCGAGAATGTCCGGCTGGTAAAGACCGCTGAGCAGTTTGCTGCCGCCGCAAAGCTGTTTGCCGAGGGACGGCAGGCTGTCTGCGCCGACAACTGGACGCCGGAATACTGCCGCTCCCTGAACGAGCAGCAGTTTTTGCTGCAATTGCAGCAGGAAAAGGCGGCGGGTTGGGCGTGTTATCTGCACACCATCAAGGACGTACCGGACGGTATGGTGTGCGTCAACCACAAGGCGGGGCACATCGAGCATCTGTTCGTCACGGAAAAAGCCCGGGGCAACGGCATCGGCGCAAAGCTGCTGGATTTTGCCCGCAAAAAGCTGCCGGAGCACGCACACCCGGTGCTGAGTGTGCTGAACACCAACACCCGCGCCATTGCACTGTACACCCGCATGGGCTGGCAGCTGGACGGCAGCACCAGTCTGGAATTTGACCCGCAGCGCTACCCCACCGTGACGCGTAAATGCGCACTGGTGCAGATGCGCTACGCAGGCCCTGCGCAGGAGTGAGCCGGTGCCGGAAATATCGGTGAAAATACACAAAATTCAGAGGAAAACTCCCCGGCGGTCTAAAAGTTGTTGAAAACTTTTGTATTACCCCTCTAACCTTCGGGGTATAATTTTATTATCTTTGTACAAAACCTGAAAAATGCTCCCTGTTTCATTGGGAAAAGCGCCAAAAATGCAAAAGGGGGCTGTACAACCGTTTCGACTTGCGCTAAAATGAGTGTAACACAACAGGCACACTATGCTTTTGTACACCAAAACGATATTAGATAGGAGCGCTTTACTATGTACGTAAAAGAAGTTACCGTTGAAAATCAGGTTGGTCTGCACGCTCGTCCGGCTACCTTCTTTATCCAGAAGGCAAACGAGTTCAAGTCTTCCATCTGGGTCGAAAAGGAAGAACGCCGCGTGAACGCAAAGAGCCTGCTGGGCGTTCTGTCTCTGGGTATCGTTGGCGGCACCACCATCCGCATCATCGCTGACGGCGCTGATGAGCAGGCTGCCGTGGACGGCCTGATCAAGCTGGTGGAGTCTGGCTTTGCAGAGTAAGTCTGTATCACAAGCAACAGAAAGCGGCGGGGGCTCCCTGCCGCTTTTTTGGTACGCATTTTTACCGCGAGGGATTCCGCTGTAGGGAGTCCTCCATAAACACTGAGGAAGGTGCTGCATGACCAAGGCCGAGCTCTATCAAAAAGCCTGTATGCTGCCGCTGCTGCCCGGGGTGTATATCATCCGGGACAAAAGCGACACCATCATTTATATCGGCAAGGCCAAGCGCCTGCGCATCCGGGTAAGCCAGTATTTCCGCGAGGGTGTGCCCCACGATAACAAGGTCAGCCAGATGATCGCCCACGCCTACGCCTTTGACGTCATCGTCTGTCAGAGCGAGTTCGAGGCACTGGTGCTGGAGGCCAGCCAGATCAAGGCGCACACGCCCAAGTACAACATCCTGCTCAAGGATGACAAGGGTTACAGCTATATCCGCGTCACCCGGGAGGACTGGCCGCGCCTTTCCTTCACTCTGCAAAAGGAGGAGGACGGGGCGGAGTATATCGGCCCCTACACCTCCAGCTTTGCCGCGCGGCAGATGGCAGAAACGGCCATGGACGCCTTTTTGCTGCCGCGCTGCTCCAAGCGCTTCCCGCAGGAGATCGGCAAAGGACGCCCCTGTCTGAACGCCCACATCGGCAAGTGTATGGCAGTGTGCAGCGGCAAGATCAGCTGCGAGACCTACAATCAGGCGGTCAAAAACGCGGTGCACCTGATCCGCTACGGCAAAAAGGATATCCTGAAAACCCTCAACGAGCGGATGCAGGAGGCCTCCGACCGGCTGGAATTTGAGACCGCCGCCCTTCTGCGGGATCAGATCAATGCCATCACCAAGCTGACGGCAGGGCAGAAGGTGGTGGTAGACCCGGACGTGGAGATGGACGTGGTGGCGCTGGCAGGCACGCCGGACAGCGTGTGCGCGGCGGTGCTGCGCTTCCGGGAGGGACGGCTGACCGACAAGCGGGAGTTTCTGTTCCACGATACCTCGGATATCGACGCGGTGCGGGAGGAATTTCTGCCCCGGTACTATCTGGACGATGAACAAATTCCCAAGATCATCGCGGTGGACGCGCTGCCGCCGGACGTGGATGCCTTGCAGCAGGCGCTGAACCAGAAGCGGGGCAGCGAGGTACAGCTGTATGTGCCCCAGCGGGGCGACAAAGCGCATCTGGTGGAGATGGCGCACACCAACGCGGTGGAGCGTCTGGCGCGGGAGAGCGGACGCTACGCCCGGGAGGAAAAGCTGCTGGACGAGCTGGCGCAGGTGCTGGGCCTTTCAAAGCCGCCCCGCGCCATTGAAAGCTACGATATCTCCAACTGGGGCGATGGCAGCAGCGTCTGCGGCATGGTCACCTTCAAGGACGGCAAGCCCTTCAAGGCGGGCTACCGCAAATTTAAGATGAAGACCGTGGCGGGCACGGACGACTATGCCTCGCTGGCAGAGACCGTCTCCCGCCGGGCGGCAGAGTACGAAAAATACGCTGCACAGGCTGAAAACGGTCAGCCAAGCGGCAACTGGTTCGGGCAGAAGCCGGACCTTTTGCTGATGGACGGCGGCAGGGGACAGGTGAGCGCCGCAAAGGAAGCACTTGCCGGTACGGCGCTGGCGGATGTGCCGCTGTACGGCATGGTAAAGGATGACCACCACCGCACCCGCGCCATCGTGGACAGCGATGGGCGGGAAATTGCTATCAACATGAACCGCGGCACCTTTACCTTCATCACCGCCATTCAGGACGAGACCCACCGCTTTGCCAACGCCTACCGCAAGCAGCAGATGAAGCAGAAAAGCTACTCCTCCACCCTGACCGAGGTACCGGGCGTGGGCCCCAAAACAGCCAAAGCCCTGCTGGCGCAGTTCAAGAGTGTGGGCGCGGTGAAGGACGCCACCCCCGACCAGCTGGAAAACACCCCCGGCGTGGGCAAACAGCTGGCGCAGACCATCTACGACTATTTTCATCAGGCATAAACACAAAAACGCCCCTCTTCGCCGGCGCAAAGCCATGGAAGAGGGGCGTTTTCTGTTATGCGGGGCGTTATTCGTCAACGTTTAGATAAATCAGCCCTTTGGCGTAAAGATTCAGGATGCCGTTGGAACCGGAAGAGGTATAGCGTTTATCATATTCCTTATTGCCGATGCGTACAACGTTATCCGTGCGGGCATCGGTCGTGTAGTCGGCGGGGTCGCCATCCAGATGCAGTTGGATGCAGCGGGTCGCGGTGATGTTGGCGTATTCTGCAACGGAAAGGTGATCGATATTGCATCCCCCGGCAGGCAGCTCGACCAGCAGGTCGCGGGTCACGGTCAGGTCTTCGGCACGCAGACCGCCGTTAGCCAGCGCAACATTCAGCGTTTTCAGCTGCATGGGCGCAAGGCGGACATCGCCGGTCTCCAAGCTGATGATCAGCCGGGTGAGAACGTCTGCGGGAATGGTGACGGTGAGCATGGCTTCGGGGGCATCCTCGGCTACCTGCCAGTTTTCCGGCATTTCAAAGGTCAGGGTAGTGCGGCCATCCCCGCCGGTGGTGCGCAGAACGGGCGAATGCGGGAAGTTATCGAACTGGAAGGTGGCGTATTTGTCCGAGGTAAGGGACGGGTCGGTGACAAAGGTCACAGAGCCGTAGTTCAGGCTGAGCTTCAGTTCCTGATCCAGCTTTTCCAGCGGGATCTGCAGGGTGCTTTCCCCAAGGTCATCGGCGGGAATGGTGAGGGGCACGGTATCGGCCGGGACAGCGAGATAGGTGTTGCTGGCATCCTCCGGGACAGAGCTGCTGTCCACTGCCGGGGACGCAGGCTCGATCGGCTGCACCGGGGTGGCCTTGGAGTGCTGGAAGAAAAAGCAGGCAAGGATCACCACCGCCAGCCCGCCGCCCAGCACCATGCGCCAGCGGGAACGCGGGGCAGAGGATGCCGGGGCAGCAGAGACGCCTTGCGGGCTTTGCTCGTCCAGAATTTTGCGGGCGACCTCTTCGGGGCTGCCCAGCTCCGCAATGGCGCGGGCTTCATTATCCGGCCCGGCGGCATCCAGATAATCCTCGTAATAGCTCAAAGCGTCCTTGCGCTCGGTCTCCGGCAGGGGAGCCAGAAGCTGCTCCAGCGCAGCAAGAAATGCAGTACGGGTCATAGATCATTCCACCTCTCTGAAAAATGTGTCAATGGAAGAACGGTAGCGGCTCCACTCCTGCGCGTAGGCGGCAAGCTGCGCCCGCCCGGCGGAGGTGATCTGATAATAGCGGCGGTTGCGGCCATTAAAGGGCGCATCGTAGACCGTGAGCAGCTGGTCTTTCTGCAGCCGGCGCAGCACCGGGTACAGGGTGGATTCGCTTAGCTCCAGCGTGTGGGTGACCTGTTGGGTGATCTTGTAGCCGTAGGTACCTTCCGGCTCTTGCGCCACCACGGACAGCACAATGGCATCCAGCAGCGCGGCACTGATGGGAAAACTCATGCGGGAACAGCCTCCTTTCAGTATGGTGTGTTTCTATAATATTATATATCATATAATATTGGCATAAGTCAATAGACGGACGCAAAAAACACCGCTGCGGGTTTTCCACAGCGGTGCAAGGTTGCATATAAAGCTTAGTTTTCAGAGGAAATATCCTGTCCGAAATACTTTTCGCTCAGGGTCTTTAAGGTGCCGTCGGCACGCAGAGCTTCAATAGCGGTGTTCAGCGCGTCCAGATAGGCGGTGTCCTCGCTCTTGAGCACCGGGATGGCCACATGGGAGGCTTCGGCGGTCTGTGCCACCAGCTTGAAGTCTGCGTCCGGGTGGACATTCAGGTAGTCGTAGAAGGAAACATCCGCGTTCAGGGTGGCGTCAATGCGGCCTGCGGTCAGCAGCTGGATGGTCTCTTCCAGCGTGTCGATGCCCTGCACGGTAGCGCCGTAGCTTTCGGCCAGCTCCATGTAGGTGGAAGCCAGACTGTTGGCGGTGGTCTTGCCCTTCAGGTCCTCAAAGCTGTGGATATCCTCGTTATCCTTGCGCACAGCCAGTGCGGTGTGGATGTAGCCGTAGGGGGTGGTGAAATCATAGGTCTTGGCGCGCTCTTCGGTCACCTCTACGCCGTTGCACACCATGTCGTAGCGGCCTGCGTCCAGACCGGCAAACAGGCTGTCCCAGTCGCTCTCCACATACTCCGGCTCCACGCCCAGCTTTTCGGCAATGGCGCGGGATACCTCTACGTCGTAGCCCACCAGCGTGTCGGAGGAATCGTGGTAACTCCAGGGCTGCCATGCGCCCTCCAGCGCTACCACCAGCTTGCCGCTCTTCTGGATGCTGTCCAGCTTATTCAGCGTTGCGGAACTGGCAGTACTGGCGGCGGTGTCCTTGGAAGAGCAGCCGGTCAGGCCGAGCACACCGGCTGCGGCCATAACACCCATCAGAGAAATAAAGGTTCTGCGTTTCATAAGTAAAAATTCCTTTCTGTCGTGAAAAATATAAAAACAGGAGCGTGCTTATTCCGTATGGGCGATCCTGCGCAGGAAAGCCCGGGTGCGCTCCTCCTTGGGGGATGCAAAGAACTGCTGAGAGGGGGCCTGCTCCACCACCACGCCGTTTTCCATGAATACGGTCTTGGAGGAAACATTGCGGGCAAAGCCCATCTCGTGGGTGACCACCAGCATGGTCATGCCCTCCTCGGCCAGCTGCCGCATCACGCTGAGCACCTCGCCGGTCAGCTCCGGGTCAAGGGCGCTGGTGGGCTCGTCAAAATAAATGATCTCCGGGTCGGCGGCAAGGGCGCGGGCAATGGCCACCCGCTGCTGCTGCCCGCCGGAAAGCTGGCGGGGGTAGTAGTCGGCGCGGTCGGCAAGGCCTACCTTGGCAAGCATCTTCATGCCGATGGCATCCGCCTGCTCCTTGGGCAGCTTACGCGCCACGATGAGCCCCTCGGTCACGTTCTGCAGGGCGGTCTTGTTGCGGAACAGGTTGTAGTTCTGGAACACAAAGGCCGTCTTTTTGCGCAGCCGGGCAATGTCGGCACGGCTGGCATGGGCAAGGTCGAAACTTTCGCCGTCAAACACCAGCTGCCCGGCATCGGCAGTTTCCAGAAAGTTCAAACAGCGCAGCAGGGTGGTCTTGCCGGAGCCGGACGGCCCCAGAATGGCCACCACATCGCCCTTTTCCACGGTCAGGTCTACCCCGCGCAGCACGGGCAGCTCGCTGGCGACCTGCCGCGCACCGGGGCGGTGGAAAAGGCCGGGCTTTGCGTAGGTGCGGAAGGTTTTTTGCACATTGCGGATCTCAAGCATAGCCATAAGTGCGCACCTCCCTTTTACTGGAAGCCGCGGGCGTTGAGCTGATGCTCCAGCAGCGCCTGCAGCTTGGTGATGACCGTGCAGAACAGCAGGTACACCACAGCCACCTCGCAGTAGATGGGCAGGAAGATGTAGGTGCGGGCGGCCACCCGCTGCCCGGCCATGAACAGCTCTGCCACCGTGATGTTGGAGGCCAGCGAGGTGTCCTTGATCATGCCGATGAGGGAGTTGGACAGCGCAGGCACGGCGGTGCGCAGCGCCTGCGGCAGCACGATGCGGCGCATGATCTGCCACCAGCTCATACCCACGCAGTACCCGGCCTCCAGCTGCCCCTGCGGCACGCTTTCCAGCGCACCGCGCATGGTCTCGGCGCAGTAGGCGCCCTCGTTGAAGGCAAAGGCGATGACCGCCGCCGGAAAGGCGTTTAGCATGATGCCCACGCTGGGCAGGCCGTAAAAGATGATGAACAGCTGCACCAGCAGCGGTGTGCCCCGGATGACCCAGATGTAGAACCGGGCGATCTGCCGCAGCACCGGCACATTGGCGTATTGCACCAGCGCCACCGCCACCGCGATGAGCATGGCAAAAAAGAAGGAGAGAAGGGTCAGCGGAATGGTCATGGTCAGGCCTGCCGTCAGGATGCGGGGCAGCGCCTCCACCAGCACGCCGACCGTACGGTTGGATAAAAGTGCTTCAAACATCGGTTTTTCCTCAAAGCTAAAAATGCACAAGCCGACAAAGCTTTTGACGACCAAAGCAGTATATACCTTAAAGTAGGGTCAAAGTCAAGAGACTGAATCACAAATCCCTACAAAACCTACCAGAATACTATAATAGCATGAAATGCCCCGCAGCGCAAACGGTTTGCACAAAACGTGTGATGTGACCGAAAAATTGCATAAACTTGTTAAATATTTGTGCAATGCGGCAGATGCTTGACGCTGTGGGTGCTTTCGTGTACAATGGACATAACAGTGCGCGGCTGCGGGGCCTATCGCCCGGCGCAGCGCAAATCCACCGGCAGGGGGCTTGCCCCTTGCCCGGTGCAGACACGGAGGATACAAACGTGAAAAAGTTTAGTATTGGTGTTCTGGGTGCAGGCACCTGGGGCATGGCTCTGGCACGGATGCTGACCGTCAGCGGCAACGATGTGCAGGTGTGGTCGGCCATTGAAGCCGAGGTGGACAACCTTTCCACCACCCGGGTACACCCCAACCTGCCGGGGATGGTCATCCCGCAGGAGCTGCGTTTTACCAAAAGCATAGAGGAAGTGTGCACCGGCAAGGATGTGCTGCTGTTTGCAGTGCCGTCGGTGTTCGTGCGCTCCACGGCAGCCAAGGCACGGCCTTATATCCGCTCCGGCCAGATCATTGTGGACGTGGCAAAGGGCATTGAGCCTGATACCTTATATACCATGACCGAGATCCTTGCCGACGAGCTGAGCCACGAGAACGGCCCCCGTGCGGTGCGTCTGGTGGCGCTCAGCGGCCCCACCCACGCCGAGGAGGTGGCGCTGGATCTGCCCACCACCATCGTTTCCGCCAGCCCGGATCTGGAGGCTGCCGAGGTGGTGCAGGAGGTGTTCAGCAACACCTGTATGCGCGTGTACACCAACGCTGATATCAAGGGCGTGGAGCTGAGCGGCGCCATGAAGAACGTTATCGCGCTGGGCGTTGGTATCTCCACCGGCCTTGGCTACGGCGATAACGCCCGCGCCGCCCTGATCACCCGCGGCATTGCCGAGATCGCCCGGCTGGGCGTGGCGATGGGCTGCAATGTCCAGACCTTTGCGGGTCTGGCCGGTATCGGCGACCTGATCGTCACCGCCACCAGTATGCACAGCCGCAACAACCGCGCCGGTATCCTGATCGGCAAGGGCGAAAGCCCGGAGCAGGCCGTGAAGGAAGTCGGCATGGTGGTGGAGGGCATCAACGCCTTGCCCGCCGCCATGGAGCTGGCCGAGAAGTACCATGTGGAAATGCCCATCGCTCAGACGGTGAACGCCATCGTCAAGGAGGGCATGAGCGCCAGCGACGCGCTGCGCAACCTGATGTCCCGCGACCGCAAGAGCGAGATGCCGCAGGGCTATGAGGGCGTGTGAACCTGAATGATTAGAAAGGGATCTCCTGAAATGCCCGCGGGCATTTCAGGAGGTCCCTTTTCTGTTTGGGGGAACGGCGGGAAATGCAGCAAAATTATTAAAACTTTTTACAGAAAACAGACACAAAAGGGTAGAAGGTCGGCAAACTTTCTGCTATACTGAAAACGATAGAATTTTTGGTCAGTGCAGCCGGAACAGGGCGGCGGGCGCTGGCACTGCAAGAAGGAGGAATGAGAGATGCCCTCTACCTACGCACACCGCCGCTTTGGCGCAAATGTGCTGGATCATCTGCCCGCGCCGCTGCGGGAAAAGCTGGAGGCGCACCGGGAGCTGTACGATATCGGTCTGCACGGGCCGGATCTGCTGTTCTATTACCATGCGGAAAAGTCCACCCCGGTCGCTGCGCTGGGCAACGCCATGCACGACGAGCCGGGCAGAATGTTCTTTGAACGCGCACGGCGGGTGGTGCACGAGGAAGCCGACCGCGAGGCTGCGCTGGCCTACGCGCTGGGCTTTGTGTGCCATTTTGCGCTGGACAGCACCTGCCACCCCTTTGTGGAGCAGTTCACCCGGGAGAGCGGCGTGACCCACTGCGAGATCGAGACCGAGTTCGACAATATGCTGCTGCGTCGGGACGGCTATGACCCGCTGACCTTCTTTACCGCCAGCCATATCCACCCCAGCGCAGAGAATGCCCGGGTCATTGCGCCGTTCTACAAGGATATTTCGGCGCAGACCGCGCTGGAATCCCTGAAGGGGATGATCACGGTGCATAAGGTGCTGCAGGCCTCGAACCCGGTCAAGCGCTGGGTGGTGCTGACCGGCATGAAGGTGCTGGGCAAGTACGATGGGATGCACGGCCTTGTGGCAAACCCGCAGCCGAACCCGCAGTGCACCGAGAGCAACCGCAAGCTGGATGCGCTGTACGCCAAGGCTTTGCCACTGGCAGAGCGGCTGATCTTAGAGTATGTGGCAAAGCTGGACACGGACGAGCTGCTGGACGCCGCCTACGACCACACCTTTGGGGAATTTTAAAAAACGCGCCGCCCGGCGGTGCAAGGGGAAAAGGGAAAACACGATGAAAACTGAAAAATTCAAGGTGACACCGCTGGAGCGGGCATGGATCTTATACGATGTGGGCAACTCGGCCTTTGTGCTGATGATCGCCACGCTGGTGCCCATCTTCTTCAATGCGCTGGCTGAGGCCGGCGGGGTGAGCAAGGTGGACTATCTGGCCTACTGGGGCTACGCAAGCTCCATCGTCACGGTGGTCACCGCCATTCTGGGGCCCATTCTGGGCACGCTGGCGGACACCAAGGGCTTTAAAAAGCCCATCTTTATGCTCTGCCTCTTTGTGGGCGTCATTGGCTGCTGCGCCATGGGTCTGGCGGGCACATGGCTGGTCTTTCTGGTCATTTTTATCATTGCCAAGATCGGCTACTCCGGCAGTCTGGTGTTCTATGATTCCATGCTGGGCGATGTGACCACTCCGGAGCGGATGGACATGGTGTCCTCCCGCGGGTACGCATGGGGCTATATCGGCAGCTGCGTGCCCTTTGTGGTCTGTCTGGCGCTGGTGCTGGGCAGCAGTGCCGTAGGGCTCAGCCAGATGACCGCGCTGTCCATTGCGCTGGTCATCACCGCCGTGTGGTGGCTGGTGGTCACCCTGCCGCTGCTGAAAAAGTACCGCCAGATCAACTATGTGGAGGTGGAGCAGCACGCCATCCGCCAAAGCTTTGTGCGCATCGTGCAGACCTTGAAGCATCTGCCGCAGGACAAGCAGGTGTTCTGGTTCCTGCTGGCCTTCTTCTGCTACATCGACGGCGTGTATACCATCATTGATATGGCCACCGCCTACGGCACGGCACTGGGACTGGATACCACCGGCCTGCTGCTGGCGCTGCTGGTCACCCAGATCGTGGCCTTCCCCTCGGCGCTGATCTTCGGCCGCCTGAGCCAGAAATATGAATCCAAGACCCTGATCCCGGTGTGCATCGCGGCCTATACCGGCATTGCCGTCTTTGCCTTCTTCCTGAAGAGCCAGTGGCAGTTCTGGGTGTTGGCCGTGGTGGTGGGCATGTTCCAGGGCGGCGTGCAGGCGCTGAGCCGCAGCCACTTTGCCAAGATCATCCCGCAGGAAAAATCCGGCGAATACTTTGGCCTGTTCGACATCTGCGGCAAGGGCGCCTCCTTCCTTGGCACCATGATCGTCAGCGTGGGCAGCCAGCTGACCGGCAGCGCCAACGTGGGCGTTGGCTCCATTGCCATCCTGTTCGTCATTGGCTTTGTGCTGTTCGGCATTTCCACCCGGACAGAGGAGACAAAGCGGGTCTGACCACTTTATAAAAAAGCGAAGCCCGGAGCGTCCGCAGACGCTCCGGGCTTTTTTCTGCCCCGAAGGCCGCTGTACAAAATGCTGTCGGACGGGGGCGGAACGGGCAAAATTATCATGCAAAAAATACATCCTTGAAAAAAGTGGAATTAACCTATTGACAAACTAGGTAGAACGGGATATAATGCAAACATCCAATCCACCAGACTTGTAGGGAAATGAAATAGAGGTTCCCCGGCGGGTGGTACATAGAGGGATGGAAAAGTTTTACCGGAAGGAGGGCACAAAGATGAAGCTGATCTGGAAAGAACTGCTGCACGCGAATTATCGCTGTGGGCGAATGCGTACCCACCGGGCACCGGCATCGGATGTGTACTGTATGTTGCCCTCGGCTGCGCGAATGTGCACCCGAATGTGACAGCAGCAGCTCCGGTGGACCACACTGCCCGGTGCGCCTTTGAAAACGCATCGGGATTTTTTGTACACGACAATAATACTTTTGGTATATAAAGAGAGGTAAATAACAATGTCTGAATATAAATTTGAGACCCTGCAGCTTCATGTTGGCCAGGAGCAGGCCGACCCCGCCACCGATGCCCGTGCGGTGCCCATCTACCAGACCACGTCCTATGTGTTCCGCAACAGCCAGCACGCTGCAGACCGCTTCGGTCTGGCCGATGCAGGCAACATCTACGGCCGTCTGACCAACTCCACGCAGGATGTGTTTGAAAAGCGCATTGCAGCGCTGGAGGGCGGTGTGGCAGCACTGGCTACCGCTTCCGGTGCAGCTGCCATCACCTACACCATTCAGGCGCTGGCACAGGCCGGTGACCACATCGTGGCACAAAAGACCATCTACGGCGGCAGCTACAATCTGCTGGCACACACCCTGACCCAGTTCGGCGTCAACACCACCTTCGTGGACGCCCATGACCTTGCACAGGTGGAGGCCGCTATCCAGCCCAACACCAAGGCTGTCTATCTGGAGACGCTGGGCAACCCCAACAGCGATATCCCGGATATCGACGCCATTGCCGCCATCGCCCACAAGCATGGCCTGCCGCTGGTCATTGACAACACCTTCGGCACCCCGTACCTCATCCGTCCCATCGAGCACGGCGCAGACATTGTGGTGCACTCTGCCACTAAGTTCATCGGCGGCCACGGCACTACGCTGGGCGGCATCATTGTGGACAGCGGCAACTTCGACTGGAAGGCCAGCGGCCGTTACCCCAACATTGCCGCCCCCAACCCCAGCTACCATGGCGTCTCCTTTGCGGACGCCGCAGGCCCTGCCGCCTTTGTCACCTACATCCGCGCTATCCTGCTGCGTGATACCGGCGCTACCATCTCCCCCTTCAACGCCTTCCTGCTGCTGCAGGGCACCGAGACGCTGAGCCTGCGCATCGAGCGTCATGTGGAGAACACCAAGAAGGTGGTGGAGTTCCTTGCCAACCACCCGCAGGTGGAAAAGGTGAACCATCCCTCGCTGCCGGATCACCCGGATCACGCTTTGTACCAGAAGTATTTCCCCAACGGCGGCGCATCCATCTTTACCTTTAACATCAAGGGCGGCCGCGAGGAAGCCTTTACCTTCATCGACAACCTGAAGATCTTCTCTCTGCTGGCCAACGTGGCGGACGTGAAGAGCCTTGTCATCCACCCGGCCTCCACCACCCACAGCCAGCTGACCGATGCAGAACTGGCCGAGCAGCAGATCTACCAGAACACCATCCGCCTGTCCATCGGCACCGAGCACATCGATGACATCCTTGCCGATCTGGAAGCCGGCTTTGCAGCCGTCCGCGGCGAATAAGCAGCGATTCTCTTTCCCGCAAGGGGAGTGTGATCTTCCTTTTATTCCTGTCCAAGCCTCCATAAGCGTACGACAAGACCCCCGGCTGCCCGCCGGGGGTCTTGTCATCTCGTTTATCTTTACGATCCAACCCGTGAAAATGCAATGCCGGAGCGTCCGCAGACGCTCCGGCATTGCGCTATTTAGAATAATTTTTCCTTTTACTCAGCGGCCGATCAGCAGGTCGCGGCGGCAGCGCAGACCCACAGAGAGGGTAGCGCTGCTGCCCAGATGCCGCAGGGTGACGCGGGTGCCGGACTTCTGTCCCTCGCACAGCAGCGAGAGGTTCAGGGTGGTGGTGTTCTTCTCGGTCACCAGCACCAGCGTTTTCACGCCGCTGGCCTGCAGTGCCTGCATATCCTCGATGGTGGTGCGGAAGGTGGCCACCTCGGCGGGCACGTCCAGCGTCAGTACGCCGTCCTTCTGGCGGGCGGTGTACAGCAGCTGTTTACCCAGCAGACCCTTGACGGTGTAGCGCGCCTCGGTCTTTGCGCTGTCAGCCAGCTCGTCGCCGGAGATCAGCATAATGTTGCCCTGAATGGGGTTGCCCTCCGGGGCGCCGTAGCCGCCGTAGCTGGGGTCTTTTTCGCCCACAGCAACGTCACCGCTGTGCAGTGCGATGTCGCCCTGCACCATCTGCTCCTGCGGGGGCAGATAGCCCTCCACACAGGTAGAATCCACCTCGGCGGCAAATGCACCCACGCTCAGCATGGCAGCGGCACACACCGCCACAGCGGCACAGCTCAGGGTACGGATAAGCTTTTTGTTCAGCATCTTCATAGGAAATACCTCCTGAAAACGGCAGCCGCAGGGACTGCCTTGTTTTTTTGCATCATAATTTTTTTTAAACCATGGTTCAGCTGCGGCGCATTCACAATGGAAAACCGCCGTATCTGCTTTGTAAACGGATACGGCGGCCGGATTATTGCAAAAGATTCAAAAATTTTTATTTTCAGGGAGTTTCTGGTTTGTTTTCTGCATCATCGCGGTTGAGGATATCCATGAACTCCTCGCCGGTGATGGTCTCCTTCTGGTACAGGTACTGTGCCAGTTCATCCAGCTTTGCGCGGTTCTCGGTCAGGATGCGGATGGCCTTTTCGTGCTGGGTCTTGACCAGTTCTACTACCTTCCGGTCAATCTCGCACTGGGTCTGGGCACTGCAGGCCAGCGAGGTATCGCCGCCCAGATACTGGTTGTTCACGGTTTCCAGCGCCACCATGTCAAATTCATCACTCATGCCGTAGCGGGTCAGCATGGCACGGGCAAGCTTTGTGGCCTGCTCGATATCATTGGACGCGCCAGTGGTGATGGAGTTGAAGGCCACCTCCTCGGCGGCGCGGCCGCCGGTCAGGGTGGCGATCTTGTTTTCCAGCTCGGCCTTGTTCATCAGGTAGTGGTTGCCCTCGTCCACCTGCATGGTGTAGCCCAGTGCGCCGGAGGTGCGGGGGATGATGGTGATCTTCTGCACCGGGGCAGAGTTGGACTGCTTGGCCGCCACAAGGGCGTGACCGATCTCGTGGTAGGCTACGATGCACTTTTCGTGGTCGGTCAGGATGGAATTCTTCTTCTGGTAACCGGCAATGACCACCTCGATGCTCTCTTCAAGGTCGGCTTGGGTCACGCTCTTGCGCCCTGCCCGTACGGCACGCAGGGCGGCTTCGTTCACAATGTTGGCCAGTTCTGCGCCGGAGGCACCGGAGGCCATGCGTGCCACGGTGTTGAAGTCCACACCCGGGGCGATCTTCACCTTTTTGGCGTGTACCTTCAAAATCTCCTCGCGCCCCTTCAAATCGGGCAGCTCCACGGGCACGCGGCGGTCGAACCGGCCGGGACGGGTCAGGGCAGGGTCGAGGGAATCCGGGCGGTTGGTAGCCGCCAGAATAATGACGCCGGTGTTGCCCTCAAAGCCGTCCATCTCGGTAAGCAGCTGATTCAGGGTCTGCTCGCGCTCGTCGTTGCCGCCAAACTGGCCGCTGTTGCGCTTCTGACCGATGGCGTCGATCTCATCAATGAACACGATGCAGGGTGCTTTCTCTTTGGCCTGCTTGAACAGGTCGCGCACCTTGGAGGCACCCATGCCCACGAACATCTCCACGAACTCCGAGCCGGAGATGGAGAAGAAGGGCACGTTGGATTCGCCTGCCACGGCCTTTGCCAGCATGGTCTTGCCGGTGCCCGGAGGGCCTACCAGCAGAATGCCCTTGGGCATGGAGGCGCCGATCTCCTCGTACTTCTTGGGGTCGTGCAGATAATTGACGATCTCCTGCAGGTTCTCCTTGGCTTCGTCCTCACCGGCCACATCCGCAAAGCGGATGCCGTGGGTGGACTGCACATACACCTTTGCGTTGGATTTGCCCACGCCGCCGAACATCATAGAACTCGGGCCGCCGCCTGCCTTTTCCATCAGCTTTTTGTTCATCTGG
Organism: uncultured Faecalibacterium sp.; assembly: GCA_934532365.1. Lineage (GTDB taxonomy): Bacteria > Bacillota > Clostridia > Oscillospirales > Ruminococcaceae > Faecalibacterium. The sequence goes on along the minus strand of CAKTAT010000017.1, from coordinate 15,496 downwards.
TTGCCGATGAAGCTGAACAGCAGGATGGGCAGCACGAACCACAGCAAAAAGCTGAGCACCGGCGAACCCTGCTCCACGATCTCGCTGGAGAACTGTGCGCCGGCATCGTACAGGCGCTCGGTCAGGCCGGGGTCATTCATCAGGCCGGTCTTATAGATCTGCTTGTTGTCCTTATCCGTAAAAATGATCTGGTTGGACTGGATGTCCACCTTGCCGATGTTCTCCTGCTCGGTCATGCTCATAAAGGTGCCGTAGTCTACCTCCTGCACCTGACGCTCGGCCAGCCACGGCATGACCACAAGGTTGATGACCAGCAGCACCAGCAGCACGATGGCATAGTAGATGGCCAACGGCTTTCTGGATGGCTTGACTTCTTTCATGGGAACTTCCTCCTTCTATATAAAGTGGACTTCCACCCGTTTGCTGCGTCCAGTATACCACATCCTGCCGCCCGGCAACAGCGCAGCGAGGGCAACTTTGCAAAAACTTAGCAGTTTCTTAACAAAGAGGGGAGACCCCCCAATTTTGCATGATTTTCCCTATGGCATTATGAAATGCTTTCATCTTTATCCTGAACGAAACTTCTTGACACTTTTTGGCAGGCGTGCTAAAATTATCTCACTTTCAACAAAGTGCAAATGCGTTGACGGGGATAAAACGATCTTTCTTCTGCGTGCAGAGAGCCGCCGGGTGGTGCAAGGCGGGTGCAGAGGGGTTCGGATACTGGCCCTCGAGCGGCAGAACTGAACGGATAAGTAGGTTCTGACGGACGTCCACCGTTACAAGGGCAGCGATTCGCCGTTTTGGCCGATCGTGCAAAGTGGCTGTACCTGACCGTACAGCAAGGAGAGTGGTACCACGGGTGCCCTGTAAAAGCTATTTACAGGCTCTCGTCTCTCAAGGTTTTCGCCTTGAAAGACGGGAGCCTTTTTGTATGATGACCCTCTCAGCTGCCTGACGGCGACAGCTCCCCCGAGGGGGGAGCTTCAAGAGAGAACGGAAAGCCCCGCAGGGGCTGACTGAGAGGGTTCGTCTCACCACAACATCAGGAGGATAACAGGATGATGGACGCTACCAAGTACGCACCGGGGTACTACCCGGTACTCGCCGGTTATGACAGCTGGGTAAAGAAAGACCATATTGAAAAAGCCCCCGCATGGTGCAGCGTGGATCTGCGGGACGGCAATCAGGCACTGATCGTGCCCATGAGCCTTGCCGAAAAGCTGGAATTCTTCCAGATGCTGGTGAAGATCGGCTTCAAGGAGATCGAGGTGGGCTTCCCCGCCGCCAGTGAGACCGAGTACGAGTTCCTGCGCACCTTGATCGAAAAGGACATGATCCCCGCCGACGTCACCGTGCAGGTGCTGACCCAGTGCCGCGACCACATCATCCGCCGCACCTTCGAGGCGGTCAAGGGCGCACCCCGGGCGGTGATCCACTTCTACAACTCCACCTCCGTGGCGCAGCGGGAGCAGGTGTTCCACAAGTCCAAGGAGGAGATCAAGCAGATCGCCGTGGACGGCGCAAAGCTGGTCAAGCAGCTCAGCGAGGAGTACGAGGGCAACTTCCTGTTTGAGTACAGCCCCGAAAGCTTTACCGGCACCGAGGTGGACTACGCCGTAGAGGTGTGCAACGCCGTGCTGGATATCATGCAGCCCACCCCGGAGCGCCCCATGATCATCAACCTACCGGTGACCGTGGAGATGAGTATGCCCCATGTGTACGCCAACCAGATCGAGTATTGCGACAAGCATCTGAAATACCGCGACAGCGTGATCATCTCCACTCACCCCCATAACGACCGCGGCACCGGCGTAGCCTGTGCAGAGCTGGCAGTGCTGGCGGGCGCACAGCGCGTGGAGTGCTGCCTGTTCGGCAACGGCGAGCGCACCGGCAATGTGGACGCCGTAACGCTGGCCATGAATATGTACAGCCACGGCGTAGACCCCAAGCTGGACTTCTCGGATATGCCCGCTATCTGCGCCACCTACGAGCGGGTGACCCGGATGCATATCTACGAGCGTACCCCCTACGCCGGACAGCTGGTGTTTGCCGCCTTCTCCGGCAGCCATCAGGACGCCATTGCCAAGGGCATGGCGTACCGCAAGCAGACCGGCGAGCACCGCTGGACCTGCCCCTACATCCCGGTGGACCCCCACGACATCGGCCGCACCTACGACGCCGACGTCATCCGCATCAACAGCCAGAGCGGCAAGGGCGGCATCGGCTTTGTGCTGGAGCAGAACTACGGCTACAACCTGCCCCCCAAGATGCGGGAGGCGCTGGGCTACAAGGTCAAGAGCGTGTCCGACCACAGCCACAAGGAGCTGAGCGCCGCCGAGGTGCTGCACATCTTCGAGGATACCTACCTCAACCGCGCAAAGCCGCTGAACGTGGTAGAAGCCCACTTTGCACAGGTAAACGGCATTACTGCCACGGTCACGCTGGAACTGAACGACCAGCGCAAGGTGGTCACCTCGGTGGGCAACGGCCGTCTGGATGCCGTAGCCAACGCCATCCAGAGCGCCACCGGCATGGACTTCCATCTAGAAAACTACTCTGAGCACAGCTTGGACGAAGGCTCTACCTCCCGCGCGGCCTCTTATGTAGGCCTTGTCTGGGGCGACAACACGGTCACATGGGGTGCCGGTACCGACACCGACATCATCGTGGCCGGTATCCGTGCCCTTGTCAGTGCGATCAATAATCGATAAAAAGGAGAAAACTACCATGGGAATGACCCTGACGCAGAAGATTCTTGCCGCACACGCCGGACTGCCGGAGGTCAAGGCAGGCCAGCTGATCAACGCAAAGTTGGACATTGTGCTGGGCAACGATATCACCACCCCGGTGGCCATCAACGAGTTTGAACGTGCCGGTTTCGACCGCGTGTTCGATAAAGAGCATATCGCCATTGTGCTGGATCACTTTGTACCCAATAAGGATATCAAGAGCGCTACCCAGTCCAAGCAGTGCCGAGAGTTCGCCAATAAGTACGATATCCTCAACTTCTACGATGTAGGCCAGATGGGCATCGAGCACGCCCTGCTGCCGGAAAAAGGCATCGTCACCGCCGGCGACTGTGTGATCGGCGCGGACAGCCACACCTGCACCTACGGTGCATTGGGCGCCTTCTCCACCGGCGTAGGCTCTACCGATATGGCCGCAGGCATGGCCACTGGCATGGCATGGTTCAAGGTGCCCTCCGCCATCAAGTTCGTGCTTACCGGCAAATTCAATCCCCGGGTGTCCGGCAAAGACCTGATTTTGCACATCATCGGTATGATCGGTGTGGACGGCGCACTGTATAAGTCTATGGAGTTCACCGGCCCGGGCGTGGCAGGCCTTACCATGGACGAACGCCTGTGCATCTGCAATATGGCCATTGAGGCCGGTGCCAAGAACGGCATCTTCCCGGTGGATGAGGTGACTCGCGGCTACCTTGCAGGCCGCAGCCAGCGCCCGCCGGCGTTCTACGAAGCTGACCCCGATGCCGTGTACGAAAAGACCATCGAAATCGACCTGAGTGCACTGGAGCCCACCGTCAGCTACCCCCATCTGCCCGAGAACACCCATGTTGCCAGCGAGGGCAAGGACATCAAGATCGATCAGGTAGTCATCGGCAGCTGCACCAACGGCCGCCTGGAGGATATGGAAGCCGCCTACAACATCCTCAAGGGCAAGCACATCGCCAAGGGCGTGCGCGGCATCATCATCCCCGCCACCATGGCTGTTTATAAGGAGTGCATCCTGCGCGGCTGGACCACCGCCTTCATCGACGCAGGCTGCATCGTCTCCACCCCCACCTGCGGCCCCTGTCTGGGTGGCTACATGGGCATTCTGGCAGCGGGCGAGCGCTGCGTTTCCACCACCAACCGCAACTTTGTGGGACGCATGGGTCATGTGGACAGCGAGGTCTATCTGGCCTCTCCCGCCACCGCCGCCGCCAGCGCCCTGACCGGCTGCATCACCGACCCGCGCACGGTCTGACCCGAAAGGAGCATGAGCATGAACGCAAGAGGTTCTGTTTTCAAATACCCGGATAACGTGGATACCGATGTCATCATCCCGGCACGCCACCTGAACACGCAGGACGCCAAAGAACTTGCCAGCCACTGCATGGAAGATATCGACAAGGACTTTGTGAACCGGGTGCAGCCCGGCGATATCATGGTGGGCGGCTGGAACTTTGGCTGCGGCTCCTCCCGTGAGCACGCACCCCTGTGCATCAAGACCGCCGGTATCGCGGTGGTCATTGCCAAAAGCTTTGCCCGCATCTTCTACCGCAACAGCATCAACATCGGCCTGCCTATCATGGAGTGCCCGGAGGCTGTGGATGCCATTGAAGCAGGGGACACCGTTCAGGTGGACTTTGACACCGGTGTCATCACCGACGAGACCAACGGCAAGGTGTTCCACGCCGAGCCCTTCCCGCCCTTTATCCAGAACATCATCTCCGCCGGCGGCCTGATGAAGGCCATCCAGAAATAAGCCCATCCGCTCCTACGCAAACGGTGCGGAACCCTCTCCGTCATCGCTGCGCGATGCCACCTCCCCCGAAAGGGGGAGGTCTTGCGCATCAATCGGTCAGAAGCATAAAAGCTCCCCCTGAGTGGAACGACTTCCCCCGGCCGGGGGAAGATGGCGAAGCCAGAAAGGGGAACAGCTGCTGAGCGCAGCGAAGCTGAGAGGGTTCATCCGGTGAGAACTTAACCAATAAGGAGAACAAACCCATGGAAAAAAATATTGCTGTCATCTGGGGCGATTGCTCCAGCCCGGAGATCGTAAAGCAGACCCTCCGGGTGCTGGATAAGGTGGCTGAAAAGTACGGCCATACCTTCCACTACACCGCTGCCGCTATGGGCGGCGAGGCCATTGATCAATACGGCGACCCGCTGCCCCAGCACGAGCTGGACAAGTGCCTTGCCGCCGACAGCGTGCTGCTGGGCGCGGTGGGCGGCCCCAAGTGGGAGGGCCTGCCCGGGGAGCAGCGGCCGGAAAAGGGCCTGCTGAGGCTGCGCGCCGGCATGGGGCTGTACGCCAACAACCGCCCCGCGAAGATCTGGCCGCAGCTGGCGCCTGCCAGCCCCTTAAAGCCCGAGATCGTGGCACAGGGCATTGATTTTATCATTGTGCGGGAACTGATCGGCGGCGTGTACTTCGGTAATCACGAGACCTACACGCTGGAAAACGGCGAAAAGCAGGCCGTGGACACCATGCCCTATGCAGAGCACGAGATCGAGCGCATTGGCCGCATCGGCTTCGAGACCGCCCGCAAGCGCCGCAAAAAGCTGTGCTGCGTGGATAAGGCCAACGTGCTGGACACCAGCCGCCTGTGGCGCACCGTGATGCACCGGCTGCAGGCCGAGTACCCGGATGTGGAGTACAGCGAGATGTTCGTGGACAACTGCGCCATGCAGATCGTGAAGAACCCCGCCCAGTTCGACGTCATCGTTACCGAGAATATGTTCGGCGACATCCTGTCGGACGAAGCCTCCATGATCACCGGTTCGATCGGCATGATCCCGTCCTCCAGCCTTGGCGACGGTACCCGGGGTCTGTACGAGCCCATCCACGGCTCTGCCCCGGACATTGCAGGCAAGGACGTCGTAAACCCCACCGCCTGCATCCTGTCTGCCGCTATGATGCTGCGGTACTCCTTTGGCATGGCAGCAGAAGCCGATGCCATTGAGAACGCTGTGAGCCGTGTACTGGACAAGGGTCTGCGCACCGCCGACAACATGAGCGAGGGCTGCACCTGCCTTGGCTGCACCGCCATGGGCGACGCCATTCTGGCAGAGCTTTGAGCCGGAAAAACGGATAGCTTAAAAAACTGCATGGAGAACTGCCGGTAGAAGCCAGCCGACGCACCCTTTCCCCAGCATTGTAAAAGAGAGCCGGAAACACCCGCAGGTGCTTCCGGCTCTCTTTGTATTCTCAGCCCTTCAGCGGCATGATGCTCTCCGGCGCGGCACACAGGTGCTGCGGCGCGGCGGGCGCTGCCGAGGAAAGGCTTTTTTTACTTATCTTCCACCACAGCTGCGCCGTGCCCTCCGGCGGGGTGCAGATGAGGTTCCAGTCAAAGGGGTTCTCACTGGTGGAGACCGCTTTTACCGGGATGGCGTTGAGCGCATCGGCGGTGCAGGGCGCAAGGTCGTGGGCACGGATGCCCACGGCGGTGCAGCCTGCCGGGACGGGCAGCGCCAGCCGCAGGGGAACACCCCAGCCGTCCAGCCGGACGGTGTGGCTAGACAGCGGAGTGCAGGGCAGAATATTCTTGCAGCCGGTCAGCCGCGCAGCGGCGATGCTCTGCGGGTCGGCAAAAACGGCCTTGGTGCTGCCGGTGCGCAGCACCTGCCCCTCGTTCAAAACGATCATTTCCCGGCACAGTCGATAGGCCTCGTCCCGGTTGTGGGTCACCAGCAGGGCGGTGCCTGCAAAGTTTGCCAGCAGGCTGCCTACCTCGCCCTCTACCTCCTCCCGCAGGTAGCTGTCCAGCGCACTGAAGGGCTCGTCCAGCATCAGGATGCGGGGTTTGCCCACCAGAATGCGTGCCAGCGCGGTGCGCTGCTGCTGCCCGCCGGAAAGCTGGGCGGGGTAGCGCTTGGCCAGCTCTTCCAGCCGCATGGCGCGCAGCATTTCGGCGCAGGCGGCGCGGCGGGCGGCGGGGTCTTTTTCCGCCTTCAGGCCGCAAAGGATATTCTGCTCCACAGTCATGTTGGGGAACAGGGCGTAGTTCTGGAACAGCAGCCCCACGCCCCGCTGCTGCGGCGGCAGGTCGATGTGCTGGGCGCTGTCAAACAGCACCCGTCCGTCCAGCACGATGCGTCCGCGGTCCGGCTTTACGATGCCCGCGATGCACCGCAATGTCATGCTTTTGCCGCAGCCGGAAGCGCCCAGCAGGGCGGTGGAGGTGTTACCGGCGGTAAAGGCGGTGCGGAGGGTGAAGCCGTCCAGCTTTTTTTCAATGTTGACTTCAAGGCTCATTTCCGGCCACCCGCTTTCTGTTTTTTCTCCAGCAGGTTCACCGCCAGCAGCACCACCGCAGAGATGGCGATATCCACCAGCACCCACCGCATGGCGCCCAGCTCATCGTTGGTGCGCCACAGCTGGTAGACCGTGGTGGCGATGGTGGCGGTCTTGCCGGGGGTGTAACCCGCGATCATGCTGGTAGCGCCGTATTCGCCCAGCGCCCGGGCAAAAGCCAGCACCGTGCCCGCCAGAATGCCCTGACGGCAGGCGGGCATCCGCACCCGCCAGAAGATCCATGTATCGGACTGCCCCAGCGTCTGCGCCGACCACGCCAGCGTTTCGTCAAAGCTTTCAAACGCGCCGCGCGCGGTGCGGTACATCAGCGGAAATGCCACCACGATGGAAGCAAAGATGGCGCTGTACCAGTTCATGACCAGCTTTACCCCGAACTGCTGCATGAAAAAGATGCCCAGCGGCCGCTTTGCGCCGAAGAGCAGCAGCAGAAAATAGCCCACCACCGTAGGCGGCAGCACCATGGGCAGGGTGAGCAGCACGTCCAGCACACCCTTGACCACCCGGGGCAGCCGGGCGATATAGTAGGCCGCAAAAATGCCAAGAAAGAACACCGCCGCGCAGCTGATCAAAGCAATGCGCAGGCTGTTCCACAACGGATACCAGTCCATGCCTGCTCCTTTATACGGCGCTGAAGCCCACGCCCTCGAACACGGTCATGGCCTTGTCGGTCTGCAAGTAAGCCAAAAACTCCTTGGCAGCCTCGGCGTTGGGGGCGGCCTTCAGTACAGCGGCGGGGTAGATGACCTGACCGCACATCTCCTTGGTGGCCTCGTCCACGGGGGTCAGACCGGCGCTGTAGGCATCGGTGCAGTAAACAACACCGGCATCCACGCTGTCCTCGGTGACCTGCGTGGTCACCTCCTTGACGTTGGAGCCGTAGGTGATCACGCCCGCAGCAGCCAGTGCAGCTTCGTCCAGCTGGTAGTAGGCAAGGATCTTCTGGGTATACTGTCCCACGGGCACATCGCTGTTGCCCATGCAGAACAGGATATCCTGTGCCTTCAGGTGCTCGGCCAGTGCGTCAAAGCTGTCAATGCCCTTGTCGCTGCCCTCCGGCACGCAGAGCACCACCTTGTTTTCCAGCAGGTTTACGCGGCTGTCAGTATCCACAAAGTCCAGTCCATCCTTGTTTACCTCGGCAGAGGCGGTGATATCCAGCTGGTTCATCTGCTTCTGACCGGCAGAGATGAACAAGTCGCAATCCGCGCCCTCCTGTATCTGGGTCTTGAGGGTACCGGAGGAGTCGAAGTTGAACCGGAAGGTCACCTCCGGGTGCTCTGCCGTGTAGCTTTCACCGATAGCATTCAGTGTCTCGGTGAGGGAGGCGGCGGCAAACACGATCAGCTCCACGCTCTGTGCTGCTTCCGAGGAAGCGGCGGCAGAGGAAGCCACGGACGATGCTGCGCTGGAAGCAGCACCGCCGCAGGCGGTGAGGGCAGCGGCTGCACCGGCCATACCGGCTGCAGCCAGAAAACTCCGGCGGGAAATGCGATGGTCGTTCATCTCTGTTTCTCCTTACTTCAAGAAAAAAATTCTATTTCTGCGCCCCGTCAAGGAAAACAGGGCGGGGAAATCTTACTTGCGGGCGCACTCGCCGTCCAGACCCGCGGCGATGCGTACTCCGTGCTCCAGGCTGGGCAGGATGTACTCCAGATTCTCCTGCACTGCCTTGGGGCTGCCCGGCAGGTTGACGATCAGGGTCTTGCCGCGCAGCACGCTGACGCCGCGGCTCAGCATCCCGCGCGGGGTGATGCTCAGGCTGTGGTAGCGCATGGCCTCGGCAATGCCGGGGGCGTTGCGGTCGGCTACGGCGCAGGTGGCTTCCGGGGTGATGTCCCGGGGGGAGAAGCCGGTGCCGCCGGTGGTGAGCACAAGGTTCACCTGGCGGCCGTCTGCCATGCGGATGAGCTGCGCTTTCAGCGCCTTGGCCTCGTCCGGCAGGATCATGGTCTCCTCCACCACATAGCCTGCGGCGGTGAGCATTTGGGCGATCAGCGGGCCGCTTTTATCCTCCCGCTCGCCGCGGCTGCCCTTATCGGAAAGGGTGATGACGGCAGCGCGCAGGGGCGGGTTTTCCAGTGCGGGCAGCAGGGTCACCTCGTCCCCCACATGGATCTCGCCGCCGGTGAGCACCCGGGCGAACACGCCCTCGTGGGGCATGATGCACTCGCCGGTCTGCTGCTTGATGACGCAGTCGTTGTTGCACTCCTTGCCGATCTGGGTCATTTCCAACACCACGTCTCCAATGGCAAACCGGCTGGTCACCGGCAGATTGCGGAAATCGAAACCCTCGATGACCAGATTTTCACCGAAGGCGCCGTAGTCCACCCAGATTTTTTTGCGGAAGGCCTCGATCTTTTCGGCGCTGAGCATACTGACCTGACGGTGCCAGTTGCCGCCGTGGGCGTCCTCCACGATGCCCCACTCCGGGGTCAGGACGGCGCTGGGCACCTCGGTTTTTACGGTGCCCCGCTTGGGGCTGGTGCAGATTGCCAGAAGCTTACCCATAGTTATTTATCCTCCAATGCGATACATCCCGCGGGTAGCGGGCATGGAACTGTCGTTAAAATGGTGTTCCCGGGGCTTTGCCCAGATGGTCTCCCGGATAGCGGCCAGCAGCTGCGCATCGTCCGCGCCGCTGCGCAGCAGTGCGCGCAGGTCGCACCCGGTCTCGCTGGCAAGGCAGGGGCGCAAAAAGCCCTGACTGGTCAGCCGCACCCGGTTGCAGGAGGCGCAGAACTTGCCGTGCACCGCTGCAATAAAGCCGATGCTGCCCTGCCAGCCCGGCACGGTGTAGTACACCGCCGGGCCGTCGCCCAAGGCATGCTCCTGCGCCGGGGAAAGGGGCGCAAGCTCCGGCCAGCGCCGGGCAAACCGCGCCCGCAGTTCCGGGCCGGAAATGCAGGGCATGGCCGCGCCGTAGCCGATGGGCATCATCTCGATGAACCGCACCTGCAGGGCGTTGTCCTTTGTCAGCGCGGCAAGCTGTTCCAGTTCTCCCTCGTTGACGCCCGCCTGCGGCACGCAGTTCAGCTTGACCGGCAGGCCGCTTTTCAGCGCCGCCTGCAAGCCCGCCTGCACGGCGGCAAAATCGTCCCGGGCGGTGATCTGCCGGAACACCTCCGGGCGCAGGGTGTCCAGACTGATGTTCACGCTGTCCAGCCCGGCGTCCAGCAGGGCGGGCAGCTGTTCTGCCAGCAGCACCGCGTTGGTGGTCAGGGTGACCCGGCGGATGCCCGGGGTCTCTTTGAGCCCGGCCACCAGCTGCGCCACGTTCTTGCGCACCAGCGGTTCGCCGCCGGTCACCCGCACGGTGTCGATGCCGCACTGGGCAAACAGCGCAGCCAGACGCAGAAATTCCTCGTAGGTCAGCACGGCCTCCCGCTCCAGCTTTTCCACGCCGTCCGGCATACAGTAGCGGCAGCGCAGGTTGCACAGGTCGGTCACCGACAGGCGCAGATAATGAATCTCGCGCTGGTAACGATCAAACATAGCCGCCCTCCGCCCGGATATAGTGGCCGCTCTTGCCGCCGGTTTTTTCCACCAGATGGATCTCGCCCAGCTCCATGCCCTTATCCACGGCCTTGCACATATCGTAGATGGTCAGCAGCGCGGTGGAAACGCCGGTCAGCGCCTCCATCTCCACGCCGGTCACACCGCTGGTCTTGACAGTGCACAGGGCTTCCACGGCCTGCCGCTCGGGCAGCAGACGGAACTCGATGCCCACCTTGGTCAGGGGCAGCGGATGGCACAGGGGGATCAGCTCACTGGTGCGCTTGGTGGCCATGATGCCCGCAATGCGCGCCACGCCCAGTACATCGCCCTTTTTCACGGTGCCGCTCTGCACGGCGGCAAAAGCTTCGGCATTCATGGTAATAATGCCGTGGGCAGTGGCTTCCCGGGTGGTGACAGGCTTTGCGCTCACATCCACCATCACGGCGTTCCCGGCGGCATCAAAATGTGTCAGATTATTTTCACTCATATTTTTTCACCTTAGTTAAGCTCCCCCTTCGGGGGAGCTGGCAAAGCCGAAAGGCTTTGACTGAGAGGGTTTCAGCAGTGTCCAAAGCCGCAGTTCGGCCAGTGGCATACCTCGCAGTTCAGGCACAGGCCGCCCTCGCCCAAGCGGGCGATATCCTCGGCGGTGATGGGGTCATCCGCCAGCAGGCGGGGCAGCAGCAGGTCAAAAATGGTGCGCTTGGCGTACATCACGCAGCCGGGCAGACCGCACACCGGCACACCGTCCAGATAGCTGACAAGGAACATGGCCCCCGGCAGCACCGGCGCGCCGTAGGTGACGATATCGGCCCCGGTGTTCTTGATAGCCAGCGGGGTGCGGTCGTCGGGGTCCACGCTCATGCCGCCGGTGGTAAAGATCAGTTCGCATCCTGCGGCTTTGGCCTCCAGAATGGCGGCGGTGATCCCGGCGGGGTCGTCATCGCAGACCTTATGGAAAACCACCTCACAGCCGTAGACGGCCAGCTTGCTTTGCAGGATGGGGGTGAATTTATCTTCAATGCGTCCCTTGAACACCTCGCTGCCGGTGGTGATGATGCCCACCTTTTTGGCCTGCATGGGCAGCACGTTCAGGATCGGCTCTGCCCCGGCAGCGGCCTGCATGGCGTCCATCTTCTCCTGCTCAATGACCAGCGGGATGATGCGGGTACCGGCCAGCTTCTGACCCTTTTTCACCGGCAGATCGCCGTGGATGGTGGCGATCATCATCTGCGGGGTGTTGTTCACAGCCATCAGCGCCCTGCGGTTGATCTTCAAAAGACCGTCACAGTCCGCAATCAGCTCGATTTTTCCCTCTTTCGGCGCAGTGCCGTGGATATTTTTGCCCGCAGCGGCCTTGTACAGCAGGGCGGCCGCCTCGTCCTCGTGGAGGATGCCGGGATGCTTTTCCCAGACGTAGAGGTTTTCCTTGCCGATGGAAAGCAGCACGGGAATGTCCTCGGGCTGGATGACGTGCCCCTTGCGGAAGCGGGCATCCTTGTACTCGCCCGGGATGATCTGGGTGATATCATGGCAGAGCACCTGCCCTGCGGCGTCAACAGTACGGATCAGTTTCATGATGGCATTCTCCTTACAGCGCGGGCATCTGGGCTTCGATCCAGTCTGCCAGTGCCGGAATATCGTTCAGGTCAAAATCTGCGCCGGGGATATCCCCCACCACCGCCAGCGGCTGGAAGGAGACGGGCGCATCCGAGATGGCGCTGCGCACCACCTCGATCTTCGGCCAGCCGCTGGATTTGAACCCTTCCAGCAGCACAAGGTCGTAGCCGTGACGCTCGAACAGGGCAAGCAGGTCCTGTTCGGTCAGGCGGAATTCCTCGGTCAGCAGGTAGCGCGTGCCGGAGTAGACCGCCACGCCCTCGGCACCGGCTTCCCGTAGGCGGTAGCTGTCGGTGCCGGGCACGTCCGGGATAAAATCGTGGCCGTCGTGCTTGATAACGCCTACCTTCAGCCCACGGCTGCGCAATACGGGCAGCAGCTTTTCCAGCAGGGTGGTCTTACCGCTGTTGTGCACCCCGCTGACAGCCAGCACCGCCGGGCGCTTGAGCGCCTGTGTTTCGGCCAGCGCCTGTTTTTGTTCACTGTACAAAGCAAAGCACCTCCACTTCCATACCGGGTTCTACCGGGCCGCTGCCGGCGGGGATCTCCACCAGACAGTTGCAACCCATCATGGCGGACAGTGCACCGGAGGAGTGTGCCTCGGTGTTGCCCGCGCCGGGCAACGTCACCTTGCCGCCGCAGGCAGTCGCCCGCAGATAGCGGTGGCCCTTGCTGGGTTTGGAAAAACCGTTCGTCAGGGTGCAGACGGTGCGGACGGGGATGCAGCTCTCCTCCCGCCGCCCGGCGGCGCGCAGCAGCGCGGGGATGGCGTACTGCTCCAGCGTAGCGGCGGCGGCAAAGGGGTTGCCGGACAGGCAGAACACCAGCTTGCCGCCCAGCGTTGCCGCCAGCATGGGGCTGCCGGGCTTCTGGGCTACGCCCTCCACCAGCAGCTGTGCACCCAGCTTTTCCAGCACAAGGGGCAGATAGTCCTTCTGCCCCACAGAGACGCCGCCGCTGGTGATGACGGCATCGCAGCAAGTCAGCAGCTCCTGCATTTTACCGGTGATGACCTCCGGGTCGTCGGAGCACTGCAGCCGCTCCACGGCAAAGCCCAGCTGACGCAGCCGGGCGGCATTCTGGATGCCGTTGGCATCGTAAATTTTACCGGGTGCCCACGGTGTGCCGGGTTCCAGCAGCTCGCTGCCGGTGGAAAGGATACCCACGGTCAGTGGACGGCAGACGGTTACCTCGGCGTAGCCCTGCCCGGCCAGCACACCCAGATGGGCGGGGGAGAGCACCGTCCCGGCGGGCGCAATGACCGCACCGGCGGCCACGTCCTCGCCCCGGAACACCACGTTTTGCAGCGGCTTTACGGCGGCATAAAGCTGCACAGCGTCTTCGCCGCTGTCGGTCAGTTCCTGCATCAGGACGCAGTCTGCGCCTTCCGGCAGGGGTGCGCCGGTCATAATGCGGGCAGCGCACCCTGTGGGCAGCGCCGCAGCCGGGGCATCGCCCGCGTAAAGCTTCATCACCACCGGCAGGGTGACCGGGGTCTCCCGGCTTGCACCGGCGGTATCCGCGCTGTGCAGGGCGTAGCCGTCCAGCGGGCTGCGGTCAAAGGGGGGCTGGTCCATCCGGGCGCAGAGGTCGGCGGCGGCAATGCGCCCGCAGGCGGCCTCCAGCGGGATGGTCTCCGGGGACGGAGAAGGCAGAAGTGCTGCCGCGTCCAGCACGCTGCGCAGCGCCTGAACAGGGGAGCAGAAAGGCTGGTTCATTATAACTTCCTCCATAGACCCGCTCTCCCGGCCTGCTATGGCTCAGGCGGGGGAGCAGGGGTATTCTTTTTTCAAAAAGGCAGGTGAAAAAGAAGCGGAGACGTCTTGACCGGAAAATCAAAACGCCTCCGCAGAATATCCCCACAAAACCGGCGGCAGCAGCTTGCAGTCTGCTACGCCGGTGGCAGCCCTTGGCGATGCGCCGCCCTTGCAGCGGCAGCACACAGCCAAAAAGCATCTGTGAAGATGGGAGGAGTTCTTTTTTTCAAATTGCAGCGTTTCTTCTGCGGGAAGGCGGTGGGGTTTCCCCCGCCACCCTTGAATGCCCGCCCTTGCGGGTGCAGCATTGCGGCGCGGTGTCCTGCTCTTTGTGGGAGTTTAGACACCTTTGCTCAAAGAAGCTCTTATACCCTGATTCAATTGTAGGTTGGTTTAATCGCAGAACTCGTCCACGTCGCTGATAGCCTTTGCGTAGCGGCGGGTGAGGTGCTTGGTGGAAAAGAGGAACCGCTCGTTCTGGTTGTTGGTCAGCTCCTCGATATCGGCATAGGCGGGGTTTTCCTGCATGGCCTTCCAGGTCTGCTCGATGACCTCCGGCGCAAGGCCGTAGGGGGAGCGCTGGAAGTACTTGAGCGGGGTGGCGCTGGGGTAGATGCGGGCGTTGAACCGCACCATCTCGGCGAACATCACACACAGATCCTTGTCCTCGATGAGCTGCGCGATCATGGCGTAGTTATCGCTCATATTGGCGTTGGAATAGTAGTAGGTGTCCTTTGCACCCGCGCGGGTGACGATATCGGTGCACTGGGGGTCTGCGGGCATCTGCGCCAGCAGCTCGTCGGCGTTTTCCACCTCCTCCAGCAGCAATGCGTGGGGAGTAAGCAGCGCAGCTGCAGAGCGGGCACGGATGTAACCGGCCAGCTCCTGTGCGGGGGTAAGCTGGGGCAGCTCCGGGGCGGTCTTGGTGGGCTGATCCGCAAAGGGATCGTTTTCCGCCTCTGGCTCACCGGCCAGAAAATCCAGCAGCTCCGGCTTTGCAGCATCGGGCTGCGCAGCCTCGGCGGCTTCGGGTGCGGCTTCGGCGGCCTGCTTTACGGCAAGCTCGGCGGTCTCCCGCTCCACCGCGGCGATCACGTCCTCGCCGGTCTTGGCGGCGCTGCCGTCAAAGGTGCTGCCGGTCTCCTTCAGGCGGCGGGCAGTCTCGCTTGCGGCGTCAATGTCGAACACCTCTGCCTTGGGCTTTTTCTTGGCGGCCAGTTCTGCTTTTTGCAGTTCCAGAACGGCCTGCTCCGGGTCTACGCTGCCATCCACCGTGGTGGTGTAGCCGGGTTTACGTCTGCCAAACAACATGACGGTCTTTCCTCTTTCTGTGGGATTTAGAAGCCCTTTTCATAAGCATTGCACACCGCTCGAGCGGCCTTTTTGCTCGCATACTGCGTTGCTTTCCCTTGCAATCCGTCAGGATTGCTGCGGAAAATCGCCTTGTCTGCGGGCAAAAATTCTCGTCGTTCGGCGTACCCCGCTTACGAAAACCGCTTCTTATTCAGCTGCTGCGGTGTTCTGGGCGTAGATGCCGCGCTTTTCCAGATCATCGGCCATGTCAGCCAGATCATACT
>CAKTAT010000016.1:0-34143 GCA_934532365.1 uncultured Faecalibacterium sp. | reverse complement strand
GCTATCGCTTTAACGCTTTTTTCGCTTCTCCATTTATAGCCCCTCAGTCGCTGCGCGACAGCTCCCCCCGGGGGAGCGTTCCCACCCGCAAGCTTTGTGCTTTAGTCGGAAACTTTCTCGCCATGCCAAAGGCTCCCTCCCGGAGGGAGCTGTCAAAGCCGTCAGGCTTTGACTGAGGGAATTCAGCCCGCTGAAAGTCTGCAAAAATCTTTCCCCCGCAGCGCCGCGCTTTCGCAGAAAGCGGCGCGGCAGCTGCCGTTTTCCTCTACGCCCCCTCCCGTGAAAATGCAATGCCGGAGCGTCCGCAGACGCTCCGGCATTGCTCTATTAAAAATAATTTTTCCGCTGAATATGGCTAGAGCGTAGCGGAAGCCATTTAAAATCGTTTTTCGACGCACTGTCAGGAAAGCACTGCGCTTTCCTCCACCTTATCCAGCACGGCCAGCTGCAAAGCGTTCAGCATGCTGCGCTGTGCGCCGTAGGTGTCGGCGTAGGAGCTGTTGGCGCTGTCGATCTGCTCCTGTGTGGGGGTGATGTCCAGCTGCTCCGCAATGGCCTGAAAGACCAGATCCTGCTTGGCCAGATGCTCAAAGTAGGCGTCAGAATCCGCCAGCATCGCGTTGGCATCGGCGTAGCCCTTGGCCTGTGCGTAGGCGTCCAGTTCCATGCCGTACTGGGCGGCAAGCTGAGAGTGGTAGTTCAGGAACATACGGATGTAGTAGCTGGTGATCTGGGTGGGGACTTCTTTAAAGGTGGCGTTGTTGAGCAGGTAGTCCATCACCGCGTTGTCCAGATTGTTGGCGTACAGGGCGCTGTCAAAGTACTGGCGCAGGGCGTCTGCGGTGTGCAGATCGTCGCTGGCGGCAAAATTGGTCTCCACCCACTCATCGGTCAGGGTGGGGACCACGCTCTGGGTGATGGCGTTCAGGGTCACGCTGAACACGGCTTCCTTGCCGCTGAGGGGGATGGTGTTGCCCTCGGCGTCGGTGGAGTCGCCATAGCCCTCCGGGAAGGTGACGGTCACATCAAAGGTGTCGCCGATGCTGTGACCGATGATCTGATCCTCGAAGCCGTCAATAAAGGTGTGGCTGCCCAGCGTCAGGTCGTAGCCGGTGGCGGTGCCGCCGTTAAAGACCACGCCGTCCACCGCGCCGGAATAGTCGATGTTCACGGTGTCGCCGCTCTGGGCTGCCCGGCCGGTGATGTTCTGGGTGGTGGCGTACTGGTTCAGCAAAGAGTCGATCTGGGTCTGGATCTCGGCCTCGGTGGGCTCGATGTCTGCCTTGGAAAGCGGCAGCGCGGCCACATCCTCCGGCAGGGTCACATAGTCCAGCGCGCGGATGCCTGTCCAGTGGCCGTTATCGTCCAGCCCCTCGGAGTAGTCGAAGCTGGAATAATCGAAATCCGACACCTTGCCGTAGACGGACACGCTTGCGCCGGATGCGGCAGAGGATGCCGTGGTGCCGCTCTGCTTTTTGAGCAGCATAAAGCAGGCCGCAGCTACGCACAGCACAGCAGCCACCGCGCACAGCACACATAACAGGATCTTGGTAATGCGTTTCAAAAGAGATACCTCCTAAAAATAGCAGACCGTTTTCACGGAGAATGCAAATATCATACCATCCTATTATAACGGAAAAATGCGAAAAGAAAAGATTTTTGCTAAAATTCCACAAATGCCGCCCGGCACAGGTATCACTTTTGCCCGCTTTGGAGCGGGAAATGCCGCAAAACCGGTGGAAATACCCCGGCGGTTCTGTTACAATAAAACTGTATGAGCCTTTCCCTGCGGGGGAAAGCCTTTTGCTGAAATTGGAGGATAAAACCATGGATTACAATAAAGCAGCTCTGGAAATGCACGAGACCCACAAGGGAAAGGTGGGCATCGTGAGCAAGGTGGAAGTCGCTACCCGCGATGACCTGTCCACCGCCTACACCCCCGGTGTGGCCGAGCCCTGCCGCAAGATCAAGGAAAACCCCGAGGATGTGTATAAGTACACCTTCAAGGGCAACATGGTGGCCGTTGTCTCCAACGGTACTGCCGTGCTGGGCCTCGGCGATATCGGCCCGGAGGCCGGTCTGCCGGTCATGGAGGGCAAGGCCGTGCTGTTCAAGGAGTTTGGCGGCGTGGACGCCTTCCCCATCTGCATCGACGCCCACGATGCTGCCAGCGTCATCGCTGCCTGCAAGGCCATCGCGCCCACCTTTGGCGGCATCAATCTGGAGGATATCAAGAGCCCCGAATGCTTCGAGATCGAGGAGACCTTGGAGCGGGAGCTGGACATCCCCGTGTTCCACGATGACCAGCACGGTACCGCCATCGTGGTCACCGCTGCCCTCATCAACGCCCTGCGCGTGGTGAATAAGAAGATGGAGGACGTGCACATCGTCCTGAACGGCCCCGGCGCAGCCGGTACCGCCATCATCAAGATGCTGATGACCGCCGGTGCAAAGGACATCGTGGCGGTGGACCAGTTCGGTACCCTGTACAAGGGCTGCAACAGCGCCGAGGCACACAAGAACTGGCTGGGCGAGGTGACCAACCCCCGCCAGATCAAGGGCGGCCTGAAGGAGGCACTGGAGGGCGCAGACGTGTTCATCGGCGTGTCCCGCCCCGGCATCCTGACCACCGAGCTGTGCAAGACCATGAACAAGGACGCCATCGTCTTTGCCATGGCCAACCCCACCCCGGAGATCATGCCGGACGAGGCCAAGGCAGGCGGCGTGCGGGTGATGGCTACCGGCCGCAGCGACTTCCCCAATCAGGTCAACAACGTGCTGTGCTTCCCCGGCCTGTTCAAGGGCGCGCTCAGCGTCCGCGCCCGGGATATCAACAATGAGATGAAGCTTGCTGCCGCCTACGCCATTGCAGACCTCATCACCGACGCCGACCGCAGCGAGGAGAACATTATCCCCGGCGCGTTCGACCCCCGCGTGGCCGAAGCTGTGGCAAATGCCGTGGCAAAGGCTGCCCGTGAGACCGGCGTGGCACGGCTGTAAGCGGAGGATACAGGCATGAGAACGATCTCCGCACAGAGCATTACGGATACGGTGGCGCAGCTCTGCATCAAAGCCAACACCCAGCTGCCGCAGGACGTGCAGGCAGCGCTGGAAAAGGCGCGGGAAGAAGAGCCGTGGCCGCTGGCAAAGAACACGTTAGACCTACTGTGGTCGAACCTTAGCGCCGCAAAGGAAAAAGACCTGCCCATCTGTCAGGACACCGGCATGACCTGTGTGTTCGTGGAGCTGGGCACCGATGTGCACATTGACGGCAGCTTTGAAGCCGCCATCCACGAGGGCGTGCGCCGGGGCTACACCGATGGCTACTTGCGCAAGAGCATCGTGGCCGACCCGCTGCGCCGGGGCAACACCGGCGATAACACCCCGGCGGCCATCACGGTGCATCTGGTGGACGGCGAGGGCTGCCGCATCACGGTAGCGCCCAAGGGCTTTGGCAGCGAGAACATGAGCCGCATCCAGATGCTCAAGCCCGCCGACGGCGTGGAGGGCTTTAAAAAGTTCGTGGTGGATACCGTAAAGCTGGCGGGCTCCAACCCCTGCCCGCCCATCGTGCTGGGCATCGGCGTGGGCGGCAGCTTTGACAAGGTGGCGTATCTTGCCAAAAAGGCGCTGCTGCGCCCGCTGGATATCCCCAACCCCGACCCCTACTACGCCCAGCTGGAACAGGAGCTGCTTACCGCCATCAATGCACTGGGCATTGGCCCGCAGGGTTTTGGCGGCAAGACCACCTGTCTCGGCCTTGCCATTGAGCAGATGCCCACCCATGTGGCGGGTCTGCCGGTGGCTGTGAACGTTTCCTGCCATGTGACCCGCCGTGCCAGTGCGGAATTGTAAGGAGGGGAGAAGAATGGAGTACAGACTGACGACTCCCTGCACCGCGCAGGATCTTGCCCCGCTGAAAGCGGGGGATACCGTGCTGCTTTCCGGCGTGGTGTACACCGCCCGGGATCAGGCACACAAGCGGATGATGGAAGCACTGGACAAGGGCGAGACTTTGCCTTTTTCCCTTGAGGGCAGCGCCATCTATTATGTAGGCCCCACCCCGGAGCGCCCGGGCGAGGTCATCGGCTCGGCAGGGCCTACCACCAGCGGACGCATGGACGCCATGAGCCCCCGGCTGCTGGATCTTGGCAACAAGATCATGATCGGCAAGGGCAAGCGGGACGCCGCCGTCAAGGCGGCTGTGGTGCGCAACGGCGCGGTGTATCTGGCCGCGCTGGGCGGTGCCGGTGCGCTGATGGCCAAAAGCGTGCAGACGCTGGAGGTGATCGCATGGCCGGACCTGGGCTGTGAGGCAGTGCGCCGACTGACCGTGCAGGATATGCCCCTGACCGTTGTGCTGGATGCCCACGGCGGCGATCTGTACGAGGCCGGCCCTGCGGCCTATCTGGCCACACTGTAAGGCCAAAACGCCGAGAATTGCACCCTTTGCACAAAACAAGCGCGGTGCAAAACCGGCAAAACAGCAGTTCTGTGCAGAAAAATATGGTTAGTTTAACAAAACTTGCTGCGAATTACTTGCATCAACCGCAAAAGTGTGATATCCTTTAACATACGACAGAGGGTACACATACCCTGTCGGAAAAATCCCCCAGAGGGAATAAGGCAGGAGGCCGGACAAACCATGCAGATCCACCAGTCCGCGGAAGATTATCTTGAAACGATCCTGATGCTGAGCCAGCGTATGGGCAAAGTGCGCTCCATTGACGTTGTCAATGAGTTGGGCTTTACCAAAGCCAGCGTGAGCATCGCCATGAAAAAGCTGCGGGAGAACGGCTATATCGCGGTGGACGGCGAAGGCAACCTGACCCTGCTGGAGCCCGGGCTGGAAATTGCCCAGCGCATTTACAGCCGCCACCAGCTGCTGACCCACTTCTTTGTGCAGCTGGGCGTGGACGAGCAGACCGCTGCCGAGGACGCCTGCAAGGCAGAGCACATCCTCAGCGAGCAGACGCTGGAAAAGATCCGCGAAAGCGCTCTGCGCAACGACGCCGCCCATCCGCAGGCAAAGTAATTTGATTTCAAGAGACACCGGAACGCCGAAAGACGTTCCGGTGTTTTTGCTTTTTATAGCAAAAAAGTTTGTGCTGTGAATGCTGTTTCCCGCTACGATCCCTCCCGTGAAAATGGGATAACGGAGCGTCCGCAGACGCTCTGTTATCCCGAAATTAAAAAGAATCCTTCCGCTGAATAGGACCAGAGTACAACGGAGGCCATTTTAAATCGTTTTGCGCTCCTTTTTTGTACATTTTTTCGGTTTTCGTTGCATATCTGTTATGGATTTGATACAATAAGGCTGTGCGAAAAAGGAACGTGGGAAGAACGGAAAGGGTCGGGACGGCACAAAGCCGCCCTAAGAAAAAGGAGAGCGTTGCGGCATGGATGCGATTGCCCATACTCAGGTCAGTGCGGTCTGTCTGATCACGCTGGTGGTCTTGCTGCGGGCGCAGCAGAAAATGCGGGATAAAAGCCTGCCCGGGCGGCTGTTCACGGCGCTGCTGTGGTCTGCCGGGGCGCTGACGATCGTAGATCACGGCGGTACGCTGGCGCAGCTGGGTGCGTGGCAGGATCTGGGCATCCCCCTGTCCTACCAGCTGAACGCCGGGGGCAGTATTCTGTTTTATCTGCTGGCGGCGTGCTGCTGCCTGCTGGTGTTTTTGTATGTGGAGGCAGAGCTGGGGCATACATGGATGGAGGATGGCCGCAGGCTGGCGCTCAGCGTCGTGCCGCAGGCGCTGCTTTTGCTGGCGCTGCTGACGGCGCGGGACGAAAACGGCTTCTGCTATCTGGATGCAGAAGGGCTGCGGGGCAGCACTTTGTTCTGGGGGCCGAAGCTGGTGGGGCTGCTCTATCTGGCAGCGGCCTTTCTCCGCTGCAGCTGGACGCTGAGCCACTGGAAGCAGGAAACCCCAAAAGAGGAACTGAAAACCCTGCTGCTGCTCGCGCTTGTGCCGGCTGCAGGCTTTTTGCTGCAGGGCTGGCTGCCCGGGCGCGGGCTGCTGTGCTGCGGCATTACGCTGGGGCTGGTGTGCGTGTATGTGCTGGTGCTGCAGACCAAGTTCACGGTGGATACCCTGACCGGCGTCAGCAACCGCATCGTGGCGCTGCGGTATCTGGAAAGCGAGCTGCCCTACTACCGCCGCCACCCCAACCGCTCGCTGCACTTCCTCATGATGGACATGGATCACTTCAAGCACATCAACGATGAATATGGCCACTTGGAGGGGGATGCCGCGCTGGTGCTGCTGGCGGGCATTCTGAAAAAGGTGTGCGCCAACTATAACGGCGTGCTGGCGCGCTACGGCGGCGATGAATTTTGCATCGCCTGTGGCTGCAACAGCGTGGAGGTGCGCACCCTGATCGTCTCCATCCAGCGGGAACTGGACGCGGCCAACGCCGCCTCCGGCAAACCCTACCAGATCGAGATCAGCATCGGCTGCGCCCGACTTGAGCCGGACATTGCCACCGTGCATGACCTGATCGACAAGGCCGATCAGGAGATGTACCACCTCAAGACCCGCAAGCGCGGAACTTCCTGAAACAAAGAAAGCACCTGCAACCCTTCCTGTCTGTGCGTTGGCACCCGAAGGCGTTTGCGGGTGCTTTTTCTTTGACCTGTTGAGCGCCAAGAAGCAACCCCGCAGTGCGGATGTTTCCGCAGGAAACAGGCATTGCAAATGCCGTTTCCCTCTACGACCCCTCCTGTGAAAAAGCAGTTTCGGAACGCCCGCAGGCGTTTCGAAACTGCAAATCAAAATAATTCTTCCGCTGAATATGGCCAAAGCAAAGCGGAGGCCATTCCAAATCGTCCCGCCCGGCACTTTCTAAACGTTTTTTACCCTTCTGCCCTTGCATCCCGGGGTGGAACGCGGTATTCTTATAGAATAGACCGGAACCGCGACAGCACAGGGGAGGGAGACCACATGGACGCACAGGAGATCCGCGCATTGCTGGGCAAAAGCATCTTTGAGCGGGCACAGAAGTACCGCAAGCGTATCCTGCAAAGCAGCTGCACCACCAACGAGGATGGGGTGCGGCACCTGACAGCGCTGGTGCAGGGCAGCGGGCCGGACTGCTATTATACGCAGGTCTGGCTGCGGGAAAACGGCAGCTTTGTCAGCGCCTCCTGCGACTGCCCCTATAACCAGAACGGCGACGGCACCTACTGTAAGCATATCGGCGCGCTGCTGCTGCAGGACGCGGAAAAGAACCCGCCTGCCCCGGAAAAAAAGCTGGAGAGCATCCCCGGGGTGCAGCGGGGCGTGGCAGGCTTGAGCACCGAGCCCCGCAAGGACAGCTACAGCGCCGGGCTGGATATGCTGTTCGGCCGCAAGTGGCGGGGCGAGGAGCCGGAGACCGATTATGAAGCCCAGCTGCTGCTGAAGCGCTACCAGCGGGAGGATGCGCAGCCCCTGCCCCCGCCCGCTGTCCAGCGCACTGGCTTTGCTCTGCTGGAACCGGAGCTTACGCCGCACAATGGCCGTATCTGGCTGCGGCTGCGGGTTTCGGACGGCATCGGCGGGCGGCAGTATCTGATAAAAAGCATCCCGCAGTTTCTGGATGCAATCGAACAGGGCGAAAGCGTCAGTTACGGGAAGTCGCTGGCCTTTGTGCACCGGTGGGACGCCTTTGCCCCGGACGCACAGCAGCTGCTGCGGCTGCTGCGCCGTCAGGTGAGCGCCCGGCAGGCGTTTGAAGCCGAGGGCACGGTGCGCTCCGGCTGGGACAAAGGCCCGGCGGGCGGTCTGCCGCTGACCGGCGAGGGGCTGGATGCCCTTGTGGAGCTTTACGCCGCCGAGGGCGTTGTGGGCGGCTACACCCTTAAAGAGGGTCTGCCGGTCATCAGCCTGAAGGTGGAGCGCCGCAAGGGCGGCGTGCAGCTAAGCTGTACCCCGGCGCTCAGCGGGGTGCAGGGGCTGGACTACGCCTATCTGCTGGGCGAAACCACCCTCTGGCGGATGCAGCGGGAGGAATGCCGCCGGGTGCTGCCGGTGCTGGAAACCTTTGGCGGGCGCAGCCTGTTCTTTACCAGCGCGGACGCCGCCGCCTTTTGCAGCTATGTGCTGCCGGAGCTGGGCAACCGGGTCAACATCGTGGACCCCGACCGGCTGCTGCTGAACCAGATTCCGCTGGAGCCGGTGGTGCAGTTTTATCTGGACGCCGACCGGGGGCTTAACGTCACGGCCTACCCGGTCTTTCTCTACGGCGAGGACAGAGTAGCCCCCGGCGAGCCGGTGCCGCCGGATCTTTTGCGGGATGCCCGCACCGAGAACCGGGCAAAGCGGCTGCTGGAAACCTATCTGGAACCCCAGCCCGGTGAGCCCGGGCATTACAGCCTTTCCGGGGAGGAAGCACTTTTCCAGCTGCTGGAGGAGGGCATTCCCGCCCTGCTGGCCATGGGCGAGGTGTACCAGACCGATGCCTTCCGCAACCTGCAGGCCGCCCCGCCCAAGATCTCGGTAGGGGTGTCGGTGCACGGCAGCGTGCTGGACTTGGAAGTGGACACCGGCGCCTTCCCGGTGGAGGAACTGCGGGAACTTTTGCAGTCCCTGCACCAGAAAAAGCGTTACCACCGCCTGCGGGACGGCAGTCTGCTCCGGCTGGACGACAGTCTGGAAGGGCTGGACGAGCTGAACGACACGCTGGAGCTTTCCGGTGCGAAGCTGAAGGACGGCCACGCCGCCCTGCCGCTCTACCGCGCCCCCACGCTGGACTGGGCACTTTCGGGGCAGAACGGCCTGCGGTTCGACCGGGACGATGCCTTCCGGCGCATCAGCCGCAGCTTCCATGCGGTGCGGGACAGCGAATATACCCCGCCGCTCTCCCTGCAAAAGACCCTGCGCAAATACCAGCGGGACGGCTACCGCTGGCTGCGCACACTGGACGGCTACGGTATGGGCGGCATTCTGGCGGATGATATGGGTCTGGGCAAAACGGTGCAGGTGCTCAGCTACCTGCTGGCCATGAAGGAGGCCGGGCAGCACCTGCCCAGCCTCATCGTCTGCCCGGCGTCGCTGGTGCTGAACTGGCAGGAAGAATGCCAGAAGTTCACCCCGCAGCTGCAAAGCGTTGCCATGGACGGCGATGCCGCCCACCGCGCTGCGCTGGTCGACGGGTGGGCACAGGCGGATATCGTCATTACCAGCTACGACCTGCTGCGCCGGGACGAAAAACTGTATGCCGGGCAAAGCTTCTACGCCTGCATTCTGGACGAAGCGCAGGCCATCAAGAACCACACCACCCAGAAATACAAGGCGGTGTGCCGGGTGAACAGCCGGGTGCGCTTTGCGCTGACCGGTACCCCGGTGGAGAACCGCTTGGGCGAACTGTGGAGTATCTTCTCCTTTTTGATGCCCGGGTATCTGCCCCCTTACAAGACCTTCTGCGCCCGGTTTGAAAAGCCCATCGTGCAGGACGAGGACGCCAACGCCGTGCGGCGGCTGAACCAGTTCACCGGCCCCTTTATCCTGCGGCGCATGAAGTCCGATGTGCTGCGGGAACTGCCGCCCAAAACCGAGAATCTGCGCCGCGTTGAACTGGAAACAGAGCAGCGCAAGCTGTATCTGGCAGCGGTGGTGGACGCCCGGGAAAAGCTGCGTGCGGCAAAACCGGAGGACAAGATGACCGTGTTTGCCGTACTGATGCGGCTGCGGGAGATCTGCTGCGACCCGCGCCTTGTGGCAGACAACTGGACCGGCAGCAGCGCCAAGCTGGACGCCTGTCTGGAACTTGTCACCGAGGCAGTGGCGGGCGGACACCGCATTCTGCTGTTCAGCCAGTTCACCTCCATGCTGGAGCTGCTGGCAAAGCGTCTGGACGAGGCCGGGGTGAGCCACTTCACCCTGCAGGGATCTACCCCGAAGCCGGTGCGTGCCGAGCAGGTGCGCCGGTTCAATCAGGGTGAGGCAGACGTCTTTCTCATCTCGCTGCGGGCGGGCGGTACGGGCCTCAACCTGACCGCCGCCGATATCGTCATCCACTACGACCCGTGGTGGAACCTTGCCGCGCAGAATCAGGCCACCGACCGCGCCTACCGCATCGGTCAGCGCAATCCGGTGCAGGTGTACCGGCTGATCGCGCAGGACACCATTGAGGAAAAGATCGTGGAGCTGCAGCAGGCCAAGCAGTCGCTGGCCGACACCGTTACCGGCGGGGCGGACGGCGCGATTTTGTCCATGAACCCCGAACAGCTGCTGCAGCTGCTGGGAGAAGAAGCATAAAGGAGTGTATTCATCATGAAGGTTTGGGATCTGCATTGCGATACCCTGCTCGAGCTGCGCCGCGCCGAAAAGGCGGGCGCACCCAAAAGCTTTTTGCACAACGACCTGCATATCGACCTTGAAAAATTGCAGCAGGGGGATTATCTGCTGCAATGCTTTGCGGCCTATGTGGATCTGGCCGACCCCGCCCCTGGGGCCGACCCGCTGGTGAGCGTGCTGGAAGAGATCGACATCTTCAAGCGGCTCATGGAGGCGTACCCGGAAAAGATCGCCCCGGTGTACACCGCCGCCGACCTTGAGCGCAACCGCGCCGAAGGCAAACTCAGCGCTATGCTGACGGTGGAAGAGGGCGGCTGCTGCAAGGGCAGTCTGGGCGTGCTGCGGCGGCTGCAGGAGCTGGGCGTGCGCATGATGACCCTGACATGGAACTACCCCAACGAACTGGCAGCCCCCAACGCAAACCCCGGCGGGCCGCTGGTGGCCAACACCGAGACCGGTCTGACCGAGCGAGGCTTTGCCTTTTTGGAGGAGATGGAAAAGCTGCACATCACCGCAGATGTGAGCCACCTTTCCGATAAGGGCTTCTGGGACATTGCAAACCACAGCACCCGTCCCTTTGCGGCAAGCCACTCCAACTGCCGTGCCCTGTCACCCCATAACCGCAACCTGACCGATGAGATGATCCGCGCACTGGCGGAAAAGGGCGGCATTGCGGGGCTGAACTACTGCGCCTCCTTTGTGGACGCAGACTCGGCGCACCCGAAGCTTTGCCGCAGCACGGTGGAGCGGCTGGCAAAGCACGCGGCACACTTCAAGCAGGTGGGCGGCATTGAGGTCATCAGCCTTGGCAGCGACTTTGACGGCATCGGCGGCCAGCACGAGCTGGAAACGGCGGCAGATATGCCGCTGCTGGCCGAGGCGCTGCGCCGCGAGGGCTTTACCGAGGACGAGGTGGAGGCCATTTTCTGGCGCAACGCCTACCGTTTCTTTAAAAACAACCTGTAATAATAACACCTAAAATTGCAAAATATGCCCGGAGATGCCCCGCGCTGCGCGGGTATCCCGGGCTGTGTATTGCCCTGCGAGGGGAGGTTTTATATGGTCTGAGGCGCGCGTCCCCTGAAAAAGAACAAACGACTTGGAAAGATAAGAGGAATTATAACAATGGGTATCACGATCTCGCCGTGGATGATGGCGTTTCTCGTTCTGATGACCGGCTTTGCAGGATTTGTGGATTCGGCAGCCGGCGGCGGCGGGCTGATCAGCCTGCCGGCCTATCTGTTCGCCGGGCTGCCGCCCCACTACACCTATGCCACCAACAAGTTCAGCGCCGCCTGCGGCACCACCTTTGCCACGGCAAACTTTTTCAAAAGCGGTGCCATAAACGTGAAGGTGGGCGTTCTTGCAGCAATCGGCAGCTTTGCGGGTAGTGCGCTGGGCGCGCACATCGTGCTGCTGCTCAGTGACGAGATGCTGCGCACCATGATGTTCATCATCCTGCCGGTGGCGGCGGTCATCATTCTGTGGCAGCGCAACCTGCCGGACGAGAACCGGGACGACGGCACGCTGGACCTGAAAAAGATTTTGCTGGCGCTGGCCATCGGCTTTGGCATCGGCCTGTACGACGGCGTCGTGGGCCCGGGCACCGGCACCTTTGCCATCATTGCCTTTACCACCCTGATGGGCTTTGACCTGCGCACCGCCAACGGCAACGGCAAGGTGCTCAATCTGGCCAGCAACTACGCCAGCCTGTTCACCTACCTGATGAACGGTCTGGTGGTGTTCCACATCGGCATCCCCTGTGCCGTCAGCAACATTCTGGGCAACCTGCTGGGCTCCCACTTCGCCCTGAAAAAGGGTGCCCGCTTCATCCGCCCCATGATGCTGGTGGTGCTGGTGCTGCTGCTGGGCAAACTGATCTCGGACGCGGTGCTGTAAGGGCAAGGCAGAAACCCTCTCAGTCAAAGCCTGTCGGCTTTGCCAGCTCCCCCGAAGGGGGGGAGCTTGACGGATAGCAGCTTAAAACCTCCCCCCTTCGGGGGAGGTGGCATCGCGCAGCGATGACGGAGAGGGTTCGTTCCACAAAAAACAAGTCGGACAGCCTGCGGGCTGTCCGACTTGTTCTTGCTTTCATAGGTTTTATTCCAGCACCAGTTCTTTATCAAAGAATGCGATGCCGAAGGCGCCGGGGCCGGTGTGGGTGCCGATGACGCAGCCGATCTGGCGCACCAGCGGTGCATCCAGATGCAGGTTGTCCTGCAGGTAGGTCAGCAGCGGCTGCAGCTCCCGGGGGTTGACGGTGTAGCCCAGCAGCGGGGTGTAGTCCGGGTGGATGCCGCCCATCTCGTCGATCTTCTTGAACAGCGCCACATACACGCCGGGCAGACCGCGTGCCTTACCGGCCAGCGCTACCTTGCCCTCCAGAACGGCGAGGATGGGCTTGATGCCCAGCATACCGCCCGCCACAGCTGCGGCAGCGGACAGTCTGCCGCCCTTGCGCAGGTACTTCAGATCGTCCACCGCAGCTACCAGATGCAGGTGCTGCTTGGCCTTTTCCAGATCGGCAGCGATCTGGGTGATGGTTTTGCCGGCGTCCCGCAGCTGCACGGCCAGCCGCACCAGCAGGGACTGCCCCAGACAGACGTTCTCGGTGTTCACGAACACCACATTGTCCACGTTGGCAAGGTCGGCAGCAAGTCTTGCGCACTGACCGGTGCCGGACAGCGCATCGGACAAAAAGATGCCCAGCACTTCGTCCCCGGCGGCAGCGGCATCCAGATACAGCCGCTCGAACTGCTCCGGGCTGGGCTGGCTGGTGGTGGGCAGCTTGCGGCAGGCTGCCAGATGGGTATAGTATTCACTGGGGGTCATGTCGATGCCGTCCCGCAGGACGGTGCCGTCCTCCAGCGTCACGTTCAGGGGGATCACGGTCACGCCCAGCTGCTGCGCCTCGGCGGGCAGGATGTCGCACGCGGAATCGGTGAGGATACGGATCATAATAATACCTCCGGTCTACCGGTAAAATACAGTATATACGACGCTTTTATAAAAAAGGTTGGAAATCATTATACCACCATTTAGGGCGATATGTCAATAATTTGCATAAATTTGCCGCGACAGAACGCCGAAACCTTGCGCACCCGGCGGCAGATATGGTACTATAACCGGGAACGAACCATAGCAGGAGGAGACCGACCATGCACAAGCTGAACTCCCGCACCGCCGCACTGCTTTCGGCCTTTGGCTGGGCGGTGGGGTATCTGCTGGCGGGCAAGGTGCTGGCGGTGCTGCTGCCCATGCCGTCCGGCGGCGCGGCACGTTTCTGCCGGGTCTGCCTGCTGGCTCCGCTGGTGGAGGAGGGGGTGTTCCGGGGCGCAGTGCAGCGCCGAGCGCAGCCGCTGGGCAGGGGACAGGCCATTCTTTTGCAGGCGGTGCTGTTTGCCCTGCAGCACGGCAGTGCCGCCGCTATTGTCTACGCGCTGGTGTGTGGGCTGGGTCTGGGGTGGCTTGCCGACCGCACCGGGCATCTCTGGCCGGGAATGCTGCTGCACAGCGCAAACAACCTGCTGGTGCTGGCGATGGGATGAGAGGATGGGATACATGACCGATTTTGAACTGATGGGGCTTGCGCTGGAAGAGGCCGCCAAAGCAGCCGCCTTGGGCGAGGTACCGGTGGGCGCGGTGGTGGCGCGGCACGGCGAGGTGGTAGCCACGGCGCACAACACCCGGGAGACCGAGAAAAACGCCTTGCACCACGCGGAGCTGCTGGCCATTGATGCCGCCTGCAAGGCGCTGGGCGGCTGGCGGCTGTGGGAGTGCGAGCTGTTCGTTACCCTAGAGCCCTGCCCCATGTGCGCGGGCGGCATCATCAACAGCCGCCTGCGCCGGGTGGTGTACGGCGCTGCCGACACCAAGGCCGGGTGCTGCGGCTCGGTGACCGACCTGTTCGCGCTGCCCTTCAACCACCATCCGGTGGTGGAAAAGGGACTGCGGGAGGCCGAGGCACAGCAGCTTTTGCAGGCATTTTTTGTTTCCCTGCGGGAAAAGCGGGCGGACAGACCCCGCTGGAAGCCCCCGGTGCCCGAAAACAGGGGAAAATAAGGAAAAATAGTGGGAACTGCGTAAAAAATTGCAGTTCCCACTTTCTTTTTGGGCTGGATTGTGGTATATTATTCAATGGAATCTTGTCGAAACCCATCGTAAGTACAAACAGGCACGCCAAAGCACCGGACCTTTGCCGGACACATGAACGGAACGCTGCACTGTCTGGGGATGGGCACAGGGTTTTTCCGGCTGGGGCACTGCGCTCGGCCGAGAATACCGAACAGGAGGGATACACTCTTGTACGAGGACGAGTTTGAACTGACCTTTCAGGTGCCGGAGGAAGAGCCTGCACCGGAGCCTCTTGCCGCACCGGCTGCAAAGCCGGCTGCGCCGGTGGAGCCGGTGGTGGACGAGCCTACCCGCATCATGACGCTGGAAAAACCGGCAGCGCCTGCGGTGGACGAGCCCACCCGGGTGATCACGCTGGAAAAAAATGCAGAGCCGCCTGCACCGGAGCTGCCCGAAGAGCCTGCGCCGGAGCCTGTAAAAGAACAGCCTGCCCCTGCCGCACCCGCTGCGGTGCGCCGGGTACTGATCTCCGGCGGTGACCGGGGCATCGGTGCTGCCGCGGCCCGCGCCTTTGCGGCAGCAGGGTATCAGGTGGCGGTGCTCTACCACCAGAACGCCGCCGCAGCCGCTGCGCTGGAGCAGCAGCTGCCCGGGTGCATCGCTATCCAGTGCGATGTAGCCAGCCGTGCCAGCTGTGAGCTGGCGTTCCACGCGGTGGAGCAGGCCATGGGCAGGGTAGATGTGCTGGTGTGCAACGCCGGCATCGCGCAGCAGAAGCTGTTTACCGACATCACCCCGGAGGAGTGGCAGCGGATGCTGGACGTGAACCTGAGCGGCGCGTTCCACCTGTGCCAGCTGGCGCTGCCCGGCATGATCCGCCGCAAGCAGGGCCGCATCCTGACCGTGAGCAGTATGTGGGGCCAGACCGGCGGCAGCTGCGAGGTGCACTATTCCGCCGCGAAGGCCGGGCTCATCGGCCTGACCAAGGCACTGGCGAAGGAAGAGGGCCCCAGCGGCATCACGGTGAACTGCGTAGCGCCGGGGGTCATCGAGACTGACATGATGGCGGCCTTTACCGCCGAGGACAAGGCGGCGCTGGCCGAGGAGACCCCTGTGGGGCGGCTGGGCACCCCGGAAGAAGTTGCAAAGCTGCTGGTCTTTCTGGCCGGCGAGGATGCCGGATACATCACCGGACAGGTGTTCGGGGTGAACGGCGGCCTTGTGATTTGATGCACAGGGCAATATTACAGGAAATTCCCCGGAGCGGGAAGGAGAGAAAAAATGGGCATGACTTTGAAGGAACTGTTGACTAAGGGCGAGGGCACCCTCTCTGCACAGGAGGCCAAGGCGCTGGCGGCACAATGCCGCATGGATGTAGATACCCTCTACACCCTGCTGGAGGAGCGCGGCATTAAGGTCCTGGAGGAAGAGAACGAGCCGAGTCTGGACGTGGACAGCATCATTGCTGAGGTGGAGAACGCCGAGAACAACAACGATGACATGGGCCTTGCCGATGAAAACGAAGAGGATGCCGAGGAGAACCCGGCAGACCTGAAGGCCGCCATGGACGAGCTGCTGGACGACCCGGTGAAGAACTACCTCAAGCAGATCGGTCAGATCCCGCTGCTGAGCGCCGAGCAGGAGGTGGAGCTGAGCCGCCGCATCCATGCCGGTGCCGAGGCTGCGCACATTTTGCAGGCAGACCGCCAGAAGTACGGCGCACCGGAGTACATCAAGAAGAACAGCGCCCGCTTCTCCTTTGAGGAGGACGAGAACAGCCGCAGCTACACCGAGGATCTGGACGAAGACGGCGAAAAGTCCGCCGAGGATGCCGAGGAAAAGGCAGACGAGGAAAAGGCCATGGAGGCCGTGGAGAACGGCCCCCTGAGCGAGGAGCGCCGTCAGGAACTGCTCAAGACCCGCCGCGACGGCCTGAACGCCCGCCGCAGCCTGAGCGAGGCAAACCTGCGTCTGGTGGTTTCCATTGCCAAGAAGCACGTCGGCCATAATCTGGCCTTCCTTGACCTCATTCAGGAGGGCAACATCGGCCTCATCAAGGCTGCGGAGAAGTTCGACTGCGACCGCGGCTTCCGCTTCTCCACCTACGCTACCTGGTGGATCCGTCAGGCCATCACCCGCGCCATTGCGGATCAGGCCCGTACCATCCGCATCCCGGTGCACATGGTGGAGACCATCAACCGGATGCGTCAGGCCACCAACCAGCTGGTGTACCAGAACGGTCACGAGCCCACCCCGGAGGAACTGGCAAAGGCCATGGACATGAGCGTGGAGCGCGTGCGCGAGATCCAGCGTATGGCACAGGAGCCGGCAAGTCTGGAAAGCCCCGTGGGTGAGGAGGAGGATTCCTCTCTGGGCGATTTCGTCGCCGACGAAAACGCCGAGGCTCCCGGCAAGGCAGCCGACCGCGCCATGGTGGCGCAGCAGATCAATCTGGCGCTCAAGAGCCTGACCCCCCGCGAGGAGAAGGTCATCCGCCTGCGCTTTGGTCTGGACGACGGCCGTCCCCGCACGCTGGAGGAGGTCGGCCGCGACTTCGGCGTCACCCGCGAGCGTGTGCGCCAGATCGAGGCCAAGGCCATCCGCAAGCTGCACAGCCGCAAGTGCCTGACCCTGCTCAACGGCCTGATCGAGTGATTGCCTGCCGGGCAGGCAGAACGGTTTGAAATGCGCGCCGCGTTTGCTTTGCGCATCTTCAGCGGAAAAGCTTTTTGAAATTTGCACCCCGGGAAGATCTGCGGATCTTCCCGGGGTGCTTTTTTCACAAGAGGATGGGAGGGGCAAAGCGCGTTTAAAACGTTATTCGGCAGAGTGTTCAACGGCGGGGCGACGGCGTTGTGCGGAATGTCCAAAAATTGCGCGGATGCTTGTATTTTGCCTGCGGAGCGTGTACAATAAGCACAGAATATGTTTGCGCAGAGCAGGAGAGCGACAGACAGAGCAGATAGCTTTGTTTGGTGCGCTCTTTTTTGTTTTGCGCTCAAGCTTCAGAGCAAGGAGAGAAGATCATGAGCCAGACCAAATATATCCTCTCACTGGATCAGGGCACTACCAGCAGCCGGGCGATCCTGTTTGACAACGAGCAGAACATCGTCTGCGTGCAGCAGCGGGAATTTGAGCAGATCTACCCCCATCAGGGTTGGGTGGAGCACAACCCCATGGAGATCTGGTCCAGCCAGTACGGCGTGATGAACGAGGTCATCGCCCAGAGCGGCGTGGACCCCAAGGACATTGCGGGCATCGGCATCACCAACCAGCGCGAGACTACCATCCTGTGGGATAAAAACACCGGCCGTCCGGTGTATAACGCCATCGTCTGGCAGTGCCGCCGCACCGCGCCCCTTGTGGACGAGCTGCTCCGGACCCCCGGCATGGCGGACTATATCCGGGAAAACACCGGCCTTGTGCCGGACGCCTATTTCTCCGCCACCAAGATCAAGTGGATCTTAGACAACGTCCCCGGTGCGCGGGAAAAGGCCGAGGCAGGGGAGCTTTTGTTCGGCACGGTGGACACTTGGCTGGTCTGGAAGCTGACCGGCGGCAAGGTGCACGTTACCGACCGCACCAACGCCAGCCGCACCATGCTGTACAACATCCGCACGCTGGACTGGGACGACACCCTGCTCAAGGCACTGGACATCCCCCGCTGCATCCTGCCCAGCGTGAAGGACTCCAGCGAGGTGTACGGCTACACCAACATTCAGGGCGTAGACGTGCCGGTGGCCGG
Organism: uncultured Faecalibacterium sp.; assembly: GCA_934532365.1. GTDB lineage: Bacteria > Bacillota > Clostridia > Oscillospirales > Ruminococcaceae > Faecalibacterium. The sequence continues at coordinate 16,044 of CAKTAT010000016.1, read as the reverse complement.
TATTGCGGGCGACCAGCAGGCCGCGCTGTTCGGGCAGGGCTGCTTTAAGCCCGGCGACGTGAAAAACACCTACGGCACCGGCTGCTTCCTGTTGATGAACACCGGCAACAAGATCTACCAGAGCAAAAACGGTCTGGTCACAACTATCGCCATCAGCCTTGACGGCGAGGTGGAGTATGCGCTGGAGGGCTCCGTCTTTGTGGGCGGCGCAGTCATCCAGTGGATCCGGGACGGGATGCACCTCATTCAGGACAGCTGCGATTCCGAGTATTACGCCCAGAAGGTGCCGGACAACGGCGGCGTGTACATCGTGCCTGCCTTTACCGGTCTGGGTGCGCCTTATTGGGATATGTACGCCCGGGGCGCCATTCTGGGCATCACCCGCGGCACCACCCAGAACCACATCATCCGCGCGGCAGAGGAATCCATCGCTTACCAGAGCGCCGACCTGATGTGGGCCATGGAAAAGGACACCGACATCACCATCAGCACCCTGAAGGTGGACGGCGGTGCCAGCCGCGACCACTTCCTGATGCAGTTCCAGTCCGATATCCTGAACAAGGAGGTGCTGCGCCCGGCCATCCGGGAGACCACCGCCCTTGGTGCGGCGTATCTGGCCGGCCTTGCCACCGGCGTGTGGAAGAGCCGGGAGGAGATCAGCCACCTATGGAGCTGCAACCAGCTGTTTGAACCAAAAATGGACGCTGCCCAGCGGGAAAAGCTGGTCAAGGGCTGGCACAAGGCCGTGGGCCGCAGTCAGGACTGGGCCGAGCACGAGGCGTAAGGTAGGAAAGCTTTTGACAGCATAACAGTATAACACCCCCGGCAGGCTGCCACCGTGATGGTGATAGTCTGCCGGGGGTGATTTGTGTTGCCCTGCTCTGACGTGGGTTGGTGGATGACGCAAAAAAGCCCCTGACCGAAGTCAGAGGCTTTTGTTTTGGTGGACGGTACAGGACTCGAACCTGTGACCTCCTGCACGTCAAGCAGATGCTCTACCAGCTGAGCTAACCGTCCATGTCATATCGACTTGGATAGTTTACCACAGCTTCTTGCAAAAAGCAAGACCTTTTGTGCTTTTTTATGCGTTCTTTTTTACTTTTCCGGCGAGAGCGCCCGGCGGATGATATCGTACAGCACCGGCTTCATGGCGTCGATGTTGTCCGGCTTGCCCTCCAGAATGCTGGAATAGCACACCGACATACACATACTGCCAAGGGCCGTGATGCGCTGGTAGACCTCCCGCTCGGTGCGGCCTGCCATCTCCGGGCTGGAAAGCACGATGGCCAGCAGCTTGCGCATCAGGGGCTCGGCCTCCCTGCTGGCTTCGATCTGGTCCAGCCCGGGCCAGACGAAGTTGCGCTCCAAGAACCGCAGCACCAGCACGTCCTGCCGCAAAGCCTCGATGATATGGTCGATGACGAACACCACCTGTGCGGTAAAGTCGGGCAACTCGGTGTGCTGCTCGACCGCAAGGCAGGCATCGCTCAGCAGTTGGTAGCTCACCCTGCCCAGCAGCGCCTGCATCACCGCGCCCTTATCCTGAAAATACAGATAAAACGTGCCCTTGCCCACCTTGGCGCGGCTGGTGATATCCTCCACGCTGGTCTTGGCGGTGCCCCGCTCCAGAAACAGCTCGTAGGCTGCATCCAGCAGGGCGCGGCGCTTTTCCTGCTTCTTACCTTCCACGGTGCTCATGCTCTGGGTAGATTCCTCTTTTCTCTCTTTTATAAATATGGACGCAGGTATGTGCTGCGTCCGGCTTGTGTACCTTAGTTTAGCAGTCCTTTGCCGTTTGTGCAAGCCCGATTTATTATACAATGTTTTGCAGGTGATAAAAAAACTGACTTTCGGTCACTTTTCCTGCTTGACACACTGTCCGGGGTGGATATAATAGTGTTTGCCCGGAAGATGACCGATAGTCAGTTTTACGGGCGTTCCCAATCAACTTTCTATTCTGGAGGGTTCTCATGAAAAAGATCGCACAAGGCATCGTGCGTCTGCGCAAGCTGATCTTAACAGTGGCCGTGCTGCTGTTGATTCCTTCCGCGATCGGCGCCATTGCCACCCGCATCAATTATGACATCCTCACCTACCTGCCGCAGGATCTGGACTCCATGATCGGCGAGGTAGCCCTTGAGGACGATTTCCATCTGGCCTCCACCGGTATGATCACGGTAGAGGGCCTGCCAACCAATGAACTCATCGCCATGAAAAAGGAGATCGACGCCGTGCCCGGCGTCACCCAGACCTTCTGGCTCAGCGATGTGATCGACCCCAACATCCCCACCGCCATGCTGCCTGCCGATGTACAGCAGTTCATGTTCGGCAAAAACGATTCCACCATGCTGATCGTCCGCTTTGACGCCCCCAGCGCCAGCGACGAGACCATGGAAGCCGTCAAGCAGATCGAAAAGCTGCTGCGCAAGGACTGCTTCTTCGGCGGCATGAGCGTTATTCTGCAGGACACCAAGGCGCTGGTCAATCAGGAAATGCCCATGTACATCCTGATCGCCGTGGGCGCCAGCCTGCTGGTGCTGTTCCTCTCACTGGAAAGCACCCTCACCCCGCTGCTGTTCATGCTGGGGCTGCTGTTCCCCATCGTGTACAACTTCGGCACCAACATCCTGCTGGGGCAGATCAGCTACATCACCGAGGCGCTGGCCACCGTGCTGCAGCTGGGCGTTACGATGGACTTCTCCATCTTCCTGCTGCACCGCTATGAGGAAGAAAAGGAGCTGCGCTCCTCCAACGAGGAGGCCATGGCCAGCGCCATCTGCAAGACCATGACCTCCATCTCTGCTTCCAGCCTGACCACCATTGCAGGCTTCCTTGCGCTGTGTGCCATGCGCCTGACGCTGGGCCGCGATATCGGCCTTGTCATGGCAAAGGGCGTGGCACTGGGCGTTATCTGCACCGTGGTCATTCTGCCCTCTTTGATCCTTACCTTTGATAAGTGGGTGGAAAAATACAAGCACCGCACCGTCATCCCCCAGCTGAAAAAGCTGAGTTACTTTGTTTCCAAGCACGCAGTGCCCATCGTGGCCGTCTTTATCCTCATCCTTATCCCCTTTGCCATTGCGCAGAACAAGACCAGCGTGTACTACACCCTGTTCGACTCTCTGCCCCAGGACTTGACCGGCATCGTGGGTACCAACAAACTGGGGGAGGACTTCGGCATGACCACCAGCCACTTCATTCTGGTGCATGACGATCTGACCGCTACGCAGGTATCCGACCTGTGCGACGAGCTGAAGGACGTGGACGGCATCACGCAGGTGGTAAGTCTGGACTCCATCACCGGCCCCGGCTTTGACACCGAGCTGCTGCCCGACAGCGTGATGGAGATCCTGCAGTCCGGTGGCTACAAGCTGATCCTTGCCAACAGCTCCTACAAGACCGGCACGGATGCCATCAACAGCCAGTTGGACGAGATGATCGGCCTGATCAAAAACGTAGACCCCGAGGGCGTCATCACCGGTGAAGGTGCTATGACCAAAGACCTGATCGAGGTGGCAGACGTGGACTTCAAGAACGTCAACGTCTGGTCTATCATGGCCGTTCTGGTCATCATCGCCATCTCCTTTAAGAGCATCTCCATCCCGGTGCTGCTGGTCGCCAGCATCGAAGCCGCTATCGCCATCAATATGGGCATCCCGTACTTTACCGGTACGCAGCTGCCCTTCATCGCCAGCATCGTTATCGGCACCATCCAGCTGGGCGCTACCGTGGACTACTCCATCCTGATGACCACCCGTTATCACGAGGAGCGCGCCTTTGGCCGCACCCCCAAGGAAGCTGCCCAGCAGTCGCTGGAGCATTGCAGTCAGTCCATCCTGACCAGCGGTCTGACCTTCTTCGCCGCTACGGTCGGTGTGGCCGCCATCAGTAAGATGGAGCTGCTGCGGAGCATCTGCCTGCTGATCTCCCGTGGCGCTCTGATCAGTATGCTGGTCATTCTGGTGGTACTGCCCGCCGCCCTGATGCTGTGTGACTGGCTCATCCGCCACACCACCCTGAAGTGGATGGTCCCTGAATCTGCCAACGCCAAGAAGTCTGAAAAGGAGTAATGCGTTATGAAAAAATCGCTTCGTTTCGCCAGTGCGGCGCTGGCAGTTGCCCTTGCCGCCAGCTGTGCAGCCCCGGCTTTTGCCGCAGGCGGCAGCAGCTTTACCAAGTCTGAGACCGTGTACGCTGTGATGAACGCCGATGGCTCCATCCAGAGCACTACCGTCAGCGAGCATGTTTACAGCGCCTCCGGTCTGTCCAAGGTGACCGACCAGAGCACCCTGACCAACATCCAGAACACCGAGAGCAGCGCCGAGTTCACACAGGACGGCGAAAAGCTGGTGTGGAACACCGATGATACCGACGTGTATTATAAAGGTGACACTAGCCGCGCCCTGCCCATTCAGGCTACCGTCACCTACGCGCTGGACGGTCAGGAAGCCGCGCTGGAAGATCTGATCGGCAAGAGCGGTCATCTGACCATGACCATCGCCCTGAAGAACAACGAGACCGGCACCGTGAATGTGAACGGCACCGACCGCACCATCGTCACCCCGCTGGTCACCGCTGTGGGCGTGATCTTCGGGCAGGATGCCACCAACGTGGTGGCTGCCCACGGTCTGGTGGAAAGTGCCGCCAAGAGCAATGTGGCTGCCTTTGTCACCCTGCCGGGCGTGAAGGATTCCCTGTCCGGTCTGCTGCCGGACGAGCTGGACACCATTGAGGACTATCTGCAGGACACCATCACGGTGGAAGCAGATGTCACTGAACTGACCTGCCCGCAGGTGATGATGGCCTGCGCCACCAGCGCTGCTGCTCTGGGCACTGACAACGTGTTTGACCTGAGCAGCATCAACGACCTGACCGACGGCATCAACCAGCTGAACGACGCCATGAGCCAGCTGCTGGACGGCGCTTCTCAGCTGGAGGATGGTACCAGTCAGCTGGCCAGCGGTGTGCTGGCACTGCTGGACGGTGCCAACACCCTGAACACCGGCGCAGCCGCACTGGACGAGGGTCTGGGACAGCTGACCAACGGTCTGGACACCCTGAGCGCCAACAACAGCGCTCTGAACAGCGGCGCACAGCAGGTGGCTGACGGTGTGCTGGCTTCTGCCAACAAGACCCTGAAAGAGGGCGGCCTGATTGACACCGACATGACCTGGGACAACTACGCCGCAGTCATCGACAACATTCTGACCATGAACGACAAGACGCTGGCCGCCGGCCGCCGCAAGATGGTGCGCACCATCTGGGAGCAGGCACCCAGCTTCAAGGACAGCCAGCTGGATCTGGCGCTGTACCTTTCCGCAACCAAGACGAACCACGATCTTGAGGCCGCTCTGCGCCTGATGCAGAACTACGATCCCTCTATGCTGTGCGGTCTGGTGCAGCTGCTGACCAGTCAGGAAGCTAAGGACACCACCAAGGCAGAGCTGAAGTATCAGGTGGAGAACAGCGAGGATATCGCCGATGTGCGTGCCCTGAAGGACAGCCTTTCCAAGATCCAGTACTTCGTTTCCAGCGTGGGCCAGTACACCGCCGGTGTGCAGACCGCCGCAGACGGTGCCCACTCTGCCAAGGACGGCAGCGCACAGCTGGCCGCCGGTACCAAGACCCTGTACGACGGCGTGAACACCCTGAGCGATGGCGCAAGCCAGCTGAATGACGGCACCCACCAGCTGAACGATGGTCTGAACCAGTTCAACGAGGAGGGCATCTCCAAGCTGACCGGCGCACTGGATCAGGATCAGCTGCACGGCCTCAAGACCGTGCTGGACGAGATGACCGACCGGCTGGAAAACTACACCAGCTTTGCCGGTGCACCCGAGGACGCCGAGAGCAGCGTGAAGTTCATCTACAAGACCGCAGAGACCGTGGCCTCTGCCGACAACGTTGTGGCTGAGACCGAGACGGTGAAGGAGGGCAACATCTTCACCCGCCTGTGGCAGCGCATCGTGGACCTGTTCAAGTTCTGATAATGCCAACATCCTTCCAGAATCGTATATAGATACACAGGGAGCGCCCCGCAGCCGAATGGCTGCGGGGCGCTCCCTGTTTTTATAATGATTTAAATCAGTTTACTGCTTACTGATCCTTTTCCACCATCATCTTGCTGGCCTTATAGATATCGCCGCAGCCGAGGGTGATGACCAGATCGCCGGGCTGAGCGTTCTGCTTGACCCAGTCGGCGGCCTCCTGCAGGCTGTTCACCAGCACGGAGCCGGGAATCTGTGCTGCCAGCTTTGCGCTGGTAATGGTGGGGTCGTTGGGCTCGCGGCTGCCCATGATGGGGGTCAGCACCGTGATATCCGGGATCTTGAGCACATCCACAAAGTCGTTGAACAGCATCTTGGTGCGGCTGTATGTAAACGGCTGGTGGACGGCGATCAGGCGCTTGTAGCCCATCTCCTTGGCGGTGTTCAGGGTGGCGCGCAGCTCGGTGGGGTGGTGGGCGTAATCGTCGATGACCAGTGCACCGTTGCACTCGCCGTACACCTCAAAGCGGCGGCCTGCGCCCTTGAAGTTCAGGGCAGCCTCGGCGCACTGCTCTGCACTCAGGCCCACAAAGCGACACACGGCGCACATGGCCAGTGCATTATAAATATTGTGGCGGCCGGGCACGGACAGGCGGATGCGGGTGGTGTCGGTCGTGTTCCACTCCTTCAGGTCGAACTCGAAGAAGCCGGGCTTATACTCGTTGACGTTGACAGCACGGTAGTCGCCGTGGTTGTCGATGGCAAAGGTGCGCACCCGGCGGTCCAGCGTGTACATCACATCCATGGTGTTCTTGTCATCGGCGTTGGCAAAGATCATGAACTGGGTCATCAGGGCAAAGCGCTTGAAGGCGAACTTCAGCTCGCCCATGCTGCCGTAGTAGTCCAGATGGTCGTTATCGATGTTCAGCACCACGGACAGATAGGGGGTCAGCTTCAGGAAGGTCTCGGCGAACTCGCAGGCCTCGATGACGATATCATCGCCCTTGCCGGCCTTGCCGTAGCCGTTGATGAGGGGCAGCTTGCCGCCGATGACGGCAGAGGGGTCACGGCCGGCCAGCTCCAGCGCGGTGGTGATCATGGAGGTGGTAGTGGTCTTGCCGTGGGTGCCGGACACGCAGATGCTCTGCTTGTACAGGCGGCTCACATAGCCCAGCAGCACGCTGCGCTCCACGGTGGGAATGCCGTAGGAGGCGGCTGCGTTCAGCTCCACGTTGTCCTTGGAGATGGCGGCAGAGTACACCACCATGTCCGCACCGACAACGTTATCCGCATTGTGGCCAAGGCTGACCTTCACGCCCATCTCCCGCTCGTAGCGGATGATGCTGCCGTCCAGCACATCGCTGCCGGACAGCTCGTAGCCCTTGGCGGCCAAGATCTGGATCAGCGGATACATTCCGCTGCCGCCGCAGCCGATAAAATGGATCTTCTTTACATTGTCCAGCAGATGCTGGCTATAATCCGAGTACATGAACATAGTAAGGCTCTCCTCCAAATATTAACGGCTGCAGCGCAGACCGATTCCTTCCAAACATGGGGACACACTCTTATTATATAATTTTTGCAGCATAAAATAAACAGGTAAGGCCGAATTTTCGGAAAGAACCATAATTTTTTTGTGAATTTTGTGATATGTGTACAACAAAATCCCGACAGTATTACTTTTCCGCCCGCCGCCGCAGGATCTCATCCAGAATGGCATCGGCCACGTCTGCCTTGCTCATCAAAGGCAGCTCCCGGGTGCCGTCCGGGGTGATGAAGGTGACTACGTTGGTATCCACTCCAAAACCTGCACCGGCCACCTTGAGGTTGTTGGCCACCACCATGTCCAGATTCTTCTTGGCAAGCTTCGCGGAGGAGTTTTCCACAAGGTCCCGGGTCTCCATGGAAAAGCCGCACAGGAACTGGTGGGTCTTGCGGGGGCCGATGGTGCCAAGGATATCCTCGGTGCGCTCTACCGGGATGGAGAGGTCGCCCTCCTTCTTTTTGATCTTGTCGTCGGCCACGGTGGCGGGGCGGTAGTCTGCCACGGCGGCGGCCATGATGAGCACATCGGTGGCGTCAAAGCGGTCAGTCACCGCCTCGTACATCTGCCGGGCGGTGGTCACCGGCACATCGGTGGTAAACTTGACCGGCGGCAGCGCGGTCTGCCCGTGGATCAGGGTCACTTCGGCGCCCCGCATGGCGGCGGCGCGGGCAAGGGCGTAGCCCATCTTGCCGGTGGAGTGGTTGGTCAGGTAACGCACCGGGTCCAGCGCCTCCTGCGTGGGGCCGGCGGTCACCGCGATGCGCACCCCTGCTAAGTCCTTCGGGCGGGCGATGGTGTGCAGGATGTGCTCCAGCAGCACCTCCTCCTTGGGCAGGCGTCCGCTGCCCACATCCTTGCAGGCCAGCACGCCGCTTTCGGAGGGGATGACGGTAAAGCCGTACCGCTCCAGCGTGGCAAGGTTGTCCTGCGTGATGGGGTTTTCCAGCATCCCGGTGTTCATGGCGGGGGCGACCAGCTTCGGGCACTTGGCGGCCAGCACCACGGTGGTAAGCATATCGTCCGCAATGCCGTGCGCCATTTTGGCAATGACGTTGGCGGTGGCGGGGGCGACTAAGATCACATCTGCCTTTTTTGCCAGCGAGATGTGGGTGACCTCAAACTTGAAATCCCGGTCAAAGGTGTCCACCATGCACTTGTGGCCGGTCAGGGTCTCAAAGGTGAGAGGGGTGATGAACTGGGTGGCGTTTTGGGTCATGATGACCTCCACATCCGCACCCAGCTTGCGCAGTGCACTGGCCACATTGGCCATCTTATAGGCGGCAATACCGCCGCTCACGCCCAGCAGGACGCACTTGCCGTTCAGATCCATGGTTTGTTTACCTCCCGGAAAAACAGTTCTTTTCCACATATCTTACCTTAGTATAATGCAAAACTTCCACCAGCACAACAAAATCTTTGCCGGGAACTTGTATCCGGCGCAAAAATGCGGTAAAATACGCTTGACAAAGAGCAAACCGGTTCTTTTCTTTTATTTTGAAAAGGAAAACAGAATTATGATCTTAGCCATTGATATAGGCAACACCACCGTCGCCCTTGGGGGCATCCGGGACGGACGTGTATGCTTTGTGGCGCGCATGGACACGGTGCGCACCCGCACGGCTGCGGAATATCGTGCCGAAATGGATAAAATTTTTGCGCACCGCCGCCACCCGGAGCGTCCCATGCGCTTTGAGGGGGCGGTGCTTACCAGCGTAGTGCCCCAGATCACCGGGGCACTGGCCGAGTGCGCCCGTCACTACACCGGCAAAAAGCCGGTCATCGTTTCGCCGGACATCCGCACCGGGCTGACCATGGGGGTGGACGAGCCCCGCGCCGTGGGCAAGGACCGGCTGGTGGATGCCGCCTACGCGGCGGCAAACTTTCCGCTGCCGGTCATCACGGTAGACCTTGGCACCGCCACCACCTTTAATGTGGTGGACAAGGACCGGGTATTCCGGGGCGGTGTGATCTGCCCCGGCCTTTCCACCGGGCTGCGCGCGCTGGGCGAGCGCTGCGCCCAGCTGCCGCAGGTGCATCTGGGCTCTCCGAAAAAAGCCGTCGGCACCAATACCGAAAGCTGTATGCTGTCCGGCTCGGTGCTGGGCACCGCCGTGCTCATTGACGGCATGGTGCAGCGCATTGAGGAAGAGCTGGGCAGCCCGGCTACGCTGGTGGTCACCGGCGGTCTGGCAAAGTACGTCACCCCGCTGTGCCGCCACCCCCTGACCTATGACCCCGAGCTGCTGATGAAGGGGCTGGCACTGCTGTACCAGCTGAACGCCCCGCAGGAGCACGGCCGCAGCCATGGCGGCGGCAGACACTACGGTCAGCAGGGACGCCCCCGGGCAAAGCACCCGTACCCCAACCGCCGCACCCGCCGCGAGCCGGAGGCGCTGGTAGGCTGAGGGAACAAGAGGATAAGGGAGAGCATTATGAAACTGGGCATTCTTGGCACGGGTAAGATCGTGCAGGAATTTTTGCCATGGCTTGTGGAGCACACGCCGTTTACTGTGCAGGCGGTGTGCAGCACCCCGCGCTCGGCGGCAAAGGCCGCAGAGTTGTGTGCACAATATCAGATCCCGCAGCACACCACCAATTACTTTGAACTGCTGCAATGGGTGGACGCGGTCTATATCGCCGTGCCCAACCGGCAGCACGCCCGCTACGCCCGGGTGGCGCTGGAGGCGGGCAAACACGTCATTGTGGAAAAGCCCATGGCGGTGACCGCCGCCGAGACCGAGGAACTGGCTGCGCTGGCACAGCGCAAGCGGCTGTTCCTCTTTGAGGCGATGACCACCCAGTACCAACCCAACTACGCCAAGCTCCGGGAACTGCTGCCCCGGGTGGGCACGGTGCGCATGGTGCAGTGCAGCTTCAGCCAGTATTCCAGCCGGTACGACGCCTTTTGCGCCGGGCAGACCCCGCCGGTGTTCGACCCACTGTGCGCAGGCGGCGCACTGATGGACTTGGGCGTGTACAACGTCAGCTACATCGTGGGTCTGTTCGGCGAGCCGAATAAGGCAGTGTATGCCGCCAACATGGAGCGCGACATCGACACCAGCGGTGTGCTGATGATGGATTACAGCGGCTTCAAGGCGGTAAGCCTTGCCGCCAAGGACTGCGCAGCCCCGGCCCGCTGCATCATTCAGGGCACGAAGGGCTACATTCTGCAAAAATCCACCCCGAACTACTGCGGCGGCGTGACCTTCCATCCCAACGAGGGCAGGGAGGAGCACTACAACCTGAACGGAGACCGTCCCCGGCAGGCGGCAGAGTTCGAGGCCTTTTACCGCGCCATGACCACCGGAGATCAGGAACTGTGCACCCGGATGCTGGATACCAGCATCGCGGTGAGCCGGGTACTCACGGTGGCGCGCCGCAGTGCCGGGGTGCGCTTCCCCGGCGACAGATTCTAACGCATTTTTCTCTGGAACACGCCCTGACAACCACGCGCTTCCAAAGATTTGAATATTCACCTAAAACCCGCACAGAGCGGGCAGGTTTGCGCCGTATCCGACAACAAAGGGCGGAACGGCAGCAGGAGGAAAACTGAATTATGAAGAATACCAATACGAAGACCTTGACTCGTGTGGCCCTGCTGGTGGCCATTGAACTGGTGATGAAGCTTGTCGGTCTGGGCAGTGTGCCCGTGGGCCCGCTGTACATGAGCTTCCTCACCCTGCCCATCGCCGTGGGCGCCATCACCATGGGCCCCGCCGTGGGTGCCCTGCTGGGCGGCGTGTTCGGCGCTGTGAGTTTCTACGATGCCATCACCGGCGCATCTGCCATGACCGGCGCACTGTTTCAGGTCAGCCCGCTGAACACCTTTATCCTGTGCGTGGGTATGCGTGTGCTCATGGGTCTGTGCTGCGGCCTGATCTTCAAGGCTCTGCAGAAGCTGGACAAGTCCCGCACTTGGAGTTACATCCTCAGCGCCATGACCGCACCCGCCCTGAACACCCTGTTCTTCATGGGCTACATCGTGCTGGCCTTCTACGGCTGCGACTATGTGCAGAATCTGGTGTCCGTCAAGGGCGCTGCCAACCCCTTCATGTTCGTAGTGCTGCTGGTTGGCGTGCAGGGCGTAGCCGAATTTCTGGTGTCCGGCATTCTGGGCGGCATCGTTGCCCGCGCCGTGGCAAAGTTCCTGAAGTAAGCCCGGCTGCGCACCATGTCAGGGCGGCGCATCCGTGTTTAGAATAGAAAAATGAATGCTCCTCCGGCAACCCGCCGGGGGAGTTTTTTTGTTGGGATGCCGTTTTCCTCCACGACCTCTCCCGTGAAAATGCGTTTGGAGCGCTCCGCAGAGCGCGACAAACGCGAAATTTAAAATCGTCCCCCTCACGCATTTTTGCCTATCTGCATAGGATGGCGCACAGCGGAAAAGGGGAGATGACAGCATGAGGCAGACAAAGCGGTTTGCGGTGGTGGGCAGCGATGCCCGGCAGGCGGCGGCAGGGCGTGCGCTGGCGCGGGCAGGGTATACGGTGGGCGGCGTGCAGCAGCTGCCGCAGGCAGACTGCATCCTGCTGCCGCTTCCGCTGGAACAGGCTGATTTGCCGCTGGCGCAGCTGCTGGGCGCGGCAAAGCCCGGCGCGCTGGCGCTGGGCGGTAAGGTGACGGAGGAGGCAATGTCCATTGCCCGGGCGGCGGGAGTGGAACTGGTGGATTACTTTGCCCGCCCGGAACTGACCGTGTATAACGCCATCCCCACCGCCGAGGGCTGCATCGGCATTCTGCTGGAGCGGCGCAGCCGTACCCTGTGGGGTGCGGCGGTGCTGGTGCTGGGCTTTGGCCCGGTGGGGCGGGCGCTTGCGGTGCGTCTGGCGGCACTGGGGGCGCAGGTGACCGTGGCGGCACGCCGCCCGGTGCAGCGGGCGATGGCAGAGGAGCAGGGGCTGCGGGCGGTGCCGTTGACAGACCTTGCCGCCGCAGCTGCCGCCTTTGATACGGTGGTGAACACCATCCCCGCGCCGGTGCTGACGGCGGCAGTGCTGGCAGCGCTGCCAAAGAAAAGTCTGATCGTAGATCTGGCCTCAAAGCCCGGCGGCACAGACTTTGCCGCCGCCCGGCGGCTGGGGCACACGGCGCTGCACGCGCTGAGCCTGCCGACAGTCTGGGCGCCGGAAACGGCAGGGGAGGCGCTGGCACGCACGGTGCAAGCCATTTTGCAGGAGCGGGAGGGAACGATATGACCACAGAAAAAAAGGGCTGTCTTGCCTTTGCGGTGTGCGGCAGCTTTTGCACGCTGGAGGACGCCTTGGGCGCGGCGCAGGCACTGACGGCACAGGGCTGGACGCTGCTGCCTGTCATGAGCTTTGCCGCGCAGCAGGATACCCGGTTCGGCACCGGGGAAAGCTGGCGGCAGCGCCTGCAGGCTGTTACCGGGCAGCCGGTGCTGGACACTTTGCAGGCGGTGGAGCCGCTGGGCCCCCGGCGGCTGGCGCAGGCGCTGGTAATTGCCCCCTGCACCGGCGCAACGCTGGCGCGGCTGGCGGCGGGGCTTTCCGATACGCCGGTGACCCTTGCCGCCAAAAGTCTGCTGCGGGTGGGCAGCTCGGTGGTGCTGGCGGTCTCCACCAACGACGGCCTTGGCGCTTCCGGCGAAAACATGGCGCGGCTGTGCCAGCGCAAGCACTATTTCTTTGTGCCCTACGGGCAGGATGACCCCTTTGCCAAGCCCCAGAGCCTGAAGGCAGACCTTGCCCTGCTGCCCGCCGCCGTGGACGCCGCCTTGCGGGGCGAGCAGCTGCAGCCGGTGCTGCTGGGGCAAAGGAATGCGTAAATCTCTTTTCAGCGGGGAGAAAATGTGGTATACTCCAAATGATGCCTTGCTGGCATAAAACTGATAAGCGGAGAATACCAGATGAAAAAATTTACCGCAGCACTGTGCACTGTGCTGCTTTTGATAGGCGCTGTGCTGGTGCCCGGCGCGGCAGCAGCCGGCCCGGCGCTGGCCAATACCCGGGCATACTGCATCATGGATGCAGACACCGGCCTTGTGCTGGCGCAGCAGAATATGGACGAGGAGCTGCACCCGGCCTCCATTACCAAGGTGATGACCCTTGGTCTTGCCTGCGAAAAGGCGCAGGGGGACTGGGACGATGTAAAGCTGACCGTGAGCCATGAGGACGTCTACTCGCTGGCGGGCACGGATTCCAGCCACATCGCTCTGCTGGAAGGGGAAGAGGTCCCCTTGGTGGATGCGCTGTACGCCACCCAGATGGCCAGCGCCAACGATGGTGCCAACCTGCTGGCGGAATATTTCGGCGGCGGCACCATCGCGGACGGCGTGGCGGCCATGAATGCACAGGTGGAGGAGCTGGGGCTGGCCCACACCCACTTTTCAAACCCCCACGGCATCAGCGATGAGGATCACTACACCAGCTGCTACGATATGGCGCAGATCCTGCGCTGGGCGCTGCAGCAGCCGGGGTTTGAGGATGTGTTCACCCGCAATAAGATGTACACCATGCAGCCCACCAACATCCAGCCGGTGACCCGCTACTTCGCCCAGCAGGATAAGATCCGCATCGGCTCCAGCCGCTACCATATCGACAGTGTGCTGGGCTCCAAGCTGGGCTACACCAACACCGCCCGGTACAGCTATGTCTGTCTGGCCGAGCAGGACGGGGTGCGGCTGATCTGCACGACCATGCAAAGCCAGTTGAGCACCGATAAATACAATGATATGCGCACCCTGCTGGACTACGCCTTTGCTACCTATAAAGGCTACACCCAGCTGCCCGGCGGCACGGTCACTGCACAGCTGGCAGTGGCGGGCGGCGGGCAGAGCCTTGGTACCGTTACCGTGGCCGACCCTGGGGTGAAGCTGCTGCTGGCCGAGGGCTTGTCCGCGCAGGACGTGACCGTGGACTTGGAGCTGCCGGAGCAGTATCTGCTGGGCGCAGAGCCCGCCGTGTATGCGGTGTACACCCTGAACGGCGGCGCACAGCAGGAGAGCACCAGCGTGCGGGTAAAGGCCGAGATCACGGGTCTTGCCGAGTTGCTGGAGCAGAGCGCCGGCACAAAGCTGGAAGCCGCTAAGGACGTGGAGCCGGGCAGCAGCGCATGGCTGCTGGCGGGCATCTCGGTGGGGTGCACCGTGGGTGCGGCAGTAATCACGGTGCTGGTGTTGCGGCTGCATTCCCGCCTGAAAAAGCGCCGCAAAACGGCAAAGCACCATAAAAAAGCGTAAAAGCCTGTTCAAAATCAGACTTTTCCAGATAAAGAAAAAGCTTTCAGAAAAAAAGAGAGGTACAATATCATGGGTAAGTTTATTTTTACGCAGACCGAGATCCCCGGCGTGGTGGTCATTGAGCCGCAGGTGTTCGGCGATGACCGCGGCTATTTTATGGAGACCTACCAGAAGGACCAGTTCGCAGAGGCCGGCATCGACAAGGAATTTGTGCAGGACAACCAGAGCCGCTCCACCCGGGGCGTGCTGCGCGGGCTGCACTTCCAGAAGAACCACACCCAGGGCAAGCTGGTGCGCGTGACCAAGGGCGAGGTGTATGATGTAGCCGTGGACTGCCGCCCCCACAGCGCTACCTTTGGCAAGTGGGTGGGCGTGACCCTCTCCGAGGACAACAAGAAGATGTTCTATATCCCGGAGGGCTTTGCCCACGGTTTTCTGGTGCTGAGCGATGTGGCAGAGTTCTGCTACAAGTGCACCGACGTCTACGACCCCACCAGCGAGGGCGGCATCCCCTACGATGACCCCACCGTCAACGTGCAGTGGCCGGACTGCGGCTGCGAGCACAAGACCAGCGCAAAGGACAAGCTGCACGAGCCCTTTGCCGCCCAGAAGTTCGAATATTTTGAAAAGTGGTGATCGCCCGTGGCAAAACTCAAAGCAATGTGGAACGGCTTCTGGCGCTACCGCTATCTGCTGTGGAACCTTGTAAGCCGTGATTTCAAGCTGAAATACCGCCGCAGCGTGCTGGGCGTGGTGTGGAGCGTTTTGAACCCGCTGCTGATGTGCCTTGTGTACTGGGCAGTGTTCAGCAGCCTGATGGATATGCGCGGCAGCGGCATCGACAACTTTGCCGTCTTTCTGATGTGCGGTCAGCTGCTGTTCAACTTTTTCAACGAAGCTACCTCCACCAGCATGAGCAGCGTGCTCAGCGCCGCCCCGCTGCTGAAAAAGGTGTATATTCCCAAGTATATCTTCCCGCTGGAAAAATGCTGCTTTGCCATGGTAAACTGCATCTTCAGCTTTGTGGCGCTGCTGCTGGTCATGATCTTTACCGGCGCGCCCTTCCACCTGACCATTTTCGAGGCGCTGTACCCGCTGGTGACCCTGTTCTTCTTCAGCCTCGGGGTCAGTATGTTCTTGGCGGCGGCTACGGTGTTCTTCCGGGATATCATGCACATCTGGAGCGTGTTCATCACCGCGCTGCTGTATTTCTCCGCCATCTTCTACGACCCCACCCAGATGACCTTTTCCATCGGCGGCTTCAATATGCAGCAGATCATCAAGCTGAACCCCATGTACTGGTATATCACGGG
>CAKTAT010000015.1:0-34415 GCA_934532365.1 uncultured Faecalibacterium sp. | reverse complement strand
GTTGAGCTGCTGACCCCTGTTGCTATGGAAGAGGGCCTGCGTTTCGCTATCCGTGAGGGTGGCCGTACCGTTGGTTCCGGCGTTGTTGGCAAGATCGTTGAGTGATTTTGTCCTTGAACGTAAGTTCCAAGGCTAACTAGCAATTATAAAGACCTTCCCGTTCCGGAGAGCGGGAAGGTCTTTTTGTTTGTTTATAGCAGCTGCAAGTGTTTCTGGTTAGCGTCTCTTTTACCGGGTCAGGGTGTTGTAGCAATCAGCAAAGGCGTGCAGAAAGCCGGTCACTTCCTCCTCTGTGGTAAGGTGGCTCAGGCTGATGCGCCAAGAGGAAAGGGCATTGCGCCGGTCCTGACTGACCGCCAGCACTGCCCGGGAAGGCAACCCATCGGACGAGCAGGCGGATTTGACCGAGACGCATACCCCGCGTGCGTCCAGCTCCCGCTGGAACACGGTGCCCTTTACACCCTGCACGCTCAGGTTCAGGATATGCGGCACAGCGTTTGCCGAGCTGTTGATGCGCACTTTTGGATAGCAGGCCAGTTCTGTGCGCAGCCGGTCGTTTAGGCTGCGGACGGCTGCGGCGCGGGCGGGCAGCTCCGCAGTAGCCTTTTCCAAGGCCAGCGCCAGCGAGCAGGCAAGGGCTACGGTAGGTGTGCCGCTGCGGTAGGGGGTAGTGCTCTCTCCGCCGTGGATGAGGGGCGGCAGTGCCAGCCCCAGCCGCTTTACAAGCACACCGATGCCATTGAGTCCGTAAAACTTATGGGCTGTCAGGCTCATGGTGTCCACGCCCTCAAACTGCACTGGAATTTTCCCCACAGCCTGCGTGGCATCCACATGGAAATGACAGTTGGGGTATGTCTTTAAAAGCTCTGCAATCTCTGCAATAGGCTGCACTACGCCCAGTTCACTGTCCACGGCGGTCACAGCCACCAGCACGGTGTCCGTGCGCAGCCGCTTTTTCAGGTCTGCAAGGTCCACTGTGCCGTCCGGTAGGATGTCCAGCAGCTCCACCTCGTACCCCTGCTTTTGCAGCGCCTCCAGACTGCCGCTGACGGACGAATGCTCCAGCGGGGTAGAGAGGATGTGCTTGCCCGTTGCACCTCCCAGCGCTGCCAGCCCCTTTACGGCAAGGTTGTTGGCTTCGCTTGCGCCGGAGGTGTAGATGATGCCCGCAGGCGGTGCCCCCAGACAGCTGGCGATGCTGCAGGTCGCCTCGTTTATAGCAGCCTTTGCGGCAGCGCCTGCCTGATGGTGGGCGTTGGCATTGCCCGGGTAGCGCCGCTCTGCTTCGCAGAAGCATTGCAGCACTGCCTCGTCCACAGGGGTGTTGGCAGAATAATCCAGATAGAGCATAAAGCCTCCTGTAATATCAACACATTATGATAGTAGGAAATAAGAACAGGCTCTATTATAGGCGATTCCGCTCCAAAGCGCAACCCCCGCAGCCCGCGGTGCGGCGCAACAGGCAAGAAAAAGCTGTCAACACCTTGCTGGAAAGCCCAAAATCTGCTATACTTATCAAAAAGGCTGCGGCGCTGCTGCTGCCTTGCCGGAGCGGTTCCGGTTGTTGGAAGGAACACAAAAAGAAGGGGAGGAGCATAATGTTCAAGCGCGAGCGACTGCATAGCTGCTTCTTTCCTGTTTTTGTGTGGAGGTCTTGTTCCTGAAATTCAGAGGCACTGCTGTTTCAACGGCAATGCCTCTTTTTTTGGGAATAACAGTACAGGAGGTTTTCTATGAGCGAAAAAATCGATTACTCCAAAGGCGTATACGACGCCAAAAAGCTGGGCACAGGCCGGATGTTTATTCTGGGTGTGCAGCACATGTTTGCCATGTTCGGTGCAACGGTTCTGGTGCCGCTGCTCACCGGCTTGAGCGTTTCCACTACGCTGCTGTGTGCCGGTCTGGGCACGCTGCTGTTCCACCTCATCACCAAAAAGAAGGTTCCGGCATTCCTCGGCTCCTCCTTTGCGTACCTGGGCGGTTTCTCCATCGTGGCTCCCATGCTGGCTAATGCCGACGGCAACCTGACCGTTGCCAACACCAAGATGCTGCCCTATGCCTGCGCTGCTATTGCGTTCTCGGGTCTGGTCTATCTGGTGGCCAGCCTGCTGATCTCCACCTTTGGCATCCGCCGCATCATGAAGTTCTTCCCGCCGGTGGTCACCGGCCCTATCATCATCTCCATCGGCCTGATTCTTGCCCCCTCTGCCATCACGAACTGCCAGTCCAACTGGCTGCTGGCCTTTGTGGCACTGGGCACTGTCATCGTGTGCAACATCTGGGGCAAGGGCATGGTCAAGATCCTGCCCATCCTCATCGGCGTGCTGGTCTCCTACGCAGTGGCACTGGTCACCGGCGCAGTGGACTTCCAGAAGATCTCCGAGGCCGCTTGGCTGGGCATCCCCCTGCACAAAGAGGCTATGGGTCTGTTTGCCATTGACGGTAGCCCGGAGTTCATCAGCGCTCTGTTCACCATTATCCCCATCGCACTGGCTACCATGATGGAGCACGTTGGCGATATTGCCGCCATCAGCGCCACCGTTGGCCACAACTATATCAATGACCCCGGCCTGAACCGCACCTTGATGGGCGATGGTCTGGCCACCACCATGGCTGGTCTGCTGGGCGGCCCCGCCAACACCACCTACGGCGAGAACACCGGCGTGCTGGCACTGAGCAAGATCTACGACCCGCTGGTCATCCGCATTGCCGCTGTGCTGGCCATCATCCTGAGCTTCAGCCCCAAGTTTGAGGCCGTCATCAACACTATCCCCACCGGCATCATCGGCGGTATCAGCTTTGTGCTGTACGGCATGATCTCCGCTATCGGTGTGCGCAACGTGGTGGAAAACCGTGTGGACTTCACCAACAGCCGCAACCTGATCGTTGCCGCCGTCATTCTGGTGTGCGCACTGGGCTTCAACTCTGTGGGCGGCGTTGGCTTTACCGTTGGCAGCGTCACCATCAACCTGTCCGGTCTGGCTGTGGCTGCGATTGCAGGTATCCTGCTCAACGCCATCCTGCCCGGCAACGACTACGAGTTTGACGCTACCGCCGGTTCTGATGCTGCTACCAGCGGCAACCTGCAGGTCTGATTCTCGGTAATGCGTCCAGTTTTCCGTAAGGGAATTTGGGCATCCTGCCAGATTTTGATAAATAGGAATAATTCTTAAAAATATGCTTGACTAACTAGGAATTATTCGCTATAATAGAGCCATGGAAAGGGAAGTGCACAAAGCACAAAACTTCTTTCCATGGCTCTTTCTATACCCGGCAGCGCGGCTGCCCCGCATAGAAACAACAGGCGGGTGGTTTCCGTCCTGTATCATTTTTAACAGATCGAATGGAGGTAAATTCTTATGAAGAAATACGTTTGCACCGTTTGTGGTTATATCGCTGAGGGTGAGATCCCCGCTCAGTGCCCCGTTTGCAAGGCTCCCGCTTCCGCTTTTGTGGAGAAGAAGGGCAACACCTACGTCACCGAGCACGTTGTTGGCATCGGCAAGGCTGAGGGCGTGCCGCAGGAGATCGTTGATGGTCTGCGCGCAAACTTCGAGGGCGAGTGCAGCGAGGTCGGTATGTATCTGGCTATGGCTCGCGTGGCAGAGCGTGAGGGCTACCCCGAGATCGCCGAGGCCTACAAGCGCTATGCTTACGAGGAAGCTGACCACGCATCCCGCTTTGCAGAGCTGCTGGGCGAGGTCGTGACCGACAGCACCAAGAAGAACCTGATGATGCGTGCCGAGGCCGAGTGCGGTGCCTGCGCTGGCAAGATGGATCTGGCCAAGAAGGCTAAGGAGCTGAATCTGGACGCTATCCACGATACCGTCCATGAGATGGCAAAGGATGAAGCCCGCCATGGCCGCGGCTTCGAGGGCCTGCTGAAGCGCTACTTCAACACCGAAGTCTGATAAGGGTTCCCCGGTTATCTATGCTGCCCGCTGCAAGGACATTCCGCCTTGCAGCGGGCTTTTTTGGCGTTTCAGGCTTTTATAAATACAATCCTCGATGCGGCAGACTATTTGACTGTTAAAACAATATATGGTAGAATCATGCCGTAAGAACAAAACTCTTTGATAGAAGAGTAAAGGCGTGAGTGCGGTCAGAAAAAGAGGCGGCAAGCACTCATATCACATAGGCCTTGGCGTGATCGACGAAGAGAGCATCCAAAAGGGAAAAGGCGGCCTTGCAACTAAAAAATATAGGGGAGAAATCAATGTGTTTAAGTTCTGGTTGAGTAAGATTGGCTGCGCTGTTTTTGGCGTGGCTCTTGCCGCGGTTGTTGTTGCTGGCGTTGTTGGCAGCGTTAATGACGTGCCGAAGCTCGACAAGAAAGAACCGGTCATTTCGAACCCCGCTGTGAATGTTAACGATATGGCGGCCGACATTTTGACCGGAAAGACTTTATACGTTGCAGGCGACAGCATCGCTTATGGTACCGGCGGCGAAGGCGGATTTGGAAAAGCAGTAGCTCAAAAGTATGGGATGACCTTTATAAATGAGGCTGCGGACGGGGCAACGCTGGCACCGAATATTACAGACAACGTGAATGGCGGCACCAGAGCCTGCATCTGCACAATCGTGACAAGCTCCGATGCGCTGGAAAAGGCAGATTACATCCTGCTGGAGGGCGGCATCAATGATGCGTGGAACAAAGCCGCAGTCGGCACAATGACCGATGGATTTGATGCCGCTTACGATGAAACGACCATGACCGGTGCGCTGGAAAAGACGCTGGAATATCTGGCAGAGAATCACAGCGAGAAGCGTGTGGCTTATGTATTTCCGCATGGCGGGCTGTTTGCCGACAGAGATAACTGGTACAAGACCTATAAACCCGCCATCCTTGCAGTACTGCAAAAGTGGAACGTGCCCTACATTGATATTGAGGAAAACGCCCCTCCCATGGGTCCGCACGGCATCAGTGAGCTGAGTGACAAATACACCAGTGACGGTATACATCCCAACGCGGCGGGCTACGAGCAGTTTTACATGGAACCCATCGCAGCACTGTTGATGAACTTATAATAGGATCCCCCTGCTGGTTCTGCATTGCTATGGCACTGTATAGCTGGCAGGGTTATTTTTATCGATGGTGTAAAGGAGAAAGCACATCGTCTTATGGATGCAAAAAGAGGCAGCTGCGCAGAATTTCGCGCAGCTGCCTCTTTGCATTTTGTGGTGGGTGAACCTTACTGGATGCCAGTAACGGGGTAATCCTGTGTCTCCACGGCCTTCTTCAGCACCTCATCGTCTACCTCTGCGTTCAGGGTAACAATGGCAGTACCGGCTTCGTGGCTGACAACAGCCTCGTCCACCTGCGGCAGAGCCTCCAGCGCCTTCTTGACGCGGGCTTCACAGTGGGGGCACATCATGCCTTCTACGGTCAGGGTCTTTTTCATAGCGGTCTCCTCCGTTTGATTGGATGCAGTTGTATCTTCCTCCGCTGCGGGCTGCACAAGGGCAGCGGGCAGGGCAGGGACGTGTTTGGGCGGGTGGTCACGCTTTGCGCTGTGCAGGTCAAACAGGTTCAGCCGCAAGGCGTTGCTCACCACGCAGAAGCTGGAAAGGCTCATGGCAGCTGCGCCGAACATGGGGTTCAGCGTCAGCCCCAAGGGAATGAACACACCGGCTGCCAGCGGGATGCCGATGATGTTATAGATGAACGCCCAGAACAGGTTTTCGTGGATGTTGCGCAGGGAAGCGCGGCTCAGCCGGATGGCGGCGGGCACGTCCGAGAGTTTGGAGTTCATCAGCACTACGTCCGCAGCGTCAATGGCTACGTCCGTGCCGGCGCCGATGGCAATACCGGTGTCAGCGCGGGTCAGGGCAGGGGCGTCGTTGATGCCGTCGCCCACCATGGCAACCTTGCCGTATTTTTGCAGCTGCCGGATAACGGCCTCCTTGCCTTCCGGCAACACCCCGGCGATCACCTCGTCCACCCCGGCCTGCCGGCCGATGGCTTCGGCGGTGCGCTGGTTGTCGCCGGTCAGCATCACCACCCGGATGCCCATATTCCGCAGCTCCCGGATGGCCTGCGGGCTGTCTTCCTTGATGGTATCTGCCACCGCGATAACGCCCAGCAGACGGCCAATGCCGCCAAAGAAGAGGGGCGTTTTACCCTGCGCAGCCAGCGCAGCAGCCTGCGTTTGCAGCGCAGCGGGGATAGCGACCTTTGTGCTGATAAAAGCAGCGTTGCCGCCAAAGATCTCCTTGCCCTCCAGCCTGGCAGTAAGGCCGTTGCCCGGCAGGGCGGTAAAATCGGTAACAGAGGGCAGCTCCAGCTGCTTTTCCTCCGCATAGGCCAGAACTGCCCGCGCCAGCGGGTGCTCGCTGCGGCCCTCCAGTGCGGCGGCCAGCGTGAGCAGCTCGGTCTCGCTCACGCCCGCAGCGGGCAGAAGGTCGGTGACGGTGGGTTCGCCGCAGGTGATGGTGCCAGTCTTGTCCAGCGCCACGATGCGGGTGCGCCCGGTCTCCTCCAGCGCCGCAGCGGTCTTGAACAGGATACCGTTCTTCGCACCTAAGCCGTTGCCCACCATAATGGCCACCGGCGTTGCCAGCCCCAGCGCACAGGGGCAGCTGATGACCAGCACCGAGATGCCACGCGCTAATGCGTAGCCGACATCCCGTCCCAGCAGCAGCCAGACAAGGGTGGTGACCACTGCAATGCTGATGACCGCAGGCACGAAAAAGCCGGATACGGTATCTGCGATCTTTGCAATGGGGGCTTTGGTGGCAGCGGCATCGCTGACCATGCGGATGATCTGCGCCAGCGTGGTGTCCTCGCCCACGCGGGTGGCGCGGCACTGCAAATAACCGGACTGGTTGGTGGTGGCGGCGCTTACCTTATCGCCCACGGCTTTGTCCACCGGGATGCTCTCGCCGGTCAGGGCGCTCTCGTTCACGGCGCTGCTGCCCTCCAGCACAATGCCGTCCACCGGGATGTTCTCGCCCGGGCGCACCACAAAGATGTCCTCCTTCTGCACCTGCTCAATGGGCACGGTCACCTCGGTACCGTCCCGCAGCAGGGTAGCGGTCTTGGGGGCAAGCTTCATCAGGCTCTTGAGCGCATCGGTGGTCTTGCCCTTGGAACGCGCCTCCAGCATTTTGCCCACGGTGATAAGGGTCAGAATCATGGCGGCAGACTCAAAGTAGAACTCCATCATGTAGTGCATGACCAGTTCTTCATTGCCGTGCAGCTGCGCATCGGTCATGGCAAACAGAGCGTAGGTGCTCCACACAAAGCTTGCCATCGAGCCCATGGCTACCAGGGTATCCATGTTAGGGGAGCGGTGCACCAGCCCCTTGAAGCCGTTGATGAAAAACTTTTGGTTGATCACCATCACAATACCCGCCAGCAGCAGCTGTACCAGCCCCATGGCGATGTGGTTGCCATCAAACCAGCGGGGCAGCGGCCAGCCCCACATCATGTGCCCCATGGAAAAATACATCAGCACCAGCAAAAAGCCCAGCGAGGCTATGAGCCGCCGCTTCAGCTTGGGTGTTTCGTGGTCAGCCAGCGCGTCCAGCTCTGCGCTGGTGCTGGCGGCTGCGGCGGCCTTTTTGGGGCTTGCGCCGTAACCGGCCTGTTCCACAGCGCGGATAATGGCGGCATCCTCAGCGGTGCCCTCCACCCCCATGGAGTTGGTCAGCAGGCTTACCGAACAGCCGGTGACGCCCGGCACGCTCTTTACGGCCTTTTCTACCCGGGCAGAGCAGGCCGCGCAGCTCATGCCGGTAACGTTGAATTGTTCCATTGCTATTTCTCCTTGTGGTCAGTCTGCCCGGCGGGCGGTCATTTCATCAGCTTGGGCAGCAGCCGGAGCAGCTCTTCCAGCTTTTCGTCGCTGCCGGCACGCAGGTCGTCCGCCACGCAGCTGCCGATGTGCTGTGCCAACAATTCCCGGGAAAAGCTGTTCAGCGCCGCATTGGCTGCGGCCACCTGTACCAGAATGTCCACACAGTAGGTGTCCTTTTCCAACATCCCGCGGATGCCCCGCACCTGCCCTTCAATGCGGTTCAGCCGGTTAAGCAGGGCTTTGTATTCCTCCGGGCTGCGCTCTTTGTGGCGGCAGCAGCAGGGGACAGCAGTATCTGCCGCAGCGTCCGCTTCTGGCGTGTCAACGCAGCAGCAACAGTGCTTTTTGGTCTCTTCCATATCGGAATCGCTCCTTTCATAAACCCCCATGGGGTATATTTTCTTGCAACAGCAGTATAGCACATAATATCCGACAATTCAAGTAGGAAATGAAAATTGTAGGAGAAACCGTAGGTCGCTTTTAGAAAAATTAGTAAAAATATGGTGCAAAGGGGAACAACCCTTCTCGTGAAAATGCGTTTGTCGCGGCCTGCGGGCCGCGACAAACGCGAAATATAAAATAGTTCTTCCTCTAAATATGGCCAGAGCGCACGCGGAGGCCATTCAAAACCGCTGCACACAAGAAAACGAGGAAAAGCCGCGCAGGCTTTCCCTCGTTGAAAACGCTTACTTTACTTCCAGAATGCGCGGTGCAAACAGGCTCCACATCTTGCCCCACCAGTACCAGTCGTGGGAAACGTCACCGCCCCAGATCTCCAGATGCGCGGGCATTCCCTGATCCTTCAGCAGGTCGGCCAGTGCCTGCGTGTCGTCCAGTGCATCGCCCTCGTAGGCACCCTGACCGGCGCAGAGGATCAGGCTGTTCTCCTCAGCCTTGGCCAGCGCCGGCTTGTTGGCGATGCCGTTCTCCTGCAGATAGGCAAGGGGAGCGCAGCGCAGCACCATGTCATCGCTGTCGGTGCCCCAGAAGCGGGTCAGGTCGTAGATACCGCCCATGCCCACAGCACCGGCAAACAGGGTGGGACGGCGCAGGCGGCAGTGGACGGCGTGGTAAGCGCCCAAATCCACACCGGCAGTCCAGATCCGGGTGCCCTTTTTGGCGTTGTTCAGGGTCAGAATGCGGGGAGCAAGTTCAGCGGTCAGGTAGACGAAATACTTCTCCTGCAGCTCGGCGCGGCGGCGCAGGGGCAGATCACCGTTCAAAAGGCCCTCGCCGTCTACGGCATCTGCGCAGAACAGCTGCACCTTGCCCTCGTTCAGCAGCTGGGCAATGGCATCGGGCATCCCGTTGTTCTCCCAGTCGTAAAAACGGCCGCCGCGGGCGGGCAGTGCTAGCACTGGCACACCGGCATGGCCGTACACCTTAAACTCCATCTCACGGCCCAGAACCGTGCTCCACTCTTTGTAATAGGTACCCTGGATCATAAATCAAGCACTCCTTATTTTATCATTCACCGGCCCGGGCACAGTCGCTGCGCACCGGTGCCGGATTTGGAAGCTATAATCAGACAAACTGGTTGCGCTGCGGGTCGTAATCGTAGCCCACAGCGTGCAGCTTTGCGCACAGACCGGCCTTATCGGCTTCCAGATCTTCGCACAGCGCATCGAGATCCTTATACTGATCCCGCAGTTTCAGGTTCACCACGCTCAGCAGCATGATGGGATCAACAGGCAAAGACATTTTATTCCTCTCCTTATGGCAAATAAAAAAGCCGGCCACTCGACAAAGTGACCGGCCACATACACCAAATTAGACAGCGCGGGTAACTTTGCCAGCGCGCAGGCAACGGGAGCATGCGTAGACATACTTGGGAGAGCCCTCCACGACCGCCTTGACACGACGGACATTCGGCTTCCAGGTACGGTTGGAACGGCGATGAGAGTGAGAGACCTTGATACCAAAGGTAACACCCTTGCCGCAGCATTCACACTTAGCCATGGTAATTGCACCTCCTACAGTGAAGTATGGAATCAAAATAATCAGCTTGACTATTTTACCAGAGATGCAAAGAAAAAGCAAGTCTTTTTTTAAATTTTCTGTAGCTTTTTGCATTCCCGGCGCAGTGGGGCTTGTGTAGGGCACAAAAAAATAGTATTATAAAGGAAGAAATTCGTTTTGACAGGAGATTTACATGACCGCACAGGCAACCTATTATATTATCCGCGCACTGGTGGCGCTGGTGGCCATCCCGTTCCACGAGGCTGGCCATGCACTGGCAGCATGGCTGCTGGGCGATGCCACCGCCAAACGCGAGGGGCGTCTTTCGCTGAATCCCTTTGCACACTTTGACCTGCTGGGCACGCTGTGCATGGTGTTTGCAGGCGTGGGCTGGGCAAAGCCTGTGTCCACGAACCCCCGCAACTTCAAAAACCCCAAGTGGGGTATGGCGCTTACGGCACTGGCAGGCCCTGTGGCAAACCTTGTGCTGGCTTACCTCGGCATGGTGGCATGGAAGGTGATGTACTACTGGGCGCCGGTCAATAACGCAACCATTTACATTGCCATGTTCCTGCGGTATCTGGTGCTGATGAACGTGAGCCTTGCGGTGTTCAACCTCATTCCGGTGCCGCCGCTGGACGGCAGCCGCATTCTGCTGGTGGTGCTGCCGCAGCACATCTACTTTGGCCTGATGCGGTACGAAAAATATATCATGATCGTCATGTTGGCAGCGGTTTGGGGCGGCTTTCTGGATACGCCGCTCTACTACCTGAATAACATAGTGTGGTCGCTTTTGGGCGCAGGCACCGGGTATATCGATAAGATCGCCTACGCCGTTTATGCCAGCAGCCTTGGGGCGGTGATCTGAGTGGCAGAGGAATTGACCTTCCATTTGGAGGATTTTGACGGCCCGCTGGAATTATTGCTGGCTCTGGTGACCAAACATAAAATGGACCTGCACAATATCCCTATTTTGCAGCTCATCGACCAGTACACCCGTACCGTGGAGCAGGCAGACCCCGACCCCGAGACCGCCAGCGCCTTCATTGAGATGGCGGCGCATCTGGTGGAGATGAAAAGCTTTCTGCTGCTGCCCCGCAGCGAAGAGGGCGAGCGCATGAAGCAGGAGCTCACCGGCCAACTCATCGAGTACGACCAGTGCCGCCGCATGGCGGCTCTGCTGCGCGCAAAAGGGGAGGCTGCCCCGGTGTTCGTGCGCCGTCCCATGGAGATGGAGTGGGACAACACCTATGCGCTGCACCACGCCCCGCAGATTCTGGCCGACTACTGGCAGGCGCTGGCAGGCCGCACCAAGACCCGCCGTGTGCCCACCCAGCAGCAGTTTGAACCGCTGGTCACCGCGCCCATGGTATCGGTCACCAGCCGGGTGGTGTACATTCTGCGCCGGATGCTGGGCGGCACCGTGGCAAAAATGGAGCAGCTGTTTTCCCGCAGCCAGAGCCGCAGCACCAACGTAGCTACCTTTCTGGCGCTGCTGGAGCTGGTGCGCGGCGGACGCATCGCGCTGGACGACCGGGGAGCGCTGACCATGCGCCGCACCCGCCCGGAACGCAATAAGGAGAACCCATGAACCAGAAACAAACCCTTGCCGCCGTGGAGGCTATGCTTTTTGCCTGCGGCGACCCTATAGGTGCCGATAAGCTGGCACAGGCGGTGCAGCTGCCTCAGTCCAGCGTGGATGCCGCACTGGAGACCCTGCACGCCCGCTACCAGCGGGAGGACAGCGGCCTGTGTCTGCTGCATCTGAATACCCGGTGGCAGCTGGCCACCAAGACCCAGTGGGCAGACTGTGTGCGCCGCGTGCTGGACAGCCGCCGCGCTGTGCCGCTTGGCCCTGCGGCCATGGAGACCCTGACTGTCATCGCCTACAATCAGCCGGTGTCCCGCGCCTTTATTGAGCAGGTGCGCGGCGTGGATTCCTCCTCCAGCGTGTCCGGTCTGCTGGAAAAGGGGCTCATCGAAGAAGCCGGACGTCTGGATCTGCCGGGCCGTCCGGTCAGCTTCCGCACCACCGATACATTTTTACGTGTGTTCGGTCTGTCCAGTCTGGCAGACCTGCCGCCGGTGCACAGCGACGCACCGGCAGATGATCCGACCGAAAGTGAGGGTTGACCCATGGGCATGGTTCTTTCCGCAGTGGGCGCTTGTCTGCTGTTCATCCTCAAGGTGGTGGGCATCCTGCTGCTGATCATTCTGGTGCTGGCGGCGCTGTTGCTGCTGTGCCCCTTCTGCGCGGATGTCTGCTGGGAAAGCGATACGCTTACCGTAAAGGCCGGGGCACTGGGCATCACTTTTCCGGTGTTCCAATACCCCAAGCCGGAACCGCCCGCCCCGCCGGAGGAGCCCAAGGGCTTTATCGGCAGGCTGAAAGCAAAATTCCGCGCATGGCGTGCGGAGCGCAAGCGCAAAAAGGCTGAAAAAAAGGCTGCGCAGCCCGCAAAGCCTAAAGCTGAAAAGCCGCCCCACCAAAAGGCAAAGATCACGCTGGATGTGATCTGCACCATGCTGCGGGGCGTGGGCACGCTGCTGCGGGCGGTGTTTGGTGCCATCCGCTTTACAAAGATCTCGGTCTGTCTTGGCGTGCGCGGTGAGGACCCCGCCGCAGCTGCCCGTAGCTACGGCAAGCTGCAGGCATGGCTGTACCCGACCCTTGGCGTGCTGGACCATTTTTTCTTTCTGGAATTTGACCAGCTGCGCGTTCTGCCGGACTTCGGCAGTGCCCAGCCCACTGTGCAGGATAGGGTATCCTTCCGGGTCAGCGCACAGGCGCTGTTCATCGTCATTGCCGCCGTGCGGGTGCTGTACGAGTTCTGGCGCAAAAAAGTATTGGACATCTTTATATAAAGTGTGGTACACTAAATCTATATCAGAATTCTTTCCGGCGGGCGAACGTCTGTACGGATGAATAAAGGAGAGTTGTTTTATGGCAGAGCATCCTATTCAGGGTCTGATGAACGTTACGATGGAGAAAATTCACCAGATGGTGGACTCCAACACCATTATCGGCAAGCCCATCACCACCGAGGACGGCATCACTATCCTGCCGGTGTCCAAGGTGAGCTTCGGTTTCGCCTCCGGCGGTACCGATTTTAATGGCAAGAACGCTGCCAATAAGGACCTGTTCGGCGGCGGCTCCGGTGCCGGTGTCAACATCCAGCCGGTGGCATTTCTGGTCATCAAGGATGGCTGCGTGCGCACCATTCAGTTGTCGGATAGCTCCAACAGCATCGACCGCGCCCTGACCATGCTGCCCGAACTGGTGGAAAAGCTTAGCACTCTGGTCAAAAAGGACGCCAAGGCACCCGCAGAGGAGCCCAAGGCAGAATAACTTTTTACACAAATCAAGCCGCAGCCGCAGACCCTTTGGTCTGCGGTTTATATAGTCGCGCACCGTGCCCCGCAAAAGCAGGGGAGCGGTGCGCGTTTTGAGCGCCGTGAGGCGCACAAGGAGTAATATTATGGCAGAAGAACGTATTCAGAAGATCATGGCCGAGCAGGGTCTGTGCTCCCGCCGCGCCGCCGAGCAGATCATTGCCGAGGGTCGTGTCAAGGTGAACGGACACCCGGTCAAGGTGGGCGACAAAATGGACCCCAACCGTGACGTGCTCCATGTGGATGACGAGCGCATCTACATCCAGAAAAACCAGCAGCTGTATTATCTGGCGCTGTACAAGCCCCGTGGCTATGTGACCACCGCCAGCGACGAACTGGGCCGCAAGACAGTGATGGACTTGGTCAGCGACATCCCCGCCCGCCTGTACCCGGTGGGGCGTCTGGATAAGGACAGCGAGGGTCTGCTGCTGATGACCAACGACGGTGCCTTTGCGCAGGCCGTCACCCATCCGTCCGGCGGCATCTCCAAGCTGTACCGCGTTACCGTGCAGCCCCGCGCCGACGAGGCAACTATCCTCAAGCTGAGCAGCGGCGTCGTGCTGGATGACGGCACCAAGACCATGCCCTGTGCCATCAACGTGGTCACCGATGAGCCCGGCCGCACCGTGATGGAAATGACCCTGAAGGAGGGCAAGAACCGCGAGATCCGCCGGATGTGCGAGAGCGTAGGTCTTGAGGTGGTGCGCCTGAAGCGCAACGCAGAAGGCGTGGTCAAGCTGGGCATGCTCAAGCCCGGCACCTACCGTGAACTGACCAAGGCCGAGGTGAACGGTCTGCGCGCCGCAGCCGTCAAGGGTCGTGCACAGACCCGCTCTGCTGCACAGCAGTCCAAGGCTGCTGAGCGCCGTCCCCGCGGCCCTGTGGGCAAAAACGCACCCCGGAAGCAGAAGTAAGGAGTTATCGGATTATGGAACGAGAAACTCTGAAGTCCCGTCTGGGCTTTATTCTGCTTTCCGCAGGCTGTGCCATCGGCATCGGCAATGTGTGGAAGTTTCCGTATATTGCAGGTCAGGGCGGCGGCGGTGCTTTTGTACTGTTCTACCTGATCTTTCTGGTCATTCTGGGTCTGCCCATCATGACCATGGAGTTTGCCGTGGGACGCGCCTCCCGCAAAAGCCCGGTGCGGGCATATCAGGCGCTGGAAAAGCCGGGGCAGAAGTGGCACATCCACGGCTATTTCACCCTTATCGGCTGCTACCTGCTGATGATGTTCTATACCACCGTAGCGGGCTGGATGCTGCACTATTTCTACATGACCGCCGCCGGAAAGCTGGCGGGGCTCAACGCTGAGCAGGTGGCCGGTAAGTTTACCGAGATGCTGGCAAGCCCAGCCACCATGACCTTCTGGATGGTGTTCGTGGTGGTAGTGAGCATTCTGGTGTGCGCCAAGGGTCTGCAAAGCGGTCTGGAGCGTGTGACCAAGGGCATGATGATCGCCCTGCTCCTCATTATGGTGGTGCTGGCTGTCAACAGCCTGTTCATGCCCGGGGCCAAAGAGGGACTTACCTTTTTCCTTGTGCCGGACTTTGCCCGGATGCAGGAGGTGGGCGTGGTCAACACGCTGGTCTCCGCTATGAATCAGGCCTTCTTCACCCTGAGCCTTGGCATCGGTGCCATGTCCATCTTCGGCAGCTATATCGGCAAGGAACACTCCCTGCTGGGCGAGTCTGTCCGCATCGTGGTGCTGGATACCTTTGTAGCCATCACCGCCGGTCTGATCATCTTCCCGGCCTGCTTTACCTATCATGTGGACCAGACCAGCGGCCCCAGCCTCATCTTTATCACCCTGCCCAACATCTTTGCCAATATGTCCATGGGGCGGCTGTGGGGCAGCCTGTTCTTTTTGTTCATGGCCTTTGCCGCCATGTCCACCGTGCTGGCAGTGTTCGAGAATATCATCTGCTGCGGCATGGAACTGACCGGCTGCAGCCGCAAAAAGTCCAGTCTGGTGAACCTTGTGCTCATCATCCTGCTGTCCATGCCCTGTGTGTTGGGCTATAACCTGTGGGCATGGGATGGCTTTGCGGTGTTCGGCGGCGCTGTGCTGGATGTGGAGGATTTTCTGGTCAGCAACCTGTTCCTGCCACTGGGCAGCTTGGTATATCTGCTGTTCTGCGTTACCCGCTACGGCTGGGGCTGGCAGAACTACAAAAAAGAGGTCAACACCGGCGAGGGGCTCAAGGTGCAGGACTGGATGCGCGGCTACCTGACCTATGTGCTGCCGCTCATCGTGGTGTTCATCTTTGCGTTTGGCCTCTACGACAAAATCCTTGCATAAGAGATCACTGCGTCTGCTCTGTCTTTGATTGACGAACGGGCGGAACAAGTGTAATATAAAAGCATATAGGGTGCTTCTCCCGGCGGGGGACACTGCTATATGCTTTTTTGTATTCAAAAAGGAGGAAACACCCCCATGCACATTCTGGTCTGTGACGATGATGCGGCCTTTGCTGCGCAGATGGACGAGTATATCTCGGAATGGTTCCGCGCCCGGGAAATTCAGGTGCAGAGCACCGTCTGCACTAGCGGCGAGCAGCTGCTTGCCACCCCGGAACTGGAGCACTACCAGCTGGCGTTTTTGGATGTGGACCTGAAAACCACCGATGGCATTGCGCTGGGGCGCAGGCTGCGGCAGATCGCCCCGGATATCGTGCTGGTGTACATCTCGGCGTATCTGGAGTTTGCGCCGCAGGGCTATACCGTCAATGCCTACCGCTATCTGCTCAAGCGGGATATTGCCGCCCAACTGCCCAGCTGTCTGGAGGATATCTTTTCCGGCATGACCAATCCCCAAAAAACGCTGGAGGTGCACCACAACCGCACCACCAGCGAGATCCCGCTGGATCAGATCTATTATCTGGAAAGCGCTCTGCGCCAGATCAACGTCTACGGCGACATCCCGCACCAGCCCATCTGCACCTTTTACGGCAAGATCGCAGATCTGCCCGCCATGCTGTACGAAAACGGCTTTTTGCAGGTGGGGCGCAGCGATGTGGTCAACCTGCAGTATGTGCGCTCTATCCGCAACTATAAGGTGGAACTGCGCAGCGGGGTAGAGCTGAACGCAAGCCGACAGGATTTCCCGGCTATCCGCAGCGCATGGCTGGAGTGGAAGGGGCAGTTCGGCGATGAATGAAGAATTCTGGCGCTGGTATATGTACGGCCACTGGGTCTGCCTGACCCAATGGGTCGGCTTTATCATGGTGGAATATGCCTACCTTGGCAAAGGCAGGGTAAAGCACCCGCTGATGTGGTCCGGCGTTATAACCATGCTCACGATGATCCTCTCGGTCGTGCGCAGCTATGGCTTTTTTACGCCGATGGCAGTGGTTTATACGCTTCTTTTTCTGTTCATCACCGTTATGCTGTTTGACGGTACGCCGGGGCAAAAGTTTACCGCCTGCCTGATCAACGGTACTATGTGCCTGTTGGTCGAAAACAGTATGCGGTATGTCATATCGTGGATACTGAAGTGTGAGCTGCAGCAGGTCATCCGGCGTGCAGATTGCCTGATCATCATGGCAGTCGCAAATCTGGTAGTCAGCGCGGGCGTTTCCTTCTTTGTGGGCAAGTGGCGCAGGCATAATGCACTGGAGCCCTTGCAGGCGCTGACCATGAGCTTTTTCCCGGGCGTGGTCGTGGTGCTGAACATTCTGCTCATGCTCACGGACAACAACAAAAGGGCCACCATGGCCACAATGGGGATGACAGTGGGGCTTACGGTGGCGGTCATGGTACATCTGTACATCGTGGCGATGTTCAATGATCAGGTTATGCAGCGGCGCAGTCTGCATTTTCAGGCCGAATTGGAGCAGCAGCGGGCCTCGGCTCTGCTGGATTCCTACACCGCGCAGCGCCGTCTGACCCACGAGTTCACCAACCACATCAGTGCGCTGCGTGCTTTGCTGGAGCAGGGAGATGTGGCCGGTGCACAGGACTACATTGCCGGTGTGGATAAGGCCGTGGCGGCCAGCACCACTATTATGGATACGCACAACCCGCTGCTGGACTCCATCCTGACCCGCAAGTACGAGGAGGCTGCCCGGCAGGGCGTAAGCGTGTATTTTGACCTGTGCGACCTGCGGGACTTCCCCCTGAGCGGAGTGGATATGGTCACCGTGCTGGCAAATCTGCTGGATAACGCCATCTGTGCCGCAGCGCAGGCGTACCCGCCGGAGGTGTATGTGCGGGTGCGCAAAACGGAGGAGGAGTATCTGCTCTCAGTGCGCAACCGGGTGCAGCGGGACGTGGAGCTGCCACCGGACGGCCAGCTGCCCCGCACCACCCGCAAAGAGCCCGGCCACGGCATGGGGCTTTCCAACGTGCGGGATGTGCTGCTGCGCCACGGTGCGGAGTATACCCTGAGCTGCCGGGACAACTGGTTCCGCTTTACCTGTGCGGTGCCCACCGACAATTCATGACATCCGCACCGTCAGAATAT
Source organism: uncultured Faecalibacterium sp. (assembly GCA_934532365.1). Classification (GTDB taxonomy): domain Bacteria; phylum Bacillota; class Clostridia; order Oscillospirales; family Ruminococcaceae; genus Faecalibacterium. Next base: position 16,802 of record CAKTAT010000015.1, on the reverse strand, counting down.
GACAATTATTATGCAACAGAAGTGTGACTCTGCTATACTGGGTCCAGTAAAGGAAGCCTTCCGTGCGGACATAGTCACGTTGCGGTGGGAGGGGAATACCCTCTTTTTAAAAGCTTTGTTGCTGGACGGAAAAGCAGCCTGCGGTGCGTGTAAGCAGGCTGTATCCCTTTGCTTTCCGGGCTGTGCAGGGATGCACAGTACCTTGCTGACGGAACTTTTTGCGGCGGGCCTTTTGGGGGGTTGCAGTCGATAAAGTTACTCGATGCGTCGCAATTCCGGTTTTGTTTGCTGTATGGGAATGGCGTAGGCAAGCCGGAGTCTCGTGCGCTGCAAAGAGCTCCGTCAGTTTTCTTTTGCACAAAAAAGGACTGCTGTACATGGGTTTTGCCAGGTGCAGCAGTCCTTTTTATGTTTGAGTTGTGAAAATTGAATATCGGAACGCCTGTAGGCGTTCCGATATTCAAAATTTAAAAACTTATTCCGGCTTTACCTGCAGCTCCTGCTCGCAGTAGATGCAGCGGTACTTGCCGTTGGAACTTAACTCAAAGATCTGGTCGCACTCCTCTTCAATGCTGGAGATGCAGCGGGGGTTCTTGCACCGCACAATGTTCACCAGACGCTTGGGGGGCTTGGGCTGCTCCTTGCGGACAGCCTTGCCATTCTCAATAATGGTCACGCTGATGTTCGGGTCCAGATAAGCCAGCACATCAAGGTTCAGCCACGAAGCGTCGCCCTCTACCTTGATGATGTCCTTGCGGCCGCTTGCCGTTTTTTTGCTGCGTGCGTTCTGGATCAGCGCCACGCTGGCGGTGCGGTTGCCCGCAATGCCCAGCAGATCCATCAGACCAACGGCAGTACCTGCCTTGATGTGGTCGATGACAATACCGTTCTGGATCTCGTCAATATTCAACATATCAGTTCTCCTCCTTCGGTGCCTTGGGGTCTGCAAGCCCCAGCAGGGTCATGATCAGTGCCATGCGGACGTAAACGCCGTTCTGCACCTGCTCAAAATAAGCGGCGCGGGGGTCATCGTCCACATCCAGCGCGATCTCATTCACGCGGGGCAGGGGATGCAGCACTGCCATGGTGGGCTTGGCCTGTGCCATCTTTTCGCGGGTCAGCACATAGCTGTTCTTCAGGCGGATGTAGTCCTCCTCGTTGAAGAAGCGCTCCTTCTGCACGCGGGTCATATACAGGATGTCCAGCTCCGGCATGGATTCCTCCAGACTGCGGGTCTCCTTGTAGGGGATGCCGTTGGCCTCCAGCACGTCGTTGATGATATAATCCGGCACCCGCAGCTCTTCCGGGCTGATCAGCACAAAGCGCACATTCTTGCAGCGCGCCATGGTCTTGAGCAGGGAGTGGACAGTGCGGCCGAACTTCAGATCGCCGCATAGACCAATGGTCAGATCATCCAGCCTGCCCATGCGGCGGCGGATGGTCATCAGGTCGGTCAGGGTCTGGGTGGGGTGCTGGTGGCCGCCGTCACCGGCGTTGATCACCGGAATGCGGGAGTAGCGGGAGGCACGCAGCGGTGCGCCCTCCTTGGGGTGGCGCATGGCAACGATGTCGGCATAGCAGGACACCACCCGGATGGTGTCGGCCACGCTCTCACCCTTGGTGGCGCTGGACACGTTCTCACTGGGAAAGCCCAGTACATGGCCGCCCAAGTTCAGCATAGCCGCCTCAAAGGACAGCCGGGTGCGGGTGGAGGGCTCGTAGAACAAGGTGGCCAGCTTTTTGTGATTGGCCACCTCCTGATAGGCGGCGGGGTCGGCGCAGATACGGTCGGCAAGATCAAGCAGCTGTGTGATCTCCTGCTGGGTAAGATCCAAAGGATCGATCAGATGACGCATGGACAGTATACCTCCGTTTAAAGCAGTTTGCGTAAGATGGAAAAATCAAAAAAGTTCGTGTAGTAGCTCAGCGAGCGCATCACCGGCCTGCACAAACGATTGAAACACACTTCGTCCAGCAGCAGCATGGCCTCGCCCGGGGCAAGCCGCATGGCTGCGCGGATGGTCTCGTCACCGCAGCTGGCCTTCAGGTGCGCCACGTTGGAAGAAATCTGCTGGTGGCACTCCTGCTCTAAGATCTCAAAGATGTCGCCGGTCAGGTCGATGCGGGTGTAGTCCCGGTTGCCGAACAGGCTGCGGGGCAGGTAGTCGATGGAGTAGATCACCGGGGTCGTATCGGCAAGGATGCGCTTTTTGATGCAGATCACCTCGTCACCGACTTCCAGCGCCAGCGAATGCGCCATCTCCTCGCCTGCACGAAGAAGCATCACCTGAATGCCGTCGGCATGGGGGTAGCTGCCAAAGCTGCGGATCAGCGGGTAGTACTCCAGCTTCTGGTCCAAGCGGCTGCGCAGCCCCAGCACAGCACGGTTCACCACCGTGCCAATGCCGCGCACACGTTCCACATAACCGGCGCGCTCCATCTCGCTCAGCGCGTCACGGATGACGGTGCGGCTTACCCCCAGCTCGGTGGCAAGGTCTACCTCGGCGGGCAGGCGGTCGGCTTGGGCATAGCGCCCGTTGGTCAGCTCCTCCAGCAGGCTTGCAACAACGCGGTCGCTGATCACAGCGCCGCCCAAGCGGCTGGACGATGCCAGTGCGGGATCTTTCATGGATGGTTCCTCCGTTTCCGGGCGGCAGCACCGCCCCGAACTTCATACAAACGGGCAGAGAGGAATCCTCCACAGCCCCTTCTCTCTTATTATAGCATAATTTGACATTTAGAAAAGCGTCATTTATACTGGAATCTGCTGAAAAGTACGATTTTATTTTGGAGGGCATAGTACAGATGGACTATTTTCTGCAAAAAGTAGGCGGCAAGCCCGCCCGGCAGGCCGTCACCCTGCGGCGCTGCACCCCCGCCGAGGCTCCGGCGGTGTTTGCGCTGCAAAACGAAGTGCGCGCTGCCATGCCGCACCCGGAGCAGTTTGTACCGGACACACTGGAAAACATTACCGGCTATCTGCGCACCGGGATAGGTATCGGCGCATGGCAGCAGGGGCGGCTGGGCGCGTACCTCATCCTGCGTCTATGCGGGCAAAGCGATGAAAACTATGCCGCCTTTCTGGGCGTGCCGCAAAGCCAGTGGCAGCACTGGGCGAATGCAGACAGCGCGGTAGTGCACCCGGACTGGCGGGGCAACGGCCTGCAGCGCGCCATGCTGGAAGCGGCCCTGCCGCTGCTGCCGCCGCAGATCACCCATTTGGGCGCTACCGTCAGCCCGGATAACAGCTACAGCCTGCGCAACGCACAGGCCGGCGGCTTCGTCATCCGCTGCCGCCGGGAGATGTACGGCGGCTACGACCGCTATCTGCTGGAAAAGCAGCTGTAACTCCCGGTAGTTTTTATGTACAACCTTTTTGAAATGTGTTATACTATACGGTATGAATAACAGCGAAGGAAACAGGTGAAACCATGGCAGCATCTCTCGGGCAGGAATTCTGCACCCTGCGTGATACTTACATTGAAAAGCAATTCGGCCGCCTGAACGATATGCAGCGGCAGGCTGTGTTTACAACGGACGGCCCGCTGCTCATCCTTGCCGGTGCCGGCAGCGGCAAGACCACTGTGCTGGTCAACCGCATCGCCAACCTCATCCGGTTCGGCTCGGCGCATGGCTCCAAAGAAACGCCCCGCCCGGTGACCGAGGAGGACGTCAAAGCCCTGCGCACCGCCATTATGACCGGTACCGATGCCCCCAGCTGGCTGGACGGGATGCTGCGCCGCAACGCGGTACGCAGCTGGAACGTGATGGCCATTACCTTTACCAACAAGGCGGCAGGGGAACTGAAGGAACGTCTGCGCCGGATGCTGGGCGGCGAGGAAGGGGACGAGGTGTTCGCCTCCACCTTCCACTCAGCCTGTGTGCGCATCCTGCGCCGCTGGGCGGAGGAGATCGGCTACCCCCGCAGCTTTACCATCTACGATACCGACGATGCTCAGCGTGTAATGAAAACGGTATATAAAGAGCTGAGCATCGACGATAAATTCCTGCCCATCAAGGCCGCCATCAACCAGATGAGCCGCTGGAAGGATCAGCTTATCAGCCCGGAGCAGGCACTTGCAGACCACGCCAGAGACGTGAAGAGCACCCAGACCGCCCGCATCTACGCAGCCTACGAGAAAAAGCTGAAGGAGGCCGGCGCGTTCGATTTTGACGACCTCATCTACCAGACCGTGCAGCTGCTGGCTGAACACCCGGACGTGCGGGAGTTCTACCAGAACAAGTACCGCTACCTGCTGGTGGACGAGTATCAGGACACCAGCGTGGCGCAGTTCCGTCTGGTCAGCCTGCTCACCGGGCCGGAGCGCAACATCTGCGTGGTGGGCGATGATGACCAGAGCATCTACCGCTTCCGCGGCGCTACCATTGAAAATATCCTCAACTTTGAAAAGCTCTATCCCGGCACTAAAACCATCCGTCTGGAGCAGAACTATCGCTCCACCTCCAATATCCTCAACGCAGCCAACTGCGTCATCCAGCACAACACCGAGCGCAAGGGCAAGACCCTGTGGACGGACAACGGCGAGGGCGATAAGGTGCAGGTGTATACCGCCGAGAACGAGCAGGACGAGGCCAGCCATATCGCGGACGTTATCGGCCAGCACCTGAAGGCGGGCGGCCATCTGGCAGACCACGCCATCCTCTACCGCATGAACGCCCAGTCTGCCCCCATCGAAAGCTACTTCACCCGCGCGGGTATTCCGCATAAGATCGTGGGCGGGCAGCGCTTCAACGACCGCAAGGAGGTCAAGGACATCCACTCCTATATGTCTATCGTGGCCAACCCCCGGGACGATGTGCGGCTGCGCCGCATCATCAACGAGCCTGCCCGCAAGATCGGTGCTACCACCGTGGATGTCATTGCAGACCTTGCCGGGCAGCAGGGGGTCAGTATGCTGGATGTCATCAGCCATGCCGACCAGTACGCCAAACTTTCCCGCGCGGTCATGCCGCTGCTCAAGTTCTGGCAGATCTACCAGCGCCTGCAGGATTCTCTTGCCACCCGCACGCTGGACGAGTTCGCCTCCGATGTCATTGAACTGACCGGCTACAAGGCCATGCTGGAGGCAGACGCCGCCAAGGGGCACGAGGATGCCGCCGACCGTCTGCAGAACCTTGGCCAGCTGGTGAACAACGTCAAAAATTACTGCGACCAGCATGGCGAGGAAGCTACGCTGGAGGGTTATCTGGAGGATATCGCCCTCATCAGCGATATCGACAGCTATAACGAGAGCAGCGATCAGGTGGTTCTGATGACCATCCACTCTGCCAAGGGTCTGGAGTTTCCCTATGTGTTCCTCATCGGCATGGAGGAGGGCGTTTTCCCCAGCGAGATGAGCAAGTATTCCGAAGCAGATCTGGAAGAGGAACGCCGTCTTGCTTACGTTGGCATCACCCGCGCCAAAAAGGAGTTGTACATCTCCAACAGCGTCACCCGGATGCTGTACGGCCGCACTCAGCGCAACGAGCCCAGCCGCTTTCTGCGGGAGATCGAGCCGGAATATATCGAAGAGACCCGCAGCCCGGTGCTGGAACAGCGTTCCCGCATGGGCGGTTGGGGCAGCAGTTATAGCGATACCGTGCCCGGCGGGGCATCCGGCTACTCCGGCCCCTCCGGTTACAGCCGCAGCAGCTACGGCGGCGGTTACGGCGCTGGCTACGGTGCAAATAACCGCAGCGGCTACCTGAACCGGGAATATAACGCCGGTGAAGGCCGTAGCTTCGGCTCCTCTTACGGTGGAAGAAGTACGTCTTCCTCTGGTTTTGGCAGTCACTTTGGCAATAGCTCCACCCAGCCGACCACCAGAAGCGGCGGGTTTGGCTCTGCATATTCCGGCGGAAATGCGACAAAAAATACTGTAAAGCAAACTGCCTTTACAGAAAATTCTGCCGTAAAACCGGCGGCTTCCGGCACAAAGCACTATGAACCGGGCGATATCGTGGAGCACAAGGTGTTTGGCCGCGGCACGGTGCTGAAGGTAAAGCCCGCTGCCGGGGATCAGATCGTAGAGATCAACTTTGAAAAAGTGGGCATCAAGAAAACGATGGCCAATTTTGCGCCCCTGACCAAGATTACGGAGGAAGAATGACCCTATGATGACTGTTCGTTTGATCGCCCACACCCCGGAACCGGAAAAGGTAGTGGCGGCTGCCGCAAAGCTTTGCTACTCCGACGCTCACATCACCGACCTTCTGGACGGGCTGGACGAGGAAAAAACTGCAAAATTTCTGACCATGCTCAGTGACCTTGGCCATGCCAGCCCCATCGAGCACGCCAGCTTTACCTTTGGCATCGAGGGGGTCAGCCGCACCCTGCTTGCCCAGATCACCCGGCACCGCATCGCATCCTTCAGCGTGCAGAGCCAGCGCTATGTGCGTCTGGATGACTTCCGCTATGTGACGCCTCCGGAAATCGAGGCTATCCCGGAGGCAAAGGCCGCTTTCCTTGCCAGCATGGAGGAGGACGCCCAGCGCTATCTCGACCTTGCCCATAAGCTGGAGGAGGGGCACACCGCCCGCCTGATGGCCGAGGGAATGCCGGAAAAGCAAGCCCGCGCCAAGGCCTCTAAACAGGCCAACGAGGACGCCCGCTTTGTGCTGCCCAACGCCTGCGAGACCAAAATGGTGGTCACCATGAACGCCCGCAGCCTGATGAACTTCTTCCAGCTGCGCTGCTGCAACCGCGCCCAGTGGGAGATCCGGGAACTGGCCGAAAAAATGTTTGCGCTGGTGTACCCGGTGGCACCCCATATCTTTGCCAAGGCCGGCCCTGCCTGCCTGTGCGGCCCCTGCCCGGAGGGCAAGATGTGCTGCGGCAAGACCGCCGAGGTGCGCGAAAAGTATGCTGCCATCAAAGAAGGTGCCGCCGTATGAACAAAGGCAAATTGATCGTGCTGGAAGGGCTGGACGGCAGCGGCAAGGCCACACAGGCAAAGCTGCTGGCAGAGCATCTCGCCGCGCAGGGCGTGCCGGTGCAAAAGATCACCTTTCCGGATTATGCCAGCGATTCCAGCGCACTGGTTAAAATGTATCTGGCTGGGCAGTTCGGCCAGCACCCGGATGATGTAAACGCCTATGCGGCCTCCAGCTTTTATGCGGTGGATCGCTACGCCAGCTATAAAACCAGCTGGGGCAACTTTTACGAGCAGGGCGGTGTGATCATCGCCGACCGGTACACCACCTCCAACGCGGTGCACCAGTGCTCGAAGCTCCCGCAGGAGCAGTGGGAGGAATATCTGCACTGGCTGTTCGATTACGAGTTCCGGCTGCTGGGTCTGCCCGCACCGGACAGGGTCATCTATTTGCAGGTAGACCCGGCGGTCAGTCAGCGGCTGATGACCCAGCGCTACCACGGCGACGAGAGCAAAAAGGACGTGCACGAAAAGGATACGGCTTATCTGGCGCGCAGCCGCGCCGCTGCCGAGTTCTGCGCCCGGCATCTTGGCTGGGACACCGTGCACTGCACCAGCGGGGACGCAATGCGCAGTATTGAAGAAATTCAGCAAGAGGTGCAGCAGCTTGCCCGGAAAACGCTGGACTGAATGATAAAATATGATAAGAGGGGGAATCCTGAACGATGTATCGTCTGATGCAGCCGTCCGACGAGGCGGCAGTGCTGGCTTTGTGGCAGAGCCAGCATCATGATACCGAAGATTTTGCAAAAATGGTACTGGAACGCTTTGCCGGTGTGCAGAACATTTATGTAGCCGATGAAAACGACACCATCGTGGCGGCTGCGCTGGCTGTGCCGGTCACCCTGCAGGGGCGCACGGGCAATTACCTGTGCCTGTGCGGCGAGGGCAGTCTGCTGCTGGCGGGTCTGCTGGATACCCTGTGCGCCCAGCAAAAGCTGCGGGGCGCAGGCTTCACCGTGGCAGTTCCGGCAGATGCGGCACAGGCTGCTCTGCTGCAGGATAAGGGCTTTGCACAGGCCTTTGCTCTGCGCTGCCTGCCCCGCGAGGTGAGCCGCAACCTGTGGAGCCAAGCGGAATTTGACACGGTGACGGCCAAAAAGCTGTGCGAACTACGGGAGCAGTTCTGGAAGGATACCGTGCAGCTGAGCCCGGAGCGCATGGCGGTGGTACTGCAGGAGCTGTACGCCCGGGGTGCCACCATCGTGTCCAACGAGCATGGCTACGGCATCTACTTCCGCAAGGAGGATACCCTGTATTTTGTGGAGATGATGGCCGACAGCGACCGCGCCGCTGAAATTCTGATGGAAGCCGCCCGCGAAAAAGAAGTCATCGTGGAAAAGGCAGTCATCACGGTAGGCGCTGCTCAGCCGCTGTTTCTGGGCGAGGGCACCCGGCAGGAATACGGCATGATCCGCTTTGACGCAGAGCCCTTTGACGTGAGCGAAAGCTATCTGCGTCTGATGCTGGAAAACTGAAAAAAGGAAGGTGCGTATGGCACACAACGATACACACGCAGCCCGCAAAAAGGGCGGCGCAGGCAAAATTCTGCTGGTAGTGCTTCTGCTGCTTCTTCTGGCAGCAGGCGCAGCGGTGCGGTTTGCCTACAATGAGATTCACGGCAATGGTGCACCCGGCAGCACAGAGGTGACTGTAAGCATCCCGCAGGGCAGCGGCGTAGCCACGATCGCCAACAAGCTGAAGGAGGCGGGCGTCATCCGTTCTGCCTACCTGTTCCGCTGGTATGTGGGGGAAAAGGGCGCTGCCGCAAAGCTGCAGTACGGCGATTTTGTCTTGCAGACCAGTGCGATTTCCTACGATGCGATCATTGCCACCCTTTCCCAGTACGCCAAGGCAGAAACGGTGCGGGTGACTGTCCCAGAGGGCACCACGGCCATTGCCATTGCCCAGAAGATGGAAGCCGCCGGTCTGTGCACCGCCGAGGAGTTTCTGAAGGAAGCCAACGAGGGCGATTTCAGCACATATACCTTCTGGCAGTACGTCCCGGAGGATAAAGACGCCCCGAACCGCTTTATGAAGTGCGAGGGCTATCTTTTCCCGGAGACCTACGAGTTTTTGAAGGACGATACGGTGCACAACTATGTGGCCACCTTCTACGCCCAGTTCGATGCACAGTTCACCGCCGAAATGTATGCCGCCCTCAAGGAGCAGGGAATGACCCTGCCGGAGCTCGTCACTCTTGCCTCCTTTGTGCAGGAGGAAGCGGGCAACAGTCAGGACTCCAACGTGGCGCAGGTGTTCCGCAACCGTCTGGCAGAGGGCTCGCCCTACCCCATGCTGCAAAGCAACACCTCCAGCTATATCCAGAGCGACGCCGACAATAACTATCTCTGGAACTGGGTCGCACCCTACTACGGCAGTTGGGACGATATCCCGGAAAATATCCTTGCAGCCTACGACACTTACAGCTGCACCGGTCTGCCCGCAGGCCCCATCTCGAACCCCGGCTTTGCCGCCATCAAAGCGGCGCTGGAGCCGCAGCCCGATGAGGAAGCCAAGGACGCTTACTTCTTTGTGACCGACCTCAAGGGCAATTACTACTACGCCCACACGCTGGCAGAGCATAACGCAAACTGCAAAACTGCCGCAGCTGTGAACAAAAGCCTGAAAAACTGAGGAAAGGCCGCTGCACTAAAAAACACGGTGCAGCGGCCCCTTTCCCGTTAAAAACTGTGATACATAAGAGAGGAACCTACAAATGCTACAGATCCCGGAACTGCTTGCCCCGGCGGGCGATGCGGAACGTCTGCGTTATGCCATCAACTACGGTGCCGATGCCGTTTACTGCGGCCTGCCGGAGTTTGGTATGCGCTCTGCCCCGGCCAATTTTACCCCGGAGCAGCTGACGGAAAGCGTCATCTACGCCCATGCCCGCGGGCGTAAGGTCTACCTGACCATGAACACCTTGCCTACCAACGAGGAAGCCGACCGCCTGCCGGAGGCCATCAAGGAAGCTGCCAAGGCCGGTGTGGATGCCTTTATCGTGGCAGACCTTGGTGTGCTGGACGCCTGCAAGACCTTTGCCCCGGACATTGACGTGCATCTTTCCACCCAGACCGGCATCACCAACTGGGCAGCCGCCCGCGCCGCCTACAAGATGGGCGCAAAGCGGGTGGTGCTGGCCCGGGAGATGACCTTGCAGGATATTGCCATCCTGCGCGATAAGACCCCGCCGGAGCTTGAAATTGAAGCCTTTGTGCACGGTGCTATGTGCATGAGCGTGTCTGGCCGGTGCCTGCTGTCCAACTACATGGCTGGCCGCGATGCCAACCGCGGCCAGTGCGCCCAGCCCTGCCGCTGGAAGTACTACCTGAGCGAGGAGACCCGCCCCGGCCAGTTGTACGAGATCGGCGAAAACGAGAACGGCAGCTACATCCTTAACGCCAACGATATGTGCACCGCGCCCTTCATCGACCTGATCTGCAAGGCGGGCGTGGACAGCCTGAAGATCGAAGGTCGCGCCAAGACCTTCTATTATGTTGCAAGTGTCACCGCTGCCTATCGCAAGGCGCTGGACGCCTATTTGGCCGACCCGGCAAACGATCACTTCGAACTGCCGCCGGAGGTGTACGCAGAACTTACCCGCACCAGCCACCGGCACTATTCTCCCGGCTTCTATTTTGGCCGCGAACAGGCCAAACAGGCCACCGACAGCGCTACCTACATCCGCGAGTGGGAGTTCGTGGGCACGGTGGACAGCTGGGAAAACGGCATCGCCCACTGCCAGCAGCGCGGCAAATGGAGCCTTGGGGATACGCTGGAGGCGCTGTGCCCGGACGGACGCAGCATCCCGCTTACCCCGGAATGGATCGAAAACGAAGCAGGGGAGCGGGTGGAAAGTACCCCGCACGCCATGGAAAAATACACCATGCCCACCCCGGAACTGCCGCCCATGAGCCTGCTGCGCCGCAAAACGGTGTAAATGCTGCAAAACGTTTTTACACGAAAGAAGGAAAGCGCTGTGAAGCAACATAACGCTTCTGCCCGCTATGCCCTTCTGGACGAGCTGCGCGGGCTGGATCTGGTCAGTATGATGCTCTATCACGGCTGCTGGGATCTGGTCAATCTCTTCGGCATTCAGGCCGACTGGTATTATGGCTTGCCCGGGCATCTGTGGCAGCAGAGCATCTGCTGGGTGTTTATTCTGCTGTCCGGCTTCTGTGTGCAGCTGGGGCATCATACCTTGCGCCGGGGCGCACAGGTGTTTGGAGCAGGAGTACTGGTCACGGCGGTCACGCTGCTTTTTATGCCGGAGGACAGAGTTATCTTTGGTGTGCTGACCCTGCTGGGCAGCGCCATGCTGCTGACCGGCCTTTTGGAAAAACCGCTGCGACGCATTCCACCCGCATTAGGCTTTGCTGTCTCTGCAGTGCTGTTCGCCCTGACCCGCAATGTTTCGGCAGGCTATCTGGGTTTTGGCAGCCTGCGCCTCTGGCTGCCGCAGACACTATATGTAAATTACGCTACTGCGTACTTTGGCTTTTATCCATGGTGGTTCTATTCTACGGATTATTTCGCCCTTTTGCCGTGGCTGTTTCTGTTCTGGGTGGGGTACTTTCTCTACGGCGTTGTAGGGCGGCAGTGTATGGAGCCCTTGCGCCGCTCATTCTGCCCGCCGCTGGACTGGCTTGGGCGGCATTCGCTGCTGCTGTATCTGGTGCACCAGCCGGTCATCTACGGGGTGCTGCTGGTGGTTTTCCGCGTATTGGGCGGCTGAAACGCACGCTTCGTGCACTTTGGGGAAAGGCGGCATTGTTGCATCATGCAAACATTGCGCGAACGTCTTGACAAGCGGGGCAGGGCTGTGGTATCCTGTTGATGGTTAGAAAATACTAACTACAAAAATGCGTCATGAAACACGGACGCATTTTTACAGAACATGAAGTTATTCTAAACTAACTACGCAGAGAAAGAGGTAGAGTTTTATGAGCAAAGTCGCAATCGTATTCTGGAGCGCCACCGGCAATACCGAGACCATGGCAAATTGCATTGCTGAGGGCGCAGGCGCCAACGGCACCCTCGTGCCCTGCACCGAGATGACCCCCGCAAAGCTGGCAGAGTTTGATGTGGTGGCCTTCGGCTGCCCGGCTATGGGTGCAGAGCAGCTGGAGGAGAGCGAGTTCGAGCCGATGTTTGCTGCGCTGGAAGGCTCGCTGAACGGTAAAAAGATCGCACTGTTCGGCTCCTACGGCTGGGGTGACGGCCAGTGGATGCGCGACTGGGCACAGCGCGCACAGGATGACGGTGCACAGCTGTTCAGCGAGGAGGGCCTCATCTGCAACGAAACGCCCGATGATGATGTGCAGGCTGCCTGCCGTAAGCTGGGCGCAGATCTGGCTGCTTGGTAAGCTTTGCCGGGAAAGCACTCTCTTGACAAAAATGGTTTGCTGCGCTAAACTATAACTTGCCGTGTAACGGCATTTATATAGCGATAAAAGTTAGATAGTTCTAACATTTATTGAGGATGCAGCAGCCTTTGCACAGAGTATCGTAACAATGTAAAATTTGCGGCAGGGGAAAGCGGATGAAATATCCGTCAACTCCTGCCGTTTTTGGTAAAGGCAGTGTGTATGGAAATGGCTGCTGCAATTGGTGTTACGGTAGGCTTTGCGTTTTTGCGCAGTGCAGTACGCCGCGCTGCGCGCCGGTCAGGCCGTAAAAGGGAATAAGAACGATCAGGAGGAACGGACCCGATGCAGCAATCTCCCAACAACTTGGATAAAAAGCGTGCAGATGAAAAACTGCTTGTCAGCGAGATGATCGCACTCTATTGCCGCAAACAGCATGGCACTCCCAAAGGCACTTTGTGCCCGGAGTGCCAACAGCTGCACGATTATGCGCTTGCACGCATTGAAAAGTGTCCGTTTATGGAAACAAAGACCTTCTGCTCCGCCTGCAAGGTCCACTGCTATAAAACGGAAATGCGGGAGAAAATCCGCACTGTCATGCGCTGGGCGGGTCCGCGTATGCTGCCGGTGCACCCGGTATTGTCCGTCAGACATGTGGCGGTCACGCTCAAGTCCAAGAGGAAAGCCAAAAAGGCAAACGGATAAAACCCATGTATAAACCCTTTGTCCATGGGGTAACCTATGGACAAAGAGGTGATAAACATGGAAAACATCGGCGTGACCTGTGATGTGTGCGCGTGCTGCCACAACGTGGACGGCTGCAAATGTGATCTGCCGCAGATCAAGGTGACGGAGCAGTGCAACTGCACCACCCAGCAGGTGGAGACCCCGCACTACTGCCAGAGTTACGAGGAAAAGTAAGTTCCCCACCAACGCACAGCAGCCCCTGCCGGAGAAACCTTTCCGGCAGGGGCTGCTGTTTGTTATATAAACATTCAGCGCAGCGCTACGTTACAGGTAGCAAGGCTGCGGATCAGTGTACCTACGCTGTCCTTCATCTGGATGCCGGCAAAGCCCAGAGCAAAGGCGGCCTGCACGTTTTCCAGCCTGTCATCGATAAATATGCACTCGCTGGCCTTCAGCTGATATTTCTTCAGCAGAGCCTTGTAGATCTGCGGGTCGGGCTTGTTTACCTGTACCTCGCAGGAGGCCACACCGCCGTCAAACTGAGCCAGCACGCCGCGTTCGGTCAGCAATTCCAGCACATCCTGCGGGATGTTGCTCAGGTAATACACGCAATAGCCGTGGTTCTTCAGCCGCCGCACCAGTTCCAGCATCCGCAGACGCGGGCGCAGAATGTGCATCCAGTCGTCCAGAACGCCCTGCACCTCAAAGGCGCAGCCCTCGGCACGGGCGTGCTCCAGCATCCGCTGGTTGCCATCATAGCGGGAAAGCTTGCCCGCGTCCAGCAGCTGCCACTCCTCGCTGCCAAAGGTCAAATCGTAGACCTTTTCCTCCATCTCGGCGTTGCACAGCCGGTCTACAAGGTATGCCTTGGGGTCAAAATCCACCAGCACACCGCCGATATCAAAAATAATGCTTTTATACATAACTGCTGCCTCGCTTGTATTGGATGTTTTTCTCAGATATTTTCCATAGTATACCACAACCGGGCAGGTGCTTTCCACCCCTTTGGCATAGAAAATGCCGCCCCGGCGTATGCTGTGGAAGAAAGGGGAGAGCGCCGTGACGATCCGGGAACTATGCGAGAAAGAGGTCGTTCAGCTGGAGCAGGGGGTGTGCCTTGGCCGCGCAGACGATCTGGAGTTTGACCCCGCAACGGCGCAGCTGCAAAGCCTGATTTTGCTGGGCAGGCCACGGCTTTTTGGCCTGCTGGGCCGGGACGAGAGCCTGACCATCCCTTGGCGGGAGATCGAGACCATCGGCACGGACGCTATTCTGGTGCATACTGCTGTGCCAAAAGCACCGACAGCACCTCACGGCTTCTGGCAGCAACTGCGTGCAAAGCTGGGTCTGTGAAAAATAGGGGAATATTTTGAAAAATCAAACACTAATTTTTGTAAAATCATGAATGGACATTTTCAGCAAAGTGACTATAATAGGCACGAAAGGCTTGTGCAAACAGCACAGCCACTTTGGAAATAGGGTTCGGGACGTGGAAAGGGATATCGACTATGAAAACATCCAAACCGATGTTGGCCCTGCGGATGCTCTTCCCGGCGGCAGCTTCCCTTATTGTGCTGCTGCTGGGCGAGTGGATCGCGCGCGGGTCATTGACCGCTGATACCTTTATCAGCTTTATTTTTCCCCATTGCGGGGCGTATCTGCTGGCATGGCTGCTGCTGTTTCTGGTGTGGGAACTGCTGGACTGGGTGCTGCGCATCCCGCCGCTTGCTACACTGGGCATGGCCGTTTTGGGCTGTGCGCCCTGCGCAGTAAACTTCTACACCATGCAGCTGCGGGGCGAGCCCTTTCTGCCGTGGGATCTGATGCAGGTGTCCGAGGCCGCCGGTGTGGCCTCTGCTGCCGGGCTCAAGCTCCAGACCAGCATGGTGGTCTCCATTGTGCTGGTGCTGGCGCTGACGGTGGCAAGCTTTTTTGTTTACCGCGGGCGGCTGCGCCAGCGCTGGCTGCCAAGGCTTGCGGGCACCGGTGCTTCGGCAGCGGCGCTGTGTCTGCTGATCTTCGGCGTCTACTTACAGCCCGCCGTCACGCAGGTCTTGGGCATCACGCCGGATGCGTGGATGCAGGACCGCTACTACCGTTACTACGGTGTACTTACCGGTTTTATGACCAACCTCACCAATCTGGAGATCGACAAGCCCGAGGGCTACTCGGAGCAGGCGGTGGACGATATTCTGGATAACGTAGCCGAGAGCGAGAAATTCTCCACCGGCCCCATGTATGCAGGCAGCTATGCCGCCACCACTCCCAAGGATGAACAGGCGAAACAGCCCACCATTATTTATGTGATGGACGAGTCCTACTGGGATGTTTCGGAGTTGGAACAGTACGGCGTCACCTTTGATACCGATGTATCGCAGAATCTTCACGCTCTGCAGCAGACCAGCGCCTACGGCAGGGTATACAGCCCCAGCTTTGGCGGCGGCACCTGTGATGTGGAGTTTGAAGCCCTGACCGGCTACTCGGTGTCCTTCCTGCCCAGCGGCAGCAAACCCTACCAGCAGCACGTCACAAAGCCTATGTTCGCCCTGCCCAATTACCTCAAACTCAAGGGCTATCAGACCGCTGCGGTGCACTGCTTCTGGGCAAAATACTGGAGCCGCGATAAGGCCTACCCCAACCTCGGCTTCAGCGATTTTATCAGTCTGGAGGATATGCACGGCGTGACCAAGGTGCGCAAGCACTACTGGACCAGCGGCCTTGTGACCGATGACTCTATGGCCGACCAGATCATTCAGCAGTACGAAAAGATGAGCACTTCCTCTGATAAGCCCATCTTCCTGCACGCAGTCACCATGCAGAACCATACCAATTATAATAGGGACAACTACCCGGACGACGAGCGGGTGCACGTCGTATCCCATCCGGTGGGGCTCAAGAGCAGCACCGTGGGTGCACTGGAGGATTTCGCTACCGGCATCCGGGATGCAGATGCCATGCTGGGCAAGCTGACGGCGTACTTCTCTCAGGTGGACGAACCGGTCATTCTGGTGTTCTGGGGCGACCATTATAACCCCATCGACTCCAACTACGATGTCTACACCACCACTGGTTATGCAAGCGGCTCCAGCACCGACCCCCGTCTGCACCAGACCACGCTGCTGATGTGGTCGAATTACAGCCAGCAGCAGGTGGACTTGGGCACCATTGCCGCTTACGATATCTCCCCGGTGATGATGGAACTGTTCGGGCTGGAGCAGCCGCTGTACTTCCAGTTCCTCAACCGGCAGCTGCGGGTCGCCAGCCGCAGCTGCACCCGCGGTACTACCATGAATCTGGACGGCACCACCACCCAGCAGCCCACGGAGTTCCAGCAGCGCTGGACAAACGAGCACTGGATGCTGCAATACGACCTGATGTTCGGCAAGGGATACGCCCTCAACCGCATGGGTGTTGCAGGCCTGAGCGGGATGAATACGGGCAAATAAGAGAAAAAGTGAACATTTCTTTATACAAAACAGAGAAAACCACTTGCAACCGCATTCTTTTTGTGCTATTATAACAAAGCATTACACACGCATCACTATGCCCTTTTGTGCCCTTTTGGGTTGAGGGCAGTCCGCCGGTACCCGATGTACCGTGCAGATCACGGTGTGCGGAGGCAAAACAATATCTGGAGGTATTTTATTATGGCAGTCGTTTCTATGAAGCAGCTTCTCGAGGCAGGTGTGCACTTCGGTCACCAGACCCGCCGCTGGAACCCCAAGATGGCTAAGTACATCTTCACCGAGCGCAATGGTATCTATATCATTGACCTGCAGAAGACTGTGAAGAAGCTGGACGAGGCTTACAACTA
>CAKTAT010000014.1:0-34612 GCA_934532365.1 uncultured Faecalibacterium sp. | reverse complement strand
CCGTTCGTGGCAGAAAAGTCCATCAGCGCCGCTGCTCAGCAGGCTCTGGCCGAAAAGTATGGCCTGGATAAGCCGCTGGGTGTGCAGTACGTCAACTATATGAAGAGCCTTTTGCACGGCGATCTGGGTCTGAGCCTGCGTCAGCGCGGCCGTACCGTGAACCAGATCATCGCCAGCAAGCTGCCGGTGTCCTGCCGTCTGGCAGGCATTGCAGTGGTGGTGGCTCTGTGCGTGGGCATCCCGCTGGGCTGCATTTCCGCATATAACCGCGGCAAGTGGCTGGATAACATTATTATCGTGTTTGCTACCTGTGGCATCGCGATCCCAAGCTTTATTTCCAGCGTGCTGCTTTTGTACCAGTTTGGTATGAACATGAAGGTGCTGCCTACCGTTGGTCTGAACAGCGCAGCTGCCTATATCATGCCGGTCACCGCACTGGCCATCTATCCCTCGGCTTATATCACCCGTCTGATGCGCTCCAGCCTGCTGGACGTCATGGGTCAGGACTATATGCGCACTGCCCGCGCAAAGGGCGTGTCCCAGTTCATGATCCTGTTCAAGCACGCACTGCGCAACGCCATTCTGCCTGTCATCACCTATGTCGGCCCCATGCTGGCCAGCCTGATGACCGGTTCTTTCGTGGTGGAAAAGATCTTCTCCGTGCCCGGTCTGGGCCGCGACTTCGTGTCTGCCATCACCAACCGTGACTACACCATGATCATGGGCACTACCATCCTGCTGTCCAGCATGGTCATCATTGCAAACGTGATCGTGGATATCCTTTATAAGATCATCGACCCGCGCATCAAGCTGCAGTAAGAGAAAGGAGCGATTTTCATGGAAAACATTAAAAAGAATCCGCTCAGCCTGCAGCTCAACGCGGATGATTTTCTGCCCGCCAGCAATGAGGAAAAGCAGAGTCTGGTGGTCATGCGCGAAAGCGTCAACTTCTGGAAGGACGGTATCCGCCGCCTGAAGAAGAACAAGATCGCCATGGTCAGCTTTGTGTTCATTATTGCCATTGCCATCTTTGCCTACCTGCTGCCCGCCGTCTGGCCTTACAGCTACTCCGAGCAGATGAAGGGCAGCAACAACCTGAAGCCCTTTGAGTACTCTGCTTCCGAGCAGGCGCGTATCGACGCAGGCGAAAAGGTGTTCCCGCACATTCTGGGCACCGACCGTATGGGCCGTGACTTCGCTGTGCGTATCATGATGGGTACCCGCGTCAGCCTGTCTGTTGGTCTGATCGCCTCCGTGCTGGTGCTGATCATCGGCGCCACCTACGGAGCTATTTCGGCCTTTGCCGGCGGCTGGGTGGATAATATCATGATGCGTATCACGGATATCCTGTACACCATCCCGGATATCCTGCTGATCATCCTGCTGGGCATGGCCCTGAAAGATCCGCTGGATGCACTGGCCAGCAAGCCCGGCTTCAAGTGGATGCAGACCCTTGGCCCAAACATGATCTCCATCTTCATCATCTTTGCTCTGCTGTACTGGGTCGGCATGGCGCGTATCGTCCGCAGCCAGATCCTGATTTTGAAGGAGAGCGAGTATGTTACCGCTGCCCGCGCACTGGGCGCTTCCAGCGGCCGTATCATCAAAAAGCATCTGCTCACCAACTGCATCGGTACTCTGATCGTTACCACCACCCTGCAGATCCCGGCTTCCATCTTTACCGAGAGCTACCTGAGCTTCATCGGTCTGGGTGTTGCAGCCCCGCTGCCTTCTCTGGGTTCTCTGGCTACCGATGCCGTCAAGGGCATGAACACCTACCCCCATCTGCTGATCGCCCCCGCACTGATGATCAGCGTGATGATCCTTGTGTTCAACCTGTTCGGCGATGGCCTGCGCGATGCCTTTGACCCGAAGTTGAAGAATTGATGAGGTGAACAGAAATGAGCGAGAAAATTCTTGATATCAAAGAAGAACGCCTTTCTTTCTTCACCCCTGCGGGCGAAGTTAAGGCACTGAACGGCGTTTCCTTTACCATGAATCAGGGCGATGTTCTGGGCGTTGTGGGCGAGTCCGGCTCCGGTAAGTCGGTCACCGCCTACTCCGTTATGGGTCTTACCGCTTACCCCGGCAAGCTGGTGGGCGGCAAGGTGTGGTTCAACGGCCACGAGATCGAGAACATGAAGGAGAAGGACTTCCGCAAGATCCGCGGCAACGAGGTCTCCATCATCTTCCAGGACCCCATGACCAGCCTGAACCCGGTGTACACCATCGGCAACCAGATCGTGGAGGTCATCCGCCTGCACACCGATAAGAACAAGGCCGATGCATGGGCACGCGCCAAGGAGCTGCTGGAGCTGGTTGGCATCAACGAGCCCGAGAAGCGTCTGAAGCAGTACCCCCACGAGCTGTCCGGCGGTATGCGCCAGCGCGTGATGATCGCGATTGCACTGGCCTGTGAGCCCAAGCTGCTGATTGCTGACGAGCCCACCACCGCATTGGACGTGACCATTCAGGCACAGATCCTTGAGCTGATGCAGGATCTGCGCAAGAAGCTGGGCATGAGCATCATCATGATCACCCACGATCTGGGTGTTGTGGCTTCCATGTGCGAGAAGATCGCCGTCATGTATGCCGGCCACATTGTGGAATACGGCACTACCGACGAGATCTTCTACCAGCCGGGTCACGAGTACACCAAGGGTCTGATCAACTCCATCCCCAAGCTGAACACCGCAGAGCACGAGCGCCTTGTGCCCATCGAGGGTACCCCTGTGGACCTGCTGAATCCGCCGGCCGGCTGCCCCTTTGCGCCCCGCTGCAAGAACTGCATGAAGATCTGTCTGAGCAAGATGCCCCCGCGCACCGAGCTCAGCGATACCCATTATACCTACTGCTGGCTGCAGCAGAAGGCTGAATTTGAGAAAGGGGAAAAGGCAGAATGAGTGAACACAAGACGCTGGTCGAAGTCCAGCACCTGCAGCAGTATTTCCCCGCCGGCGGTGTGGGCAAGAACCGCAAGTATGTTCAGGCTGTGGATGACGTAAGCTTTGCCATCCGCAAGGGCGAGACCCTTGGTCTGGTAGGTGAGTCCGGTTGTGGCAAGACCACTACCGGCCGCACCCTGCTGCGCCTGTACGAGCCCACCGGCGGCAAGATCTACTATGACGGCAACCTGCTGTTCGATAAGGACAACAAGATCGCAGTGGATATGCTGCCCTACCGCCGCCGTATGCAGATCGTTTTTCAGGATCCCTACGCAAGTCTGGATCCCCGCATGACCATTGGCGACATCGTGGGTGAGGGTATTGATATCCATCATCTGGCCGAGAACGAAAAGGATCGCCACGATAAGATCATCGCTCTGCTGGAGCGCGTTGGCCTGAACAGCGAGCACGCAAACCGCTACTGCCACGAGTTCTCCGGCGGTCAGCGTCAACGCGTGGGCATTGCCCGTGCACTGGCTGTGAACCCCGAGTTCATCGTTTGTGACGAGCCTGTTTCCGCACTGGACGTTTCCATTCAGGCACAGGTCGTCAATATGTTTGAGGATCTGCAGCAGGAGATGGGTCTGACCTACCTGTTTATCGCCCATGACCTGAGCGTTGTCAAGCACATCTCCAACCGCATCGGCGTCATGTATCTGGGCAAGATGGTGGAGCTGGCCGACAGCTACGAGCTGATCACTCACAGCATCCACCCCTACACCCGCAGCCTGATCTCCGCAATTCCGGTGGCAGATCCCATTACGGCCCGCCAGTCCAAGCGTATCGTGCTGCAGGGCGATGTGCCCAGCCCCCTGAACCCGCCGTCCGGCTGCCGTTTCCGCACCCGCTGCCCCTATGCAGACGAGCAGTGCGCCAACGAGGTGCCCGAGTTCAAGGAGGTCTCCACCGGCCACTGGGCAGCCTGCCATCACCTTGACCGCGTGAAGTGAGAACACTTCATACCAGTAAAAGGTGAAAGCAATTCAACTTAGCGCTGAAATGTTGTCACAAAATGGTTACAGTCCAAGTTTTGGACTTGTAACCGGCATGAGAACGCATTATAATCATTCGTGTTCCTCCGGTGTACAAATTATTTGCACCGGATCGAATATAGAGGCGGCTGGGGCAACCTGGCACACTCAAAATTTGATATAAGGGAAGGATATTATTATGAAACGCATTTCTCGTCGTAATTTCCTCAAGGTTGCAGGCGTGGGTGCCGCAGCTATGGGTCTGGCAGCCTGTGGCGGCAGCAAGTCCGGTTCTACCGCAACCTCCGGTTCTGCTTCTTCCGCTGCTGGTTCTTCTACCGGTAGTGTCAACACCGCTGGCTTCACCGTCCAGTACGGCCCCAACCCCGAGACTCTGGATCCCGCTCTGAACAGCGCTGTTGATGGCGCTAACACCATCATCACCATCTTCGAGCCCCTGCTGATCATCAACGAGAACAACGAAGTTGTTGGCGGTCAGGCTGAGAGTTGGGAAGCAAGCGAGGACGGCCTGACTTGGACCTTCACCATGCGTGACGGCCTGAAGTGGAGCGACGGCACCGACCTGACCGCTAAGGACTTCGAGTACAGCTTCAAGCGTATGGCTAACCCCGACACCGCTGCTCCCTACGCAGAGACCTGCCTGGGCATGATCGATGGCTTTGAGGCTGCTCAGGCCGGCGATACCGACGCTCTGAACGTCAAGGCAAGCGATGACGGCAAGACCCTGACCATCGTGCTGTCCTACCCCTGCTCCTACTTCGACAAGATGGCCGCATTCGCATCCATGAGCCCTGTGCAGCAGGCTACTGTTGAGGCCAACGGCGATGCATGGTGCACCGCCGCTGAGACCTTCGTCTCCAACGGCCCCTACATGATCACCGAGTGGACTCCCTCCGAGCGTATCGTTCTGTCCAAGAACCCCAACTACGTCGGCGGCTGGGATAGCTCCAAGATCGTTTCCGACAGCATCACCGTGCTGCTGCTGGAGGACTCTTCCGCTTCCTACGCTGCTTACAACAGCGGCGAGGCTGTCCTGATCAAGGACGTGCCCACTGACGAGATCCCCAGCCTGACCAAGGCAGAGGACGGCGGCGACTTCTATGTTGACACCATTCTGGGCACCTACTACATCAGCCTGAACCTGCAGCACGATGCCTTCAAGGATGCCAAGGTCCGCAAGGCTCTGGCTCTGGCTATCGACCGCGATTACGTTGCCAACACCATCATGCAGGGCACCTACTCTGCTGCTTCCAACCTGGTTGGCCCCGGCATCGTGGATGAGCAGGGCTACTTCTATGACAACGCGAACGGCGGTTCTCCCTACATTGCAGCTGACTACGAGGCAAATCTGGCCGAGGCTAAGAAGCTGCTGGAAGAGGCTGGCTACCCCAATGGCGAGGGCTACCCCACCATCGAGTACAGCACCAACGATTCCGGCTACCATGTGCCTCTGGCAGAGTACCTGCAGCAGGTCTGGGGCGATCTGGGCATCACTTTGAGCATCAGCAAGATGGAGTGGTCTGCCTTCACCGCTGCTCGCCGTGCAGGCGAGTACGATGTTGCCCGTAACGGCTGGGTCATGGACTACAACGATCCTTCCAACATGGTCGAGCTGTTCTGCACCGGCAACGGCAACAACGATGGTAAGTACTCCAATGCTGACTTCGATGCTGCTGTCGAGGCTTCCCGCGTTGCTGATGCCGCCGAGCACTTTGCACAGCTGCATAAGGCTGAGGACATCCTGATGGAGGATATGGGCTGCATCCCCGTTGCTTACTACAACGACTTCTGGCTGCAGACCTCTTCTCTGAAGGGCACCTGGCACAGCCCCTACGGCTACTGGTACCTGCAGTACGGCTACATTGAGGAGTGATCTTCTCCCTGTGCTGTGCAGCGTAAGCTGAACCGTATACTATAAGCGCCAAGCACCCCGCTGACCGGAAACGGTTGGCGGGGTGCTTTTTTGCGTTTGCCGGGGTGCGGAAAAACAAACAAAACGGCTGCTGCACAGCATTTGGTGCAACAGCCGCTTTTGAATTTATATGAATGTTTGCCGGAGCAAAAGCCTTCCACTTTGGGGGAAGCTGTCACCGTAGGTGACGGATGAGGGGGCGGGACAGCAGCAGATACAGATTATGCAAAAAAAGCTATAAAAGCAGCTGTTGCTTACACCGCAGCCATAGCAGCCAGAACGCTCTGCCAACTCTTGCTGCGTGCGGCAGGCACCGGCGCGGGGCGGGTGCGCCGTGCAGCCGGGGCGGCAGTATGGCAGGCCGCAGAGGATACCGTCAGGGCGGGGGAGGGGCAGAAGAACACAGCGGTGTCCTTTGTCAGCCATTGGGCAGCCAGTGCAGCGGCCTGCGGGTCAGATTGCAACGCGCGGCGCTCGTTCCCGGCCAGAAAATCTGCCAGCCAGTACAAAATCGCGGCCAGCGGCAGGCAGGGGGAAGCGTCCTGATTCCAGTAACTCCAGCGTGCACCGCGGCCAAGGTGGCTTTCGACTGTGATCTGTGCGCCGGTGCGGGCATTCTGCGGGATGGAGCCAACATAGTTGGTCCCGGCGCGCTGCCCCAGCTCCTCAATAAGGCGCTGGGTGCGGGCAGCATCCAGCCGATCCTCCCGGCAGTAGGCGCGGAAGTCGGTCTGGCTCAGCAGGCTATCGGCACTGGAGGGAAAACGCCCGGTCAGCTGACCATCGGCATTGTGGCACAGCTGCCAGCCCTTGCGGAACAGCTGGAAATTCAGGCAGCGCCGCCCCATGGTGGAATAACACACAAGGGCGTTTTGCTCCCCGGGCAGCTGTTTTACTTCAAGATAGGCATCGTTACCGCAGGTGTCCTGCAAACGGACGGTAAGCAGCAGCTGTGCACCGGCGTGCAGGGTGGACATGGCGTTGTGCATGGCGTCAAAATAACGGGAAGCGTCCATGATTGATCTCCTTCCTGAAAACAAACAGCGAAACGTTGTAAAAAACACCAGCCGGGTGATCGGGCCGACAGGCTGTATAAAACTTCTCTGAACGTAGTATAGCATACTTTTAAGCAAAAAACAACTGTAAGTTTTCCAAAACGACAAATTTTTGCAAATTCTTGTGGCACAGTGCGAACAAAAACGCAAAGCATGGTTGTGCTTTGTGATGAACAGTTGTAAAAACGGCCCCTGCGGGAGGTGCCGGCTAAGGCCGAAGCTGCTCCCACAGGGGTCGTTTTGTGTCTTTAATCGCCAAGTTCCCGGATCTCGTTCTGGATCAGCCGTCCGGCTGCGCGGGCAAGCTGATCCATGCCGCGGATGCGCGCCATATTTTTGCCGTAGATCTGCGCGGCGGCACCGGCGCTGCTGTCCTCGCCCATAAAAACGGCAGACACCCGCACGCCCTGCCGTTGCAAGGTGCGCACCTGCGCGGCGGTATCGACCACACCGGCGGCGTCCTCGTAGGCGCAGCCCAGCGGGTTCTCCGCTGTGGGTGGAATGCGGCGGCTGTCGTTGGGGCTGGCATCGGTCAGCAGGATCATCAGGTGGCGCGGTGCGGGGCCGGGGGCGTACCGGATCAGATCGCCCGCAGCCCGCAGCGCCAGACCGTCCCGGTTCCAGCCTGAGGCGAAGTAGCGGAAGATATTCTGCCCGTTCTTGTCCGCAAAGTTTTTCAGTACCCGCAGCACCGTGTAGCCCCGCAGGCTGCTGAAAGCGCTTACCCGCACCGGAATGCCGCAGTTGGCCAAGCTTTCAGCCAGAATAACACCCTGCGCCGCGATCACCTCCTGACAGTGCAGGCGGGAGGCGGAGGCGTCCAGCAGCAGATCCACCGTAAAGGCAGGGCAGTTCTCCTCCTCCGGACACAAAAACACCCGGTCATCGTTCAGGTAAGGGGCGCGCCAAACCCGCCCGGCACACAGGTTGCCGCTGCGTGCCACCCGCTGGTCGGGCTGCTGATGCACCAGAATGCAGTTGCGGATCTGCTCGGTCAGGCGCAGTACCACGCTGCGGTGCAACTCCTGATTTTTGGCGTAGTAGGCGCGGTTGCGCTCGGCCTGTAATTCGGCCTGCTGCGCCAGCTGCCGCGCCTCCGGGGTGGGAGCCTGCGCCGGGCTGGGCACCCCGGCGCTGAACCACAGATGACAGCCTAGATGCACCCCGGTGCACAACTCCTGCTCGGCCTTGCGCAGCTGCTCCGGCGGGTAGAAACAGCGCCCGAAGCAGCTTTCAATGTAGGCGCGGTCCTGCGCGGCGCGCTGCTTCAGGGTAATGTTTGCCCGGCGTTTGTCCACCGCCAGTCCGCTGCCTGCGGCATCCACCGCGCCGGAGTGCTCCACCGTCACCCGGTCGGTCTTGATCATCTGGGTGGGCATGGTTTTGGTGGCAAGTTTTGCCAAAAAGCCCTGCAGCCGAAGGTGCAGCGCGGGCTTCTGGCGCACTCTGCCGTCAAACAGGGCAAATTTTGCAAATAGCGCCAGCAGGTCTTTTTTGAGTAGCGCTGGCTCCGGTACGTTCTCCGGTGCCAGCGCTGCGGCAAGGCTGCTCTCGTAAGGGGTCATGACCGGGGCGGTGCGTCCCAGCACCTCGCGCCAGCGCGCGGCCTGCATGGTATACACCAGCTGGTTTTTCGCCATCCACTCCTGCCGCGAAAGCTTGTACTGAATGGCAAAAAAGTAGTCCGCGTGGGCAAGGCGCAGTGCCTCCAGCACCGGGCGGCGGGGCAGCTCCAGCCGGTAGGCGGCGTTTTCTAAGTACAGCCATGCCATATCGTCCAGCATGGGCTGGCGTATGTCGCCCTCCCATGCGGAAAAAATGTCCCGGATCAGTGCGTCACCGTAGTATTTGTGCACCAGCCCGACGATGCAGTTCATATAAAAATCAATGGTGCCGTCCGTGTTGCGGGCCAAAAACAGCGGCTCAAAGCCGTAGGCTCCGGCAGCGGCCCAGACCTGATTGGCCGCACGCCGCTCCTGTGCAGTGTAGCTTTGGGCGTCCATCAGGCAAACAGCTTTCCGGCATCCAGCTTGGCCGGGATGCGCGCGGCGATCACGTCCCGGATCAGCCCCTGCTCGTAGGAGTCAAAGGCTTTGTTGGTGATGCCCATATCCAGCGCCGCCCCAGCCGGGATACCCCTGCGCATCAGCCGCAGCGCGTCCAGCATCCCGCGCAGATCCAGCGCTTTGGTGGAAATCTCGGCACTGTCGCACTTTTTCTGCAGGTCCAGAAAAAGCAGCGCAAACTGGTGCACATATTTTGCCGCAAGATCCGGGAACTGTGCCCGCAGCAGCTTTTCCAGATTATCCTGCGTGATGGTGGGCATCTGCACTACCGCAAAGCGGGAGGTAAGCGCCTCGTTCAGCTCCCGGGTGCCCGCGTAGCCGTAGTTCATGGTGGCGATAAAGCGGGTCTCCTCGGCCAGCGGGATGCGGTCGTACCCGGGCACGTCGATGGCGCGGCGGAAGTCCAGTACCGCGTGCAGCACCGCCAGAGCCTCGTTTTTGGCCATGTTGATCTCGTCCAGCACGCCGAAGCCGCCGCACTGTGCGCAGCGGTACACCGGCCCGGGACGGAACACCACCTGCCCACCTGCAAAGGTATCCATGCCGATCAGGGAGGCGGCATCCATGTTTACATGAAAGGAGATGTCCCACGCGGGGCGGCCAAAGGCGGCGGCAAGGTTTTCTGCCAGCACGTTTTTACCGGTGGCCTTGCCGCCGGCCAGCAGCAGGTTTTCGCCGCAGAGGATAGCTGCCAGTGCCTGCTCCCACACCTCCTTGCCGTAGTAGATAAAGGCAGGGGCGGGGATGCGCGGGCGCAGCGCCTCGCTGAGCGGATGGGCGGCGCGGTATTCCTGCACCGCCGCAAGCAGAGCAGGGTCTACCCCTTCCTGCCGTAAGGTATCCAGAATATCCGACATTTGTACAAACACCTCGATCTCTGACCGGGTGGGATGAACTGCCCGGTTTTCAGCCTTATCATAGCACAATCGCGGCCGTTTGTGTAGGGGGCGTGCGGGGAAAAAGGGCAAAGAGGGGCAGCCCCAAATGGGGCTGCCCCTCTTCACATGAAAAAGAAGAAACGCTTAGAGTATGCCGGAGAGACGCGCTTTATCAGGCGTTCTCCAGACCGGCCATCTGCTTGATGGATTTGATGGCAAAGGTCAGGGTGCGGCCACAAGCGGTACCGCCCATGACGCAGGGGTAGTTGTTCTGGAAGAAGCTGCCAGACATATCGCCGGTAATGTACAGGCCGGGAATGGGCTCGTTGTTGCTATCCTTCGCCTGG
The DNA here is from genome assembly GCA_934532365.1 of uncultured Faecalibacterium sp. GTDB lineage: Bacteria > Bacillota > Clostridia > Oscillospirales > Ruminococcaceae > Faecalibacterium. The sequence goes on along the minus strand of CAKTAT010000014.1, from coordinate 24,417 downwards.
CAGTTTTCAGTGATGGAAATGCCTTGCATACTGCACAGCAGAGAAGCACCCAGCCAGCAGCCGTAGAAGGGAGCGGTGCGGATGGCGCTCAGGCGGCTTGCAGGCTTGCCGAAGTCCTCGTCGTTCTGCTTGTCGTACAGCTCGTTGTAGCGGGCAACGGTGGCTACAAAGTTGTCCTTGTCGGCACCGGTAAAGCCCATCTTGTCGGCCAGCTCTTCAATGGTGTCCGCCTTCATGATCAGGCCCTCACCCTCGTACTGCTCCAGCTGACCTTCCATCATGCCGGGAATGTAACGGGTCAGTGCAGAGCAGCCGATGGTGTGGAAACGGTCTACATCGCTGCGGAAGTTTGCATCGTGGATCATGGCATAAACGTGACCCGGCTGTTGGAAAGAAGCATGGGAGGCGTTGTCGTATTCCTGACTTTCGTTCATAAAACGCTCGCCATGGCGGTTGACCTTCAGGAAGGGCTGGCTGCCGGGGTTGTACTGTCCCACAGTGCCAGGGAAGGCCTTGCCGCCAAAGGCAGAGCTGTTGTCCACATAACCGGCATCCACACCGGGTGCTACCAGACCGCGGTCGAACAGCACGGGAGCAGACTCTGCATCCAGATGTGCACCTGCCCAGATAGCGGCGCGGATACCATAGCCCTTGTCAGCAGGCGTATAGGAGCAGGCGGTGGTCACGCTGGTGCCCAGCGGGTCCAGCTGCTCCATCATGTAGGGGTTGCCTGCATAGCCGCCGCAGGCCAGCAGCACGCCCTTGGCTGCGTTGATGCGGATGAAGTGGTCGTCGGCAGTGCTCTGGGCGATAACGCCGATGACGCGGCCGTCGGCATCCTTTTCCAGCTTGGCAAGGCCGGTGTTAAAGTCGATGCTGTAGCCTTTGCTCTCGATATACTCCTGAAATACCACGTTGCGGGGCTTTTCAGCGCTGCTGTAGTCGACCTGCTGCACAGGGAACATCAGCTTGCTCTGGCTCACCTGCGTATCATCCGGCCATTTGGCTTCATCGCCGGAGGTCAGGTTGCATACATAGTTGTAGGGCTCGCTTTCCAGAATGCCGGAAACAAAATCGTGCATGGCGGCAGACTCGTTGATCCAGGTCTTAACTACGCGCTGGTCGCAGCGGCCGCCCATGGAACGGGAAATCTCGCTCAGCAGTTCGGCGCGGTCAACAGGAGCGATGCCTTTTTTCTTTGCTTCGCTGCTGTCGATGGTGCCGTACCAGTGGCGGGTATCCATAACGGCAGAATTCTGCTCGATGATGCGGAAGCTCAGTCCGTTCTGTGCAGCATAAGCGGCTGCGCACATACCGCCGTTGCCAGCGCCCACAATGACGATATCGGTATCCCATGTCTCGGTGATGGAAGCCTCATCGATGTCGGGCTCGGTGCCAAGCCAATCGTTTGCGTCGCCGGTGGGCAGCTGCACGCTGGAGACCACGGCCTCGCCCTTAGCCTGTGCATAGCAGCTCTTGGCGGCCTTCATCACGGCGTCGGAGGTGATGGTGGAACCGGAAACGCCGTCGATCTCGGCAGAACCGGCGGCCATCAGCTGCTCGCGCAGCTCATCGGCAGCGGCAGCGCCGTAGGAAGCAGTCTCGCCGGAGGTGTCCACTACCACATCGGTGACAGCGCTGTCGGAGAAGGTCATGGTGACCTTGACGGTGGAAGAGATGCCCTCGGCAGTGCCCTCATAGGTGCCGGGGATATACTGACCGGCAGCACCGGAGGTGGAAGCGGAAGCAGAGCCGGAGGCGGCATTGCAGGCGGCCAGAGCACCGGCGGTCACACCGCTCATGGCGGCAGCAGCGGCGATCTTAATAAAGCCCTTACGGGAAATCTTGTTCATAGGTACGCTCTCTTTCTTTTTGTTCCTTCTTATTGTGCAGCAAGGTGAAGGCCACTTTGCTGAATCCTTAACAATTGTATCGTAGAAGAGTACTGTTTACAATTCATGTTTTTTATATTATAATTTAGGATAACCTAATGTATTGCGGGAGGGAGAAAAGCATGAACGAGAGCGCGCTGGCGGGCTTTGTAAAGATCGTGGAGCTGAACAGCTTTTCTGCGGCGGCAGAGGCACTGTATCTTTCACAGTCGGCACTTTCGCAGCAGATCCGCACGCTGGAAGGACAATTGCAGTTCGAGCTGTTCCAGCATGTGCCGCGCCGGGTGGTGCTGACCCCGGCGGGATGGGATTTTTACCCCAAGGCAAAGCAGCTGCTGGAACTGTACGATGAGGCGGTGCATCATGCACAGGCAGTAAAGCGGAATGCAAATCCGCCCAAACGGCATCTGCTGATCGGATACCAGAATATGCCGCTGCAAATGCTGGGCTTTGACCTGTTTGCCGCTACAGGGGAGTTGAGCAACCGCTTTTCTCCTTTAATGCACCGCTGTGCAAGCAGAAAGGATGTCTGGAGGGCGCTGCTGAATGATGAGATCGATCTTTCATTGCAGATCGAGTGTGCAGAAATCGCAGCGCGAGGTTTGCGCTTTTACCCGGCAGTGTATATGCCGGAGATCGGCGTCCCGTTTCATACGCCGCCGGAGGTGCCCCGTGGATATATTACGCTGGAACAGGCAGTGCAGTATCGGTGGATGTTTGCAGAAACACCAGACCAGTCGCTGTATGAGACCGCATTGCTGCACGAGGCTGCGGGACGGCAGGCGGAGATCATTCGCAGTGTAAAAAGTGTACAATATGAACTGCCCAGCCTGATGCTGACCCCGGCAGTGTACTACCGCAGACCGGATCCTTCACAGGTGTTTATTCTGGATTGGAACAAGGGAATGAGGTTTGGTATTGTTACGAAAGCAGAGCCGGATCTGGTGGTGGAAGAATATGTGCAGCTGCTGCAGCAACAGCTGCCGTCCCTCTCAGAAAGGCTGTTCGGTCTGAAGCTGGAACCGGTGGAGGAATAAAAAAGCAAGAGCACCTGCTGCCTTAAAAAGGCGACAGGTGCTCTTTGTGCAATTATACTGCGATAACAGGTGCTTTAATCCACCACGTCCTCGAACTGGCTGTTGTACAGGTCGGCGTAGAAGCCGCCGGCTTCGATCAGCTGGTCGTGGGTGCCCTGCTCCACAATGTCGCCGTCCCGCATCACAAGGATGAGGTCGGCATCTTTGATGGTGGAAAGGCGGTGCGCGATCACAAAGCTGGTGCGGCCTTCCATCAGACGATCCATGGCGGTCTGGATGCGCTGCTCGGTGCGGGTATCCACACTGCTGGTGGCCTCGTCCAAAATCAGGATGCGGTTGTCTGCCAGAATGGTGCGGGCGATGGTAAGCAGCTGCTTTTGTCCCTGACTGACGTTGGAGGCGTCCTCGTTCAGCTCCATCTGGTAGCCGCCGGGCAGGGTGCGGATAAAGTGGTCGGCGTTGGCAGCCTTTGCGGCGGCGATCACCTCTTCATCGGTAGCGTCCAGTCGGCCGTAGCGGATGTTCTCCATGATGGTGCCCTTGAACAGCCATGTGTCCTGCAGCACCATACCAAAGCCCTCGCGCAGGGCGCTGCGGTCAAAGTCCCGCACGTCGTGGCCGTTCAGGGTGATGGAACCGGCATCCACATCGTAGAAGCGCATCAGCAGCTTGACCATGGTGGTCTTGCCCGCGCCGGTGGGGCCTACGATGGCTACCTTCTGGCCGGGCTGCACCGTGCAGCTGAAGTCGTGGATGACAGTCTTGTCCGGGGTGTAGCCGAAACGCACATGGTCAAAGGTGACCTGTCCGTCAATATCGGCGGGGTCGGCGCGGCGGGCGGGGTCGGCCAGCTGCTCCTCCTCCGGCTCGTTCAAAAACTCGAATACCCGCTCGGCGGCAGCGGCCATACTTTGCAGCATATTGGACACCTGCGAAAGCTGCTGGATGGGCTGGGTAAAGTTTTTGACATACTGGATAAAGGCTTGGATATCACCGATGGTGATAACGCCGTTTGCGGCAAAAATGCTGCCCACGATGGCCACCGCCACATAGCCCAAGTTGCCCACAAAGTTCATGATGGGCATCATCAGGCCGGAGAGGAACTGGCTCTTCCATGCGGATTCGTACAGCTTATCGTTGGCGGCGTTGAAGTCTGCCAGCACCACGGCCTCCCGGTTGAAGGCCTTGACCACGTTATGACCGGCGTAGACCTCCTCCACCTGACCGTTGACCACGCCCAGCGTGGCCTGCTGTGCCTTAAAGTACTTCTGGCTGAACTTGACCACCACCAGCACCAGCGCCAGCGATACCGGCAGGATCAGCAGGGCAATCAGGGTCATGCGGGGACTGATGGAAAGCATCATCGCCAGCACACCGATCATGGTGGTTACGCTGGTGATCAGCTGGGTGATGCTCTGGTTCAGGCTCTGCCCCAGCGTGTCCACATCGTTGGTGATGCGGGAGAGCACCTCGCCCACGGTGCGCTTTTCAAAGTACGCCAGCGGCAGGCGGTTGATCTTTTCGCTGATCTGGCGGCGGAAGTCGTAGCAGACCTTCTGGGAAAGGCCGGTCATCAGCCAGCCCTGAATAAAGCTGAAGGCGCTGCTCAGCAGGTACATCCCCAGCAAAAACAGCAGGATGCGGCCGATATACACAAAATCGATGCTGCCGGTACCGCGCAGCCGGGCAATCCAGCCGTTGGCAAGGGCGGTGGTGGCTTTTGCCAGCACCTTGGGGCCTGCAATGTTGAAGATGGTGGACAGAACAGCAAACAGCATGGCTGCCGCAAGGGGCAGCTTGTAGTGGCTCATGGTGCGGATGAGCTGCCGCAGCGTGCCTTTAAAGTCCTTGGCGCGCTCGGTGGTGGGACGTCCGGGTCTGGGCATATCACTCACCCTCCTTTTCTGTATTCAGGGTATCCAGCGCCAGCTCCTTCTGGCTCAGCTGGCTGCGGGCGATCTCCTGATATTCCGGGCAGCTGACCATCAGCTGGGCGTGGGTGCCCTTGCCCACCAGCCTGCCCTCGTCCAGTACAAGGATCTGATTCGCGTGCAGCACGGTGGAGATGCGCTGTGCCACAATGATCACGGTGGCGTTGTCGGTCTGTGCCTTCAGGGCACGGCGCAGGGTTACATCGGTCTTGTAGTCCAGCGCCGAGAAGCTGTCGTCAAACAGGTAGACCTTGGGATTTTTGGCAATTGCCCGGGCAATGGAAAGCCGCTGCTTTTGGCCGCCGGATACGTTGGAGCCGCCCTGTGCAATGGGGCTCTGGTAGCCCTCGGGCTTTGCTTCGATAAAATCAGTGGCCTGCGCAATGGCGGCGGCCTTGTGCACCTGCGCATCGGTGATATCCTCGCCGCCGAATTTTAGGTTGCTGTCAATGGTGCCGCTGAACAGCACACCCTTCTGGGGCACATAGCCCAGCAGGTCATGCAGCTGCGCCTGCGGCATCTCGCGCACGTCAATGCCGTCCACAGTCACCTTGCCGCCGGTCACATCGTAAAAACGGGGGATCAGGTTGAGCAGGGTGGACTTGCCGCAGCCGGTGGAGCCGATGATGGCGGTAGTCTCGCCGGGCTTTGCGGTAAAGCTGATGTGCTCCAGCGCATCGCTGTCTGCACCGGGGTAACGGAAGCTCACGTCCTCGAACTGCACCACGCCCTGCCAGCCAGTGTGTGCCTTTGCAGTCTTTGCGGCGGCCTCGTCCGGGTCGTGGATGGTGGCCTTGGTGCGGATGACCTCATCGATACGATCCGCAGCCACACCGGCGCGGGGCAGCATAACGGCCACCATGGCCAGCATCAGGAAGGACATGACGATCTGCATGGTGTAGGTGATAAAGGCGATCATCTCGCCCACCTGCATGGTGCCGGCATCCATGGCCTTGCCGCCGAACCAGACGATGAGCAGGCTGGTGCCGTTCATGATCAGGGTCATAAAGGGCATCATGGCCACCATGGCGCGGTTGGTGAACAGCTGGGTGCCCATCAGCTCCCGGTTAGCCTTGTCAAAGCGCTGCTCCTCAAACTTTTCGCGGCTGAAGGCGCGCACCGGCATGATGCCGGTCAAGATCTCGCGGCTGACCAGATTCAGCCGGTCCACCAGCTGCTGCATCACCTTGAATTTGGGCATGGCAACGTTCATCAGGAAGAGCATCAGCAACAAAAGCAGTGCCACGTCCAGCACCACGATCCAGGAAAGGCCGGAGCTGCTGCCCACAACGTGCAGCACGCCGCCAATGCCCAGAATGGGCGCGTAGGCCACCATGCGCAGCAGGATGACGCAGACGAACTGCACCTGCTGGATATCGTTGGTGGTGCGGGTGATGAGGGAAGCGGTGGAGAAGTTCTCGATCTCCGCGTTGGAAAAGCCGATGACGCTGGAGAAGGTCTCCCGGCGCAGGTCGCGGCCGATGGCGGCGGACACCCGGGAGGCAAGGAAGCCCACGGCCACAGCCACGGCTACCATCAGTAGGGTAAGTGCCAGCATCTGGCCGCCTACCCGGAACAGGTAACCCATCTGCACAGCCTGCGCAACGCCCTGTGCCTCGTATTCCAGCTGCACCAGCAGCAAAGACTGGCTTTTCAGGTTTTCCAGCAGGGTGCTGTCCAGCTGGCTCATGGCACCATCCAGCTGCTTTTGCAGCATACTGCGGTCAAAGCCGGGCATCTGGCTCATGGCGGCAAACTGGCTGCAAACGGTATCCAGATCTGCTGCCGTGGGGGCAACGGTCTTGGTGTCGGTGTCCGCAGCGGCAGAGGGCGTCTCGGCAAGGCCGGTCATGCCCATGCTGTTCTGCCCGGCGGGGGTGTTGGCGGCCTGTGCGGCAGCCATATACAGCACGATGTCCGGGGTGGTCACGGCATCCTCCAGCGCGGTGCGCTCGGCCTCGGTCAGGTCGGAGCGCAGCTGCAGCACGCCATCGTCCTGCAGGTAGTACTGGTAGGCGTTTTGCAGCTTCTGCGCATCCTCCTCGTTCATCAGCAGGCTCAGCGCGTCCAGCGTGCTCTTACGCAGCGTCTGGGGCAGGGGGCTTTCAATGCCGCCCTGCTGGATGCCGGTGTCCACGATCTTGCTGGTGTAGTCCGGCAGGGCAAGGTCGCAGTACGCCTGCACGAACAGCAGTGCGAACACCACAAGGCAGACCGCCCAGTGCCGGGCCAGCTGCTTAAAGATCTTTATCATGGTTCGTTTCTCCCTTCGGGTCAATGTTGCGCGCGGCATTTTCCGCAAGAATGGCATCCATCAGCGCGCCGCGCAGCGCGTCCATCTGGGCTACCTGCTCCGGCTCTAACCGTGCCAGCACGCTGGCAAAGTAGTCGCGCAGAGCCTGCTCGCACTGATGGCACAGCTCGTACCCCTTGGGGGTGATGCGCACCAGCGTTTTGCGGCGGTCGGCGGGGTCCGGCTCCCGCACCACGGTGCCGTCCTGCTCCATCAGCCGCAGCCCGCGCGAGACCGCCGGCAGCGGCTGACGGATCTCCCGGGCAAGGTCGGAGACATAAATGGCGCCGTCCTTTCCGTGGCAGTTGATGGAATGCAGCAGGCCTTCCAGCATATTAAAGTGGCATTTGGGGCAATCGGCCAGTGCCGCCCGCATCCCGGCCTTGGATGCCTTGCTCAGCTGCCCGATATAGTGGCACATCCCCTGAAAGCTGGGGGTGCTTGGCTCGGACACAACGATCCCTCCTCGTTTGCATTTTTAAATACTTAACAGCTGTTAAGTATTAACGCCTGATAAGCATATTCCTTTCGCTGCCGGATTGCAAGGGGATAGGGAAATATTAAACAAAAATTCACAAAAAAATTGTGGGCTTTGTCAGGGTGGAAATCGGCTTTTGCGGCATAGAAATAAAGGAAAGGCAGAAACGGAGGGTGCGGATGGAGCAGGAATTACAGGTGCTGCTGCAGGTATTCGGCGGCTTGGCGCTGTTTTTGTACGGGACGGACAGCCTGTGCCGGGCGGTGCAGCAGGGGGCAGGCAGGCGGCTGCGCAGTTTGCTGGCGCGGTGCACCGCAAACCCGGCGGCAGGACTGCTGACCGGTGCGGCGGTAACGGCGGTGCTGCAAAGCAGCTCGGCGGTCACGGTCATGGTCATTGCCTTTCTGGCGGCGGGGCTGTTGCAGCTGCGGCAGGCGGTGCCGGTGGTGTTCGGGGCGAACATCGGAACAACGGTAACGGCGCAGTTGCTGGCGTTCCGGGTGGAAAACTGGCGGTATCTGCTGCTGTTTTGCGGGGTGCTGCTCTGTCTGGCCTGTAAGGGCTGGCGGGGCCGCTGCGTGGGCGAGGCGGTGTTCGGCTTCGGGCTGCTGTTCGAGGGCGTTACGGTGATGCGCAGCGCCATGGAGCCGCTGCTGCAAAGCCCGCTGCTCCGGCTGGAACTTGCCCGGGTGCAGCAAAGCCCCCTGCACGGGCTGCTGGCGGGCGTCTGCATGACCTTAACGGTACAAAGCAGCTCTGCCACCGTGGCGCTGCTGCAAAGCATGGCGGCGCAGCCCGGGGCAGACGGTGTGCACAGCCTGCTGGGGCTGACGGCGGCTATTCCCATTCTGCTGGGGGATAACATCGGCACCACCATTACGGCGGTGCTTGCCGCCATCGGGCAGGGAAGAGACGCCAAGCGGGTGGCGGCAGCCCACGCCATTTTTAACCTGAGCGGCGCGGCGGTGTGCTGCGCACTCCTGCAGCCCTTTGCGGCGCTGGTGCGGCTGTGCTCGCCCACAGGGGTGGAATGCGCCGTGATCGCCCGGCAGATCGCCAACGCGCACACCCTGTTCAACGGGCTTTGTGCGCTGGTGTGGCTGCCCTTGACCGGGCAGATGGTGCGGCTGGTCTGCGCGCTGCTGCCCGATAAAAATCGCCCGCAGGAACGGTTGTAAACCGGAGCGGGGAATGGTATACTGAAGCAGACGATACTATTATATATAAAGGACGGAATGCAATGAAACGGAAAATCGGCAGGCTGTGCATGGTGCTGGGTGCGGTGCTGATCTTATGCGCCGCCGGGTTGCTTGGCTACAACCGGTGGGATGCCGCCCGGGCAGAAAAGGCCTCGCAGGAAGTATTGGGCGAGCTGGAGCAGACCATGCAAAAGACCATCACGGAGCACCGGCAGGAAAACGAGACCGCAGCCCCGCAGCCGGTGCTGGACCCGGCGCAGGAGATGACTACCGTAGAGGTGGAGGGGCATGACTACATCGGGGTGCTTTCCATCCCGGCGGCAGGGCTGGAACTGCCGGTGATGGCGCAGTGGAGTTACGCCGGGCTGAAGGTCGCCCCCGGGCGGTACAGCGGCACCACCTATGCCGATGATCTGGTGCTCTGCGGCCACAACTATGCAAAGCATTTCAGTCCCATCAAGTGGCTGGCCATCGGCAGCCCGGTCTACTTTACGGATGCAGACGGTCTGCGCTGGAGTTACGAGGTGGAGAGCGTGGAGACTTTGCACCCCACCCAGATCGAGGAGATGACCACCGCTACCGAGACGGACAGCTGGGATCTGACCCTGTTCACCTGCACCTCCGGCGGCAACGCCCGGTATGCGGTGCGCTGTGTGCGGACGGGCTACCCCGTCCGTGTGACGGACGCGGCAGAATAATGCTTTGCGCAGCGGGACGATTTGGAATGCCCGCCGCGTGTGCTTTGGGCATTATCAGCGGAAAAATTATTTTTAATTTCGGGATAGCGGAGCGTCTGCGGACGCTCCGCTATCCCATTTTCACGGGAAGGGGAGTGATGAAAAACGGCAGCTACAGTGCCTGTTTCCTGCGGAAATGCGGCACTGCGGGGGACTGCCAAAGACCCGGTTTCCAAGAGAACTGGCTGCGAACAGTGTGAGCAGACTGGGGGAGCATACGCTGTTTTTTATGCAGAAAATCACAGAAAAGGTTTGAAAGTCCTTTTTATGGTATCTAAATTGTGCGATACTGTGTTCACCGGGGAAGCCCCGGGTACAAAACAGATACACAGGAGGGAAACACCATGAAGGATTTTGAGTTGCGTTATGTGGGCAGTCATGTGGAGGTATACACCGGCAATGGTGTGTTCCTGTTTTCGGCCGATACGGTGCGGGAGGCCATGGAGGAGCTGGCTGGGTAAGCGGCGGCATACCGCATCTGGGAAAGCTCAATGTAAAATGTATGTAAAATAACGGAAAGCTTTTTGTTTGCTGCCCGGAAATATGTTGCGAAATGTGTGAAAAAAGTAACTTTCCTGTAAAATAAACCTTGTTGAGACGCCCCCTTTGATGGTATAATAAAAATAAGCGGCTTCCGGAACAGGGCGGCGCTATGCGTGCAGGGCTCCGGCGGCTGTGTGCTGTAAAGGATTAAAAGGGAAGTTTCATATTAGGAGTATCGTTATGGATATCACACACATTACCTCTCTGCTGGGCGGCGTTGCGCTGTTCCTGTACGGTATGTCCATCATGGGCGCCGGACTGGAAAAGCTGGCAGGCGGCAAGATGCAGGGCGTATTGCAAAAGCTTACCTCCTCCACCATCAAAGGCGTGATCTTTGGCACACTGATCACCGGCGTCATTCAGTCGTCGGCTGGTACGGTGGTTATTTGTGTCGGCCTCGTCAACTCCGGTATCATGACACTGACGCAGTCGGTAGGCGTGATCATGGGTGCAAATATTGGTACTACGGTAACAGGTCAGTTGATCCGCATGGCGGATATCTCAGGCGACAGCCTGTGGCTGACCTTGATCCAGCCCAAGACCTTTGCCCCCGTGGTGGCGTTTATTGGCTGCATTTTTTATGTGTTCCTGCGCAATGCCAAAAAGAAGAATATCGGCCAGATCATGCTGGGCTTCGGTATCCTGTTTACCGGCATGAGCCTGATGGATACCGGCGTGGCACCCCTGCGGGAGAGCGCCGTCTTTCAGGATCTGTTCGTCACCATGACCAACCCCATTCTGGGTGTTCTGGTGGGAGTGGTGGTCACCGTGATCATCCAGTCCTCCTCTGCCTCGGTGGGTATTCTGCAGGCACTGTCCAGCACAGGGCTTGTCACCTTCAGTTCTGCCATCCCCATCATTCTGGGTGCGCATATCGGTACGGCGTTCACCCCGCTGCTCACCATCGGCGGCTCCTCCAAGGATGGTAAGCGGGCAGCGCTCATCCACCTGTATTTCAACGTCATCGGCAGTGTGATCCTGCTGGCGCTGATCTATGCGGTGCAGTTCACCATCGGCATCCCCATGTGGGGCGATGTGATGAACAAGAGCTCCATTGCAAACATCCATACCATGTCCAGCGTGTGCGCCATGCTGCTGTTCCTGCCTTGCAGCGGGGTGCTGAGCCGCTTAGCGATGCTCACGGTGCCCAGCAGTGTGGAGGAAGCACAGGAGCTGAGCATGCCGGTGCTGGACGAGCGTCTGTACAAGAGCCCGGCAGTGGCTTTGCAGCAGGCAAAGAATGCGGTGATCAAGATGTCCCGCCGTGCCGCCCGCAATGTGGGTCTGGCTGCGCCGCTGCTTTTGAAGATGGACGAGGAGACTGTGAGCGCCATCAAGGTGCGCGAGAACCTGATCGACCGCATGGAGGTGGAGATCACCAACTACCTGATCAAACTGACCGATCAGGAGCTGGGCGACGACGAGAGCCATGCGGTGACCGAACTGCTGAACTTTGTCACCGAGTTCGAGCGCATTGGCGACTATGCTGTGAACATCATGGAAAAGGCCGAGGAGCTGTACGACAAGGAAGCCAGCTTCAGCGAGAGCGCCAAAAGGGAGTTGCAGCTGCTGGATGACGCACTGGAGCGCATTCTGGCGCTGACGGACGAGGCCTTTGAAAACGATGATACCCAGAAGGCTGCACAGGTGGAGCCGCTGGAGGAGATCATTGATGTGATGGTGGAGCGCCTGCGCGACCAGCACATCCGCCGCCTGAAGGACGGCATCTGCTCCATCGACACCGGCGTGGTGTTCCTGGATGTGCTGAACAACGCCGAGCGTATCTCCGACCACTGCTCCAACATTGCGGTGCGTATGGTGGGCATGGAGGCCGGTGATGACTACGACTCCCACACCCTGAAAAACATTATGCACCATAGCCCCAGCAAGGACTATATGCTGGAGTACGAACAGTGCCGCAAGGAATACCTTGTGCCGCTGGAAGAAATGGAAGCGTAAAATATTTTTTCAAATAAGCCAGGCCTGCGGGTCTGGCTTATTTTGCGTTTTCACGCAGGAAAATGCAGTAGGAGCTGCCGTATATCTTTGCAATCCCCCTCGTGAAAATGGGATAGCGGAGCGTCCGCAGACGCTCCGCTATCCCGAAATTAAAAATAAATTTTCCGCTGAATATGGCCATAGCACAAGCGGTGGCCATTGAAAATCGTTCGCCCTACTAGACGCTCACTCCCCCAGATCCTCCAGCAGCAGGTCCAGCTCCCGGGGGCTGTTGACCACAAGCCCGCGCTTGATGCGCAAAGCATCGTTTTCCGGCAGAAGATTGGTGTAGATGCCGGTTACGCGGATCAAAGTGCCCGGGGTGCCGTCGGCGCGGCAGGTGTATACCGCCACCCGCCCGCCGCTGTCCCGCAGGCAGTAGCGGGCGGCGTCCGTCTGGGGCACGGCCTGCGCGGCAAGGCTCAGGGGAGAGGCGGGATCGGTCTCGGACCCGGCGGGGCTTTGGGACAGCGGCAGCTTTGGCAGCGCCATCCAGAACAGACTGAATACAATGGTGAATACGCAAAGCCCGTAGAACAGGCAGACAGACAGCTTGCGCATAAAAAACACTCCCTTCCCCTGTAAGTATGCCCCGTTTTAGCGGATGGCAGACAATTTTCACACACGGGCACTGTACTTTCCGCGGCAGAGTGTGTTATACTATTTATATCTGCTCAGCGCACAAAGATTGGTTCTTGCCCGGCTGGGGCGTGCGTGCTATAATATAGTATTGCAGTTTGAAATTTCGTGTCACAAACGATGTGGATAAAGCCCGGTGCAGCAATGCCCGGCAACAGTCTTGAAATGTCAGGAGGCGATCCCTATCTCCAACAATGAGATGAGAAAGATCCATCGGAGCGGCGAGGAGCAGCCTGCCCGCACGGTGGGACGTAAGGTCAATGTTTCCCAGAGCCGCCGCGAGGCACGCCCCGCAGCGGAAAACCGTACCCGCGCACCCAAAGCACCCAAAAGCCCTAAACCGCCGAAGGAAAAGAGCAAGCACCCCATTCTGCGGTTCATCGGCCGCACTATCGCTACGGTGCTCTGCCTTGGCATCATGCTGGGCAGTGTGGTGGCTGTGGGCATGGTGTACTATGTAGTGCAGGCTACCGCCAACGACGGCGACCTGCTGGACTTGGACAACATCCAGCTGAGCCAGTCCAGTATGGTGGTGGCCACCGACCCGGATACCGGCGCACAGGTGGAGTATGCCACCTTGCGCTCCTCCAACAGCCACCGCGTTTGGGCAGACCTTGAGCAGATCCCCTCCAATTTGCAGTATGCTTTCATCTGCACCGAGGATAAGGACTTCTACTCAGAGCCCGGCGTCAACTTCAAGCGTACCATCGGCGCAATGATCAACGAGTACTTGCTGCCCATTTACAGCTCCAAGCAGGGCGCATCCACGCTGGAGCAGCAGCTCATCAAGAACCTGACCGATGACAACAGTGCCAGCGGCATCGATGGTGCACTGCGCAAGGTGCGCGAGATCTACCGTGCCCTCTGCCTGAGCCGCAGCTACTCCAAGGAGACCATTCTGGAGGCGTACCTGAACACCATCAGCTTTACCGGCACCATTCAGGGCGTACAGACGGCGGCCAACGAGTACTTCAACAAGGATGTCAGCCAGCTGAGCCTGTGGGAGTGCGCCACCATTGCCTCCATTACCAAAAACCCCACCAACTATAACCCCTATACGAACCCCGAAAATCTGATCCACCGCCGCAACTTCATCATGTACAATATGTGGCAGCAGGGCATCATCAGCGAGGAGGACTACCGCAACGGCGCTGCACAGCCCCTTGTGCTGGCCGAAGAGGACAGCGGCAAAAAGCCCAGCACCGTCACCTCCTACTTCACCGATGCACTGTTCAACGAGGTCGTGCAGGACATCATGGCCAAGGAGGGCATCAGCGAGTCTGAGGCGCAGAAGCTGCTCTATACCGGCGGCTTTACCATCGAGGCGACGGTCAACACCAAGCTGCAGTCCCAGATGGAAAACCTGATGCTGAACACCGACGATGCCTACTTCCCGGCCGGCTGGCATGAGGAAGAGGTTACCTCCATCTCGGACGATGATGTGCAGGTGTTCAACGAGGACGGCACCCCCAAGACCCGTACCGGCGAGGATGGCACCGTCTATTACTACCGCAACGTGCGCACGCAGGCTGCCATGGTCACGCTGGATTATGACGGCAACGTGCTGGCCATTGTGGGCGGCCTGGGCGAAAAGACCAAGAGCCTTTCTCTGAACCGCGCCTACAATGTGGAGCGGCAGACCGGTTCTACCATCAAGCCCATCGGTGCCTACGCGCTGGGCATCGAGTATGGTCTGGTCAACTGGTCCACCATGCTCAACAACTCCCCCCTGTACCAGAAGCAGGATATGATCATCCGGGACGAGGACTACTGCCGCAAGAACGGCCTGATGGGCCTTTCCGACAAGCAGCTGCGCGCTTACCCCAACGCATGGCGCAGCTGGCCGCGCAACTACGGCGGCAACTACGGCGACGGCAGCGATCTCCCGCTGTGGAACGGCCTTGCCCGCTCGCTGAACACCATCGCAGTCCGCGTGGGCGACCTTGTGGGCGCAAGCAATATCTTCAACTTCGTCTACAACACCCTGCAGCTGAATACGCTGGACCCCACCAACGATGTGGGTCTGGCGCAGATGGTCATGGGCAGCCAGACCAAGGGCGTTACCCCCATGGCGCTGGCCGCAGCCTTCCAGATCTTCTATGACGGCGAGTACACCACCCCGCACCTGTACACCCGTGTGCTGGACCGGGACGGCAACATCTATCTGGAAAACAATGCCACCAGCTATCAGGCACTGACCCCGGATACCGCTTATGTCATGAACCGCCTGCTGAAGAACGTTCTGTTCTCCAGCGTAGGTACTGCCAGCGGCCGCTACCCCAACTCCAACGGCATGGAGGCCTTTGGTAAGACCGGTACTGCCAGCGACGAAAAGGATCTGTGGTTCGTGGGCGGCACGCCCTACTATGTCACCGCTGTGTGGTGGGGCTACGATGCACCCTACGATATGACCAAGACCCTGACTAAGCAGCAGGCCAAGACCCGCACCTGCGTGACCGCGTGGAAGGCACTGATGGAGCAGGCACAGGCAGACCTGCCCTATAAGGCATTCCCCACCTCCGCAGGCGTGGTGGAGCGCCGCTACTGCACCCAGAGCGGCCTGCTGGCCGGTGCGGGATGCCCGAGCACTGCTGTGGGCTACTACCGTGCCGATGACCTGCCCGATACCTGCACCTATTCCCACGCGGCACCGCAGGCGGCTGCCTCTACCGAGAACACAGACGGTGCTGTGCCCACCCAGCCGGTCATCCCCACCGACACCAGTGCGCTGGATACAGAGTAAGGGCAAAAATCGTACTTTTTCGTCCCTTTGCTGAAAATCCGGCAAGGACAGGGCGCGCTTTACAAGACAAAACTGGACAAAGTGACAAAATAGCATCCGGGCTCTTGCATTGCAGGGGTTCGGATGCTATTATATTTTCTGCAAGAACACTTGTGTTTGAGAGGTGAACAAGTTGGAGCGCCGTTTTTATCTGGTGGATGCGCAGGTGCTGCCGGAGGTCTTTCTCAAGGTGGTACGCGCCAAGGAACTGCTGGCCAGCGGTGAGGCACGCAGCATTTCGGCTGCGACCCGCGCTGTAGAACTTTCGCGCAGCGCATTTTATAAGTATAAGGATTGTATCTTTGATTCCGAGAACGGCCGTGAGGTCATCACGGTCATGGCTACCCTGCGGGATGAGACCGGTGCGCTGCAAAGCCTTCTGGCCGGCATCAGCGCCGCAGGCGCCAGCATTGTGACCATCAACCAGTCCACCCCGGAGAATGGGGCTGCACTGGTGGCGGTCACCATCCGCACCGATACCATGCAGATGTCCCCGGAGGAACTGACCGAAAAGCTTTCGCGTCAGCGCATGGTGGTGAGTGTGCGCTGTGGGTATAACCTGTAACAAAACAGGAAACGAGGGAAAGAGAGTATGGCTAAAATTGCAATTCTGGGCTTTGGCACGGTGGGCAGCGGCGTATACGAGGTGCTGTGCCACAATGCCGCAAGCGTCTCCCGCCGGGCTGGCGAACCGGTGGAGGTAAAATACATTCTGGACCCGAAGGATTTTACCGGCAACCCGGTGGAGCCCTTGGTGGTCAAGAACATTGATGTGATCCTGCAGGACCCGGAGATCCGTGTGGTGGTGGAGACCATCGGCGGCACCCGCTTTGCTTACCCCTACGTCAAGGCGTGTCTGGAGAGCGGCCGCAGCGTGTGCACCTCCAACAAGGAGATGGTGGCCACCTACGGCGCAGAACTGCTGGCACTGGCCAAGGAGCACGGCTGTGCCTTCCTGTTCGAGGCCTCTGTGGGCGGCGGTACGCCCATCATCACCCCCATGCACCAGTGCCTGGCGGCTAACGTCATCACTGAGGTGGAGGGCATCGTGAACGGCACCACCAACTTCATGCTCACCAAGATGGTGCGGGAGGGCCTTGGCTTTGAGGATGCGCTGCAGATTGCGCAGGAACTGGGCTACGCCGAGACCAAGGACCCCAGCGATGACGTGGACGGCCGCGATGCCTGCCGCAAGATCGCCATCCTGTCCTCCATGGTGTGCGGCCACCAGATCTATCCCCAGAACGTCCCCACCCGGGGTATCCGCGCCATTACCGCCGCCGATGTTGCCAGCGCCGAAAAGATGGGCTGCGTCATCAAGCTGATCGCATGGATGAAGCTTGGCAAGGACGGCAGCGTGGCCGCCGGTGTAGAGCCGTGTCTGGTGCCCAAGGCAAACCAGCTGGCAAGCGTAGACGATGTGTTCAACGCGGTGCTGGTCAAGGGCGATATGCTGGGCGATGTGGTGTTCTACGGCAAGGGCGCAGGCAAGCTGCCTACCGCCAGCGCTGTGGTGGCAGACGTGGTGGACGCGCTGAAAAACGGCGCACAGGTGCACGACAGCCTGTTCTGGCAGCCCGCAGACCCGGTGGACGGAATGCTCACCGACCCGGCTCCCGCTGCATATTATGTGCGTGTGGCGGGCATTGCACCCGCTGTGGTGGAGGCTATCTACGGCTACGGCAAGGTGGTGGATGAACGGTACGAGGGCTGCGCTTACTTTGTGGAGCGAGCCGACGAGCGTGCGTTGGCAGAGGCCGCGCGCAAGGTGGAGGCCGTGGGCGGCAGCGTAAAGCTGGTGCTCAAGCGTCTGCCCGAGGAAGTGTAACGGAAAGGAACTGCGGCAATGAAGATCAAGGTTTCGGTCCCTGCCACCAGCGCCAACGTAGGCTCCGGCTTCGATGCGCTGGGTCTGGCAGTTACGTTGTACAACACGGTCACCTTTGAGGACAGCGAGGTGCTGGAGATCTCGGCATCGGACGGCACCCGCATCCCCCGGGGCGAGTCGAATCTCGTGTACCGCTCCGCCAAGGGTCTGTTCGAAAAAGTAGGCAAGCAGATCCCTCCCCTTAAGATCACCCAGACGAACCCCATCCCCATGGCACGGGGTCTGGGCTCTTCTTCGGCCTGCATCATCGCGGGTCTGCTGGGCGCAAACCGGATGCTGGGCGATGTGCTCAACACGCAGGAACTGCTCACGCTGGCAACTGCCATTGAGGGACACCCCGATAACGTGGCCCCGGCACTGCTGGGCGGCCTGACCAGCAGCGTGTTCGAGGATGGCAAGGTGTATTCGGTCAAGCGGAATGTGGACGAAAGCCTCTGCTTTGCCGCCATCGTGCCGGACTACAAGCTGCTGACCGAGGCGGCCCGCGCTGCCCTGCCTAAGGAAGTATCCCATAAGGACGCGGTGTATAACCTGTCCCGTGCGGCGCTGGTGCCCGCAGCCTTCTGCGAGGGCCGGCACGACCTGCTGGCCATTGCCACCGAGGATAAGCTGCACCAGCAGTACCGCATGCCCCTGATGCCCGGCTCCCGCGAGGTGTTCGATATGGCACGGCTGTGCGGCGCAAAGGCCGTGTATGTGTCCGGTGCAGGCAGCACCGTAATGGCTGTGGCCGAAAAGGCCGAGGCCGAAAAGTTCTATTCCAAGCTGGAAAAAGGTCTGGAGCTGCTGGAAGGTCTGGACGGATGTGAAGCATTTACACTGTTGCAGCTGGATGCCGATAACACCGGCGCAACCGTGGAATGATAAATGGGTAAGGGAAGTGCAAGAACGCTTCCGCCCGGCAAGCCCCCGCAAGCGCGGGGCGTAAAGAGGAGAGTGACAAGATATGGCGTTGATCGTACAGAAATTCGGCGGTTCTTCCGTAAAGGACCGTGACCGTATCTTCAACGTTGCGCGGATCGTGGCCAACACCCACAACGCGGGCAATGACGTAGTGGTGGTAGTCTCCGCACAGGGCGACACCACCGATGACCTGATCGCCAAGGCAGGGGAGATCACCCATAACCCCTCGGCGCGTGAGATGGATATGCTGCTGGCCTCCGGCGAGCAGATCAGCATCGCACTGCTGGCCATGGCGCTGAACGAGCTGGGCTGCCATGCCATCAGCCTGACCGGCTGGCAGGCGGGCTTCCGCACCGACCGTGCCTACACCAAGGCGCGCATCACCCGGCTGGAGACCGAGCGGATCTCCTCCGAGCTGGAGCGCAACCGTGTGGTGGTGGTGGCAGGCTTCCAGGGCTTGAACAAGCTGGACGATATCACTACCTTGGGACGCGGCGGCTCCGACACCAGTGCTGTGGCGATTGCCGCTGCCCTGCACGCTGACCGCTGCCAGATCTACACGGATGTGGAGGGCGTTTATACCGCCGACCCGCGCAAGGTGAGCAACACCCGCAAGCTGGAGGAGATCACCTTTGACGAGATGCTGGAACTGGCATCTCTGGGCGCACAGGTGCTGAACAACCGCAGCGTGGAGCTGGCTAAAAAGTACAATGTGGAGCTGGAGGTACTCTCCAGCCTGAACCCCATCCCGGGTACGGTGGTTAAGGAGGTTACAAAGGACATGGAAGGTATGCTGATCAAGGGTGTCGCCAAGGACACCGATGTTGCCGTTATCACGATTCTCAACGTTCCCGATGAGCCGGGCATGAGCTTTAGAATCTTCGGTCTGCTGGCACAGAAGAACATCAACGTGGACATCATTCTGCAGTCCACCGGCCGCGACGGCAAGAAGGATATCAGCTTTACCTGTGCCGAAGGCGAAGCCGAACTGGCTATGCGTGTGCTGAAAGAGAGTGCACACTTCAACGATGTCAGCGTGGACACCACCTGCGCCAAGGTCTCCATCGTGGGTGCCGGTATGCAGAGCCACAGTGGCGTTGCCTCCAAGATGTTCGAGGCAATGTCCAACAACAATATCAACATCAAGATGATTTCCACCAGCGAGATCAAGATCTCCTGCATCATCGACCGTGCAGACGCCGACAAGGCTGTCGGCGCTATCCACGATATGCTGTTTGACTGATCTGCGTAAAATTTTTGATTGTGGCCTGTCTGCTCCCTGCCGGGGGCGGGCGGGTCATAATTTTTTTACACACAGCGGCGTTTACACAAATTGCAAAGGGGTGTATAATATAGTTTGAATCTGTGCGGCGCACCGGCGCTGCAACAATGCCGAAAAGGAGCCCCGCCGCATGAGTGAACCCACCCGTACCTCCAGAGCGCCTGCCGATAAGCGCTTGACCTATCAACAATGGAAGCGCCGCAAAATGCTGCGGCTGGCCCGCAACTGGGTGCTGTTTCTGGCCGGCTGCGCTGCGGTGGTGGCGCTGCTAACCGGCGGCATCCTGTGGCTGCTGCCCAAGGTGCACGGTCTGCTGGCCGGGCCAAAGGTATTTGCAGCCAGCGTGTACGACGGCACAGACTATGTGTTCAACGCCGCAGACGCGCGGCTTACGCTGGTGAACGCCAACCTGCCCTATACCGCCGAGCCTGCCCCGCTGCTGGACACCGCCGATGAGGCCACCGGCCAGCAGCTGGAGGCCGAAGCCGCCATGCAGTATCGCAGCATGGCCGCCGCCGCGCAGGCGGATGGTGTCAGCCTGACCCTTGCGGCTGGTTATCAGGATGCCGACACCCGGCAGGCCGCCTACGAGGCCCGGGTGCAGACCTACCGCGATAAGCGCAAGAGCGAGGAGGAGGCCGCCCGTCTGGCGGCTACCATCCAGCCCGCCGCCAACGCCAACGAGCACGGTACCGGCTACGCGGCAGATATCCTCAGCGCGGACGACCCGCAGCAGGATACCAGCTTTGCCGAGACCCGCGCCTACGAGTGGCTTACGGCCTACGCCGCAGAATACGGCTTTATCCTGCGCTACCCGCAGGACCGGCAGGCCGCTACCGGCATCGTGTTCGAGCCGTGGCACTGGCGCTATGTGGGGGTGGAAAATGCCCTTGCCATCCGTGCCAGCGGCCTGAGCTTAGAAGAGTTCATCGCCCTGCAGCGGGCAGACTGAATCAAATGCTCTGTGCTGCGGCACAGAGAGAAGGGAACTATCATTGGAACGTACTCTCATTGCACCGGGCGTGCATCTTTCCTGCGACCCGGCTTCTAAATTCAACCGCTGCCGCATCAGCATCCACTTTGCTTTCCCGGCAGAGCGTAAAACGGCCACTGCCCATGCGCTTTTGCCGCTGGTGATGGAGCGCGGCTATGCGGACTGCCCGGATATGACCCGGCTCACCAAAAAGCTGGCAAAGCTTTACGGTGCAGACCTGACCGTGGACGCCCGCCCCATGGGCTGCAACCACAACCTCTGTGTCAGCGTGACCGGCATCAAGGATGCCTTTGCGCTGGAGGGCGAGGCGCTGACCGCCGAGTACACGAAAATCGCACTGGGTGCGGCCTTCCATCCGTATTTTGTGGACGGCTGCTTTGACCCGCAGGCCGTCAGCATTGAAAAGCAGATGCTGAAAAAAGGCCTTGAGGACGAGATCAACGATAAACGCATCTACTGCCTGCATCAGGCCAACCGGGAGTTCTTTGGCGACAGCCCGGCGGGCGTGCGGCAGGAGGGCTATCTGGAAGAGGTGGATGGCCTTACCCCGGCCATGCTGACCGCCGCCTACCGGCAGATGCTGCGCACCGCCAATATCGAGCTGCTGGTGCTGGGCTGCGATGCCGCCCAGACCGCCGCCATCCGGGACGCCCTGCTGGCAGAGCTTGCCTGCATCGACCGCGCCCCGCTGCCGCTGGTGGAAAACATGGCCATGCCTGCCATTGCACCGGTGCACAAGACCGAAAACTACGATATGGTGCAGGCAAAGTTGTGTATGCTGTTCACACTGGGGCAGCCCATGCAGCCGCAGCAGCTGGCAGCGGTGCGCCTTGCCATGGCGCTGTACGGTGGCAGCGTGACCAGCCGCCTGTTCCTCAATGTGCGGGAGCGGGACCATCTGTGCTACTACTGCTCCTCCTCCTTCCAGAGCTTTACCGGCAGCATGGCGGTGAACAGCGGTGTGGAGCACGCCGATGCCGCCCGCGCAGAGCAGGCGATTCTGAAGGAACTTGCCGACCTGTGCACCGGCCCTATCACCGACGAGGAATTTGAGGACTGCCGCCGGGGCTTGCTCAGCGGCATGAACGGGGTAGAGGACAGCCTTGGCGGCATCGAAAGCTGGTACTACATCGAGGTGCTGCGCGCCGGTGCCAACAGCGCTGCGCCCATCCAGAGCCCGGAGCAGGCGCGGAATGCCCTGCGTGCCGTGACCAAGGACGAGGTGCGGGATATCCTGCGCCGCCTGACCCTCTCGGTCAGCTATCTGCTTACAAAGGAGGATGCTGCCCATGCCGCAGAATAACCAGACCCTGCTGGAAAAGACCGTGGCCGACCAGTGGCAGACCCTGCCCTCCGGCCTGACGGTGCTGGTGCGCCCCATGCCGGGCTATTCCAGCACCCATGTGATCTATGCCACTAAGTTCGGCTCCATCGACCGGGATTTCTGCCTAAACGGCCAAACGGTGCATCTGCCGGCGGGCGTGGCGCATTTTCTGGAGCACAAAATGTTCGAGGACGAGGACGGCGATGCCTTTGCCAAATACGCAAAGACCGGCGCCAACGCCAACGCCTTTACCAGCTTTGACCGCACCTGCTACCTGTTCACCGCCACCCAGCAGCTGGACGAAAGTTTGGACGTGCTGCTGGGTATGGTAGGCCACCCCTATTTTACCGAGCAGACCATCGCCAAGGAACAGGGCATCATCGGGCAGGAGATCAAAATGTACGATGACAGCCCGGACTGGCGGCTCATCACCGGCCTGTTCGAGTGCCTGTACCACAGCCACCCCATCCGCAGCGACATCGCGGGCACAGTGGAGAGCATTGCCGAGATCACGCCCGCCATGCTGTACGACAGCTGCAAGGCATTTTATGCCCCGGGCAATATGGTGCTGGCTGCGGCCGGCAACACCACCATGGAGCAGATTTTGGCTGCCTGCAAGCGGCACGGCCTGATGGAGCCCCGCCCGGCAGAAAAGGTGCAGCGGCTGTGGGCTTCCGAGCCTATGACCCTTGCCGCCATGGAAAAAACGCTGACCATGCCGGTTTCCAAGCCCTGCTTCGGCGTGGGCTTTAAGGAAGAACCGCTGCCTGCGGGCGATCTGCGCACCGAGGCGCTGTACGACCTTGTGCTCAGCTGCATCGTGGGCGGGATGTCGCCGCTGTACCGCCGCCTGTATGACGAGGGTCTTGTGAACCCCGGCTTTGGCGGTGAAGTGCTGCGGGTGGACGGCTGCTGCTGCATCCTGTTCACCGGCGAGAGCGATGTGCCGGACACCGTGCGCCAGCTGCTGCTGGACGAGATCGCCCGGGTGCGCGCCGCCGGTGTGGACAGGGAAGTGTTTACCCTGTGCAAGAACGAAAAATACGGCCAGCTGATCGAAAATCTGGAAAACGTGGAGGACTCGGCCAGCCAGATGGCAGACTTTGCCCTCAGCGGCCAGACGGTGGCACAGCAGATCTCCATGCTGGCCGGGCTGACCGCAGAGGATGCGGACGCTGCCTTGCAGCACATCCTGTGCACCGACCGCATGGCCACCCTGTACATCCAGCCGGATGGCACGGCGCAGGCGGCAGAAGAGGATGAGGAGGAAGAAGAATGAACTATCTGACAAATCTGGTGCAGTTCCCGGGTCTGGGGCTGAGTTTTCATCTGAACCGCGTGGCCTTTACCATCGGCGGGGTCAGCATCTACTGGTACGGCGTGTGCATCGCGGTGGGTCTGTGTCTGGCACTGGTCTTTGCCTTCCGGCACAGTCTGGAATTTGGCGTAGACCCGGACAGCATGGTGGACGTGATCCTCATCGGTGTGGTGCTGGGCATCATCAGCGCCCGCGCCTACTATGTGGCTATGGCACCTTTTAAATACGAGAGCATCTGGGAAATGATCGCCATCCGCGATGGCGGCCTTGCCATCTACGGCGGCATCATCGGCGGCTTTCTGTTCGGCGGTCTGGCCTGCAAGTGGCGGGGCGTGCCGGTGCTGCCTATGTTCGACCTTACCGCCATGGGCTTTCTCATCGGGCAGGGCTGCGGCCGCTGGGGCAACTTTTTCAATCAGGAGGCCTTTGGCTGCAACACCACCCTGCCGTGGGGTATGTACAGCGAGACCACCCGCGCTTACCTGATGAGCAGTACGGTCACGGTACCCAAGGGCGTGGTCATCGACCCCAACCTGCCGGTGCACCCCACCTTTTTGTACGAGAGCATCTGGTGCTTTGTGGGCTTCTTCCTGCTGTTCCGCTACATCAAAAAGCGCAAGTTCAACGGCGACATCACCCTGCGGTATCTGGTCTGGTACGGCGCAGGCCGTTTCTGGATCGAGGGTCTGCGCACCGACAGCCTGATGCTGGTGCCCTCCATCGGGCTGCGGGCATCCCAGCTGGTGGCAGGCATCGCCGTGGTGGTGGGCATTGCGGCAGAGGTGTATTTTACCCGCAAATTCAAGGGCAAGCCCCTGTTTGTGCCGCTGGCGCTGAACGCCGAGAACAAGGCGGCTCAAAAGAAGCTGGACGGCCCCATTGCCTTTATGGGCAAGGACACCCAGCTGCTGGCCTCCAGCCCGCGCAAGCTGTTTTTGGAAAAGACCGAGGCCTATAATGCGCAGGTAAAGGCCGCCATAGAACAGGCCGGGCAGAAAAAAGCGTAAAAATTTGCGCAAAAGGGGA
The DNA here is from genome assembly GCA_934532365.1 of uncultured Faecalibacterium sp. GTDB lineage: Bacteria > Bacillota > Clostridia > Oscillospirales > Ruminococcaceae > Faecalibacterium. Next base: position 153 of record CAKTAT010000014.1, on the reverse strand, counting down.
AATTTCCTCTTGCAATCCGGTTTGGTTTTTGCTATAATATTCTAGCCGCATGGTGTGGGCGCCTGAAATGGCCCGCTGTAAGGGCCTGCCTTTACGACCAGCGAGTACAACGAAAAGGAATGAACAAAATGTACGCAATCATTGTTACCGGCG
>CAKTAT010000013.1:0-35845 GCA_934532365.1 uncultured Faecalibacterium sp. | reverse complement strand
GGTGGTGGTTTGACATGACCGTGTAGCCGCTGTTCTTTTCTACCCGAAATACTGCCATTTCACGGATGCCTCCTTTCTGTTTTTAGGCAAAGAAAAAGCCGCAGGCTTTTTGTTAAAGTCTGCGGCTGTAAAGCGAAAATCGCTTTGTCTTACTTTGCCATGGAAGGTATTCAATATTGTCACTGAGGCGAAATCGTTTCTTACGGTAGTAAAATGGTAGTAAATCCGGGGCTTAACATCCCGAAAAGCGAGGATTCATCAAGGTTTTCAGACTTGTTCATATCCTGCCGTGGCAAATAAACAGCACCTTTTTCATCTTACTCCCCCAGCACCTCGCCCAATGCCAGCACGGCGTTACGGACGCACTCCGGGCAGGGACACAGCGGTGCACCGGTCTCCACGCCCTTCAGGTCTTTACAAATGGTAGCGCCGCACTTATCCTGAAAGCTTTGCAGCAATTCCTTGGAGATACGGGGCGTGCCCTTGCCGTCAGTAGCAACGCCTGCCACCATCACTGCACCGATCAGTGCGCCGCAGGTGCTTTCCATACAGCCCATACCGGCGGCATAGCCTGCACCCAGCTTCATCATGGTGTCGGCGTCCACCGGCAGCTTGTTCTCAAATGCTTTCAGCACTGCCTGTGCGCAGTTGCACTGTCCGGCAGCTTTCCATGCGGCAGCCTGCGCTGCCCGTTCCTCGATATTCATTTTACAGTCCTCGTCTTTCTTTGATTCGTTCCGGTTCACTGCATTCAGTATACCATGGTTTCTCCCAGCAGAAAAGCCCCCCGCCAATTCTCGCCGTTCTGTGACAATGCGCTTACAGGAACGGTACGTTGCAAGGAAACAGCTTTCACAAACAAGCAAAAAAGAACGATTGTCAGTCCGATATTGGCGTAAAGAACACCCGCCGGAAGCCTATTTATGTTTTTGGTTTGTGCTGCTCTACCTGGCCGGAGCAGGCACTGCGGGCAAACATCCACTGCCAGATCTCGCTGGCGCTGAACCGCATCTATACCGAGTGGTACCCCAGCAAGGGCTACACCTTCAACATCACCAACTCCACCAGCTACGACCAGTACTACGTCCACGGGCGCACGGTGTTCGAGGTGATGGTGCGCATTACGGACGATATCTTCAACACCTATCTGCGCAAAAGCGGCACGGTGAACCCCTATTATTCCGAGTACTGCGACGGCAAATCGGTCACCTGCCCGGGGCTCAAGCAGTGGGGCACGGTGACGCTGGCCAACAACGGGCGCAGCGCTTTGCAGATCTTGCGCTACTACTACGGCAGCAGCATCGAGATCGTGCGCACCAAAAATATCCGCTCTATCCCGCAAAGCTACCCCGGCACCCCGCTGCGGCAGGGCAGCCGCGGCACGGCGGTGTTCACCCTGCAAAGGCAGCTGAACCGCATTACCAAGGACTACCCCTTCCTTGGAAAATTGACGGTAGACGGCGTATTCGGCAGCCGGATGGCCGCCACGGTGCGGGCGTTTCAGAAGCAGTTCAACCTGACCGCCGACGGCGTAGTGGGGCGGCAGACATGGTACAAGATCAGCTACATCTATGTATCGGTAAAGGACCTCGCCGAACTGACCAGCGAGGGCGAGACCTCTACCGGCACCCTGTCTGACGGCACATGGAGCGGCACGGTGCTGAGCACCGGCGCTTCCGGCAGCGCAGTGGAGCAGGTACAGTTCTGGCTGAACACGCTGGCGCAGTACGACAGCGCCATCCCCGCCGTAAAGGTGGACGGCGTATACGGCACTGCCACCGCCAATGCAGTGCGCGGCTTCCAGCGCAAATATGGTCTTACGGTGGACGGCGTGGTGGGGCAGACCACATGGAAGGAGCTGTACGACGAGTTTTTGAGCATCCAGTCCGACAACGGCACCCCCAACGCCTACCCCGGCACGCCGCTGCGGGAGGGTGCCTCCGGGCAGAATGTGCGGCTGGTGCAGTTCTGGCTGAAGATCGCCCGCACCGTGTACACAAGCCTTGAAAACGTGACCGTGGACGGAAAATTCGGCGCGGGCACGGCGGCGGCTGTGCGACGGTTCCAGCGCTATTTCGGGCTGACAGCAGACGGGGTGGTGGGGCGCACCACATGGCAAAAACTGTACGAGGTGTACAACGATATCGCCAACCGGCTGCTCTCCTCTTCCCTGCGCCCCGGCGAGTACCCGGGCGTGCTGCGCACCGGCTCCACCGGCACAGCGGTGCGGGAACTGCAATTTTACCTCTACCTCATGAGCGCCTACGAAAGCAGCATCCCGCCGGTAAGCATTGATGGAAAGTTCGGCGCGGATACCGAGCGGGCGGTGCGGGCATACCAGCGGTTTGCGGGGCTTACCGTGGACGGCGTGGTGGGACGCACCACATGGAACTCCCTCTATGGCCGCGCCAGCCAGCTGCGCTCCTCCGGCCCGGTGGTCACCTTAAAGCGTCTGCCCTACCCCGGCGCCCCGCTGACGGTGGGCAGCAGCGGCAAGGCGGTGCTGTACTACAATCTGCTTTTGCTGCGCATCGCCTATTATTTTTCCAGTGTGGAAGTCCCGCCCCTTGCCGACCGCTATACCGAGGATACTGCCACCGCCACCCGCAGCGCCCAGCAGCTGCTGGGGCTGGAGCAGACCGGCATTGCAGATGCCGACACATGGACGGCAGTGGAGGCGCTGAGTTTGCAACTGGCCGCTCACGCCCCGAATCCCGATAGAGACACCCCTCCCGGCACCGCTTACCCGGGACGCGCCATCGCCGAAGGCAGCGCCGGGCAGGAGGTGGGGCAGGTGGAGCGCTGGCTCAACCGCCGGGCACAGCTTTCCTGCGGTGAGGACTATGTGGCCGATAACAACCGCTTTGGGGCGGCAGACGCTGCCGCCGTGCGGGCTGTCCAGCAGCAGGCGGGGCTGCAGCCGGTAAACGGCATCGTGTACCGGGAAACATGGCACGCTTTGCAAGCCCAGTGCACCGACCCCTGCGGCTGCGAGAAGGAGGAATGAGGGATGGCACGCCTTTTGATCTATGACGCCTACGAAAACAAGGTGTACACCTACGCAAACCTGAACGAGAACGACCCCATGCCTTACAGCACCCTGACCACCCTGCGGCTGCGGGAGTTCCGGGGAAAATCGGCAAGCCCTACCCTGTGGACCACCATTGCCGCCATGGAGGCGTGGAACCTGACCCGCCGCAAATACGGCAGGGGTATCCCGGTGGGGTACGCCTTCCGCCGCATCTGGGAGGGCGGCCACGGCACCCGCAGCCAGCACTACGCAGGGGTAGCGTTCGATGTGGGGCAAAGCCTTGACCAGCGCCAGCGCACCGCCATTTACAACGCCGCCCGCGCTTCCGGCGCGTGGGGCTATGTGGAGCCGCTGAGCCAGACCCCCACATGGGTGCACTTTGACCGCCGCTACGGCACTCCGGCCTGCAGCGGCACCACTGCAGGCTACCCCACCCTGCGCCGGGGCAGCCGGGGCTGCTATGTCATGGTTTTGCAGGATGCGCTTTCCACCCTTGGCTACCAAACCGGCAGCCGCATCGACGGTATCTTTGGTGCCCGCACCGAGCAGGCTCTGCGCGGCTTCCAGAAGCGCACCAGCCTGCGGGTGGACGGCGTGTGCGGCTGCGACAGCTGGAAAAAGATCTCCACCGCTGTCATTGGCATCGGGCGCACCAAGACCACCATTGACTAGCGTTTGTCTTATATAGCTTATACAGAAAGAGCGGCCGCACAAATCATGTGCGGCCGCTCTTTTTCACTTACTTTACAGCCTGTTTCAGCTGCTCGAGGTCTGCGGCATCCGGGTGGGAGAGCGCCTTGTCGAAGTTTTCGATCAGGGCGTCCAGATTGGGGATGTGCACAGGCTTTGCCTTCATGGCCTCGTACCGCTGCCGGACGGACACCGGCATTTTGCCCTGACACATAAAGCTACCAATGACGGTGTTGCTGCCGTCCAGTGCCTTCCGGGTGGCGGCAAGGATCTTTTCGAAGTAGGGTGCACTGCCGCCAAAGCCTGCGGTGCCAAACAGGAACACCCGCTTGCCGCGCAGCTGCTGCAAAAACTCCAGCGTGTCGGCGTCTGCCTTGCCCTTGTCGGTCCAGAAGCCTACATACAGGGTGTCTGCTGCCAGCGCGGCCGCGTCCGGTGCGCCGAAATAGCAGCAGTCTGCCTGCGGCAGCTGTTCCCGCAGGGTCTGTGCCAGCAGTGCGGTGTTGCCGGTTTTGCTGCTGAATACGATGGCGTAACTCATTTTTACCTCCCTCAGAGCAGCGGCAAGGCTGCCGGCTGCTCTTGTGCATACGTTATTTTACGGCAGTTCCTTTGCCGGGAGAGCCTGAAATCATGGAACAGTATAGTACAGCGCCCTGCCAAAATCAAGGGTTGACAATGTTGTTCCCCTTACCGGCCAGAAAGCTGCGCAGGTTGCCGGTGGTGATATCCATCAGCCGCTGCAGCGCTTCCTTGGTAGTCCATGCAATGTGCGGGGTGAGCACCGCGCCCGGCAGACCGCGCAAACGGCTTTGGGGCGGCAGCGGCTCAGTGGCAAAGGCATCGGCGCCGTAAAAGGCAAGCTTGCCGCTTTCCAGTGCATCGGCTACGGCTTCCTCGTCCACCAGTGCGCCCCGGGCGGTGTTCAGCAAAATAGCACCGGGCTTCATTTTTGCAAGGGCTTCCCGGCTCATCAGCCCGCGGGTGGTGGGAGTGGCCGGACAGTGCAGGCTGAGCACATCGCTGCAGGCAAGCAGGGTGTCAAAGTCCACGAATTCCACCCCATCGGCGGCGTACTCCGGGCGCACCGTGCGGGTGCACACCAGCACCTCCATGCCAAAGGCTTTTGCAATGCGGGCGGTCTGGCGCCCGATGCTGCCGTAGCCGTAGGTGCCAAAGGTCTTGCCCAGCAACTCCACCTGCGGCAGCAGACCGTACTCTGCCGGGATGCCCAGCTGCCAGTACCCGGCCTTTACCGCCCGGTCGTACCGCTGGGCGCACTGGCAGATGGCCAGCAGCAGACTGAAGGTCATCTGCGCCACGCTGTAAGTAGAGTAGCCCGGCACGTTGGCCACTGCCACCCCATGGCGGCGGCAGGCGTCAAGGTCGATATTATCCGTGCCGGTGGCGATGATGCCCACCCACTTGAGGCTCGGACACTGCGCCAGCACTGCCTCGTCAATGCGGCACTTGTTGATGAGCACCAGTTCTGCATCCCCGATGCGGGGTGCAATGTCGGCGTAGTCGGTGCGAACATAACTGGTGGTGTCCGGCACCAGTGCCTTTACCCCGGACCAGTCCAAGTCCCCTTCTTCCATCACATAGCTTTCCAGAATTACTGCCTTCATAGCTTTCTCATTCCCTCTCTATTTCAACGTCATTCCGCTTCTTTCAGCGGATAAAGCGCCAGCGCAAGGCTGCCGCCGTAGGGGCGGCTGTCCAGCGCGGCATAGCCTTTTGCCAGCAGCAATGCCAGCTGTACCCTATCTTCCAGCGGCACCCACACCGGCGCGGTGCGGGCGGGCACGCAGCCGGTGCACAGCAAAAAGCAGGGCGCAAGGCTTTCCAGCGGGCGCAGCGCCCGCAGCCCGAAGCCCTGCCGGAAATACAGCGGCAACAGCGCCGCCGCTGTCTCGGTGCACTCCACCACCGCCCATGCTGTGCCCTTGCGGCGCAGCCGGTCTGCCCGGGCTGCGGCAGTTTCCACCAGCCGGGCGGGCAGTTCCTCACCAGTATTCACCGGCGGGGTGAGCAGACAGCCGCCCTCCAGCTGCCGGCGCCCCAGCCAGCTGCGCAGTGCCGCTGCGGCGGCGGTATCGGCGGTGAGGGGCAGCACCAGCAGCGCCGCCCCGGATGTGCCCCACGCCTCGCCTGCGGTCAGCATCCGCAGCACCTCGGAGCAAGGACGGTAAAAACCTGCCCCGCCGCAGCGCACCAATGTAAAAAATTCCTCGGCGGAAATCCGCCGTACCTGCCGCTGACGCGGCGGGTCGCATACCTGGATCATTTGCAGTTCCTCCGTTCTGATGTTCTTTCCATCAGCATACGGAAAACTGCGCGCGAACCGGCGCGAAACAGCGCGCCTTACAGTGCAAAAATCAGTCCAGCGAGATGTCCTCGCTCAGCACCTGCCCGATGGGCTTTGCGATGCACAGGTCGGCGGAGGCATCAGCCCCGGTGGGCTGCATATTGATGACCACCAAGTTGTCGCCCCGGAAGTACCGGATGAGGCCGGCGGCAGGGTACACCACCAGACTGGTGCCGCCGATGATAAGGGTATCGGCATGGCGGATGGCATCCACCGCGCCGGACAGTACCTCCTCGTCCAAGCCCTCCTCGTAGAGCACCACGTCCGGCTTTACGATGCCGCCGCACTCGGTGCAGCGGGGCACGCCGGTGCTGTTTGCGATAAAATCCACATCGTAGAACTTGCCGCAGCGGGTGCAGTAGTTGCGCAGGGTGCTGCCGTGCAGCTCGTACACCGTTTTGCTGCCTGCCGCCTGATGCAGGCCGTCAATGTTCTGGGTGACCACCGCACGCAGCTTGCCCTGCTGTTCCAGCTTTGCCAGCCGCAGATGGGCGGCGTTAGGCTTTGCACCCTTTATGATCAGCTTATCGCGGTAAAAACGGTAAAACTCCTCCGGGTTTTCCTCCCAGAAGGTATGGCTGAGGATGGTTTCGGGCGGGTAGTCGTATTTCTGGTGATACAGCCCGTCCACGCTGCGGAAATCCGGGATGCCGCTTTCCGTAGAAACGCCTGCGCCGCCGAAAAAGACGATGCTGCTGCTTTTTGCAATAATGTCTTCCAGTGCCTTGACCATAGTTGAAACGCCCCTTTCCTCACGGAAGCTTTTGTGTTAAGATAGTACCAGTATAGCACATTCTTGCAGGAAAGGAAGAGGCCGGTTTTGAACGTCTGGTACATCAACAGCATCCTTGGTGCCATCTGCTTGGAGGAGGAGAACGACGCGCTGTGCGGGGTACATTTTTGCCCGGACGGCGCGCCGGAACTGGAGCCGCTGCCCCGCAGGGTGGTGGAAACGCCCCTGCTGCAGGAGGCCGAGGAGCAGCTGAACGAATATTTTGCCGGGGTGCGCCGGGAGTTTGACCTGCCGCTGGCGGCAAAGGGCACGGCCTTTCAGCAGGCGGTATGGGCGCAGCTGCGCAAAATTCCCTACGGGGAGGTGCGCACCTACGGTCAGCTGGCGGCGGCGCTGGGCAAACCCAAAGCAAGCCGCGCTGTGGGCAGCGCCTGTCACCGCAACCCGCTGTGCATCGTGGTGCCCTGCCACCGGGTCATTGGCGCAGACGGCAGCCTGACCGGCTACGCCGAGGGGCTGGAGATCAAGGAATATCTGCTGGAACTGGAGCACTTTTAAGGAATTTATTTTGGGATAGCAGAACGCCTGCGGGCGTTCCGTTATCCCACTTTCAAACTTATAAAAAGTCAAAAAGGCTGCTATGCAAAACGATGCACAGCAGCCTTTGGTGTTTTTATGCAATTTTAAAAGCCCATGGGCGGGACGTAATAGCTTGGGATAGACCCGCTTTTAGGCGTAGCTGCGGCCTGCTGGCGCAGCGCCGAACGGGTAACCTCTGCCCAGGAATACTGGGTCATATACTCGCCCCGGTAGGAGTTGAAGGCTGAATGGTCTCCCCGCAGGAAGTTATAATAATCGCAGTCCACCTTGCTGGTATCCAGCGCCAATGTGCTGCGGCCGCGTACCAGCAGCCCGTTGACCCCCGCATCCTCCAGCGTGTGGCTGAGGTCGAAAATCAGGTTGCGCAGGTGGCTGTGCAGCGAGGCGGTGTCGGGCTTATCCTCCCACAGGACAGCCAGCATCTCGCCGTTGGTGCAGGTGGCACCGTTGCGGTCCACAAGGTAAGCCAGCAGCTCCTTGCTCTTGCTGCGTTTGAAGGAGAGCGGACGTCCGCCCACAAAGATCTCGAAGTTGCCGAAGCACTGGATCTTGATGCCCACGGGTGCCGTTTCCGGCGGGTAGCGCAGATTTTCCAGCACATTGCGCACGTCCGCCTCGTTGGCGGGCTTGAGCAGAAAACCGCTGACGAAGATCTGCAGCGCCTCCAGCGCATACTCCGGGTGCTCGGTGACCACGATGATATTGCAGCGGGGCTGCAGCTTTTGGATCATACGGGCAAGGGCAAGGCCGTTCATGCCCGGCATTTCCAAGTTCAAAAAGGCAGCATCCATCGGCCCCTGCCGCATCCACGTCAGGGCATCGTCGGTCGTCATGGCACTGATATAGTCACAATCCGGTGCCACCCGGCACAGGATACGAATCAGCGAATTGATCGCAAGCTGACCGTCATCCACGACCAGTATTTTCATAGCTTCACCCCCTGTCTGCCTACGCAAAACAATTCCCCGCTGTTAGTTTAGCACGCCGCAAACCTTTAGGCAAGTTCTTTTCCGGAAAAACCCAAAAAAGAAACACTTTCGCCCAGATATATGTCCATCTTCTTCTATATCTTCAAGACTTTTTCGCAGCCTTGGCCGCCTTTTCGACGAAATACCGGAGCATTGCGCGCTCAACTGATATATCAAATCAGCACTCATTTGTCCCCTATTCCTACCGGAAAGCACGGCTTTTTCCTGACAAACAAAAGGCCGCTGCACCGGTCTTGTGCAGCGGCCTTTTGAATAATTTGCATTTGTCGCGCTCTGCGGAACGCTCCAAACGCTTTTTCACGGGTGCTTCAATGGAGATCCAGTTCCGGCGGGACGTCCAGCTGGTCGGAGACATATTTCCCGTTCTTTTTGCGCTGACGCACGCACTCGGTAAGCAGATATTCGATCTGTCCGTTCACCGAGCGGAAGTCATCCTCTGCCCAAGCGGCAAGGGCATCGTAGAGCTTGGCGTTCAGGCGCAGAGGCACCTGTTTTTTCGGCTCGGCCATCAGTACAGGCTGCCGCTGTTCACGATGGGCTGGGCATCCCGGTTGCCGCACAGCACCACCAGCAGATTGGACACCATTGCCGCCTTGCGCTCATCGTCCAGTTCTACTACCTTGTTCTCGTTCAGACGATCCAGCGCCATTTCCACCATACCCACAGCGCCGTCCACGATCATCTTGCGGGCGTCAATGATGGCACTTGCCTGCTGGCGCTGCAGCATGACCGCTGCGATCTCCGGCGCATAGGCCAAATAGGTGATGCGGGCTTCCACCACCTCGATACCGGCCTCGGACACGTTCTTCTGGATCTCGTCCCGGATGCGGGCAGCCACCACCTCAGAGGAGCCGCGCAGGCTGCCCTCGTCGGCCACGCCGTCACCGGTGGTGTCCACGTTGGGAGAAACATCATAGGGGTACACCCGCACCACGTTGCGCAGGGCGCTGTCGCACTGCAGGGAGAGATATTCCTTATAGTTATCCACGTTGAACACGGCCTTGGCGGTGTCGGTCACGCGCCAGATGACTGCAATGCCGATCTCCACCGGGTTGCCCAGACAATCGTTGATCTTCTGGCGGGAGTTGTTCAGGGTCATCATCTTGAGGGAGATCTTCTTGCTCATGGACTCAGCACTCAGCTGAGCATTCTGGCCGTTATTGCCAAACAGCGCAGCCACGCTGGTTTCCTTGCTGTTCACGTCTCCGCTCTGGCTCAGGCGGGTGCCTGCGGCGGGGTTGACGGCGGTGCAGAAGGGGTTCACCCAGTAAAAGCCCTGTCCCTTCAGGGTACCGATGTAATCACCAAACAGGGTGAGCACCAGCGCCTCCTGCGGCTTTAACACCTTAAGACCGCAGAACAGGAAAATGCCTGCGATCCAATATGCAATGGACAAGATCAGCAGCGGTACGCCCAGAAGCATCCGGTCTGCATTCAGCAGGGTGACGCTGTAAATGAACAGGGCGATGGATGCCACATAGCCCAGCAGGGTGAGCAGAAGCGCGGTCATACCGTTTTTGCGGGTATTTAAAATTTTCTCTTCCATAACAAGTCCCTCCTTATCAGGGTCGGAAGCATTTCTTTCTGATATCAAAATCATATCACTTTATAAAACGCCTGTCAAGTACTTCCAACAAAAAAATTCCCGCCTGCCCGGGCACTGCTGCCACGGGCAAACGGGGGATTTTTTCCTATCCTATAAGGTAAAAGGGATACTGCCTTAGCGCTTATACTTTGCAGCGGTCTGCAAACGCTGCATGGCACGATCCAGTGCGATCTTGCTCTGGTAATACTCGTGCATACTCTGCTTATGCTGCAAGCGTTCCTCGGCGCGGATGCGGGCGGCTTCGGCACGGTTCTTGTCGATGTCCTCCGGGTTCTCGGCGCTGTCCACCAGCACCATCACATAGGCGGGGGTCACCTCGGCAATGCCGTCGCCCACCAGCACATCCCGAGCCTTGCCGTCCACAACGAAGTGGAGGATGCCCATGTGCAGCGCCACCAGCACCGGGTTATGCCCGGCCTGCACGCCGTAGATGCCGTCGCTGATGGGCAGGGTGAGATCCTCGCAGTCGCCCTGATAGAACTCGCCGCTGGATGCTGTGATGCTCAGCATGAACTTGTTCATCAGACGGCACCGCCCTTTTCCCCAGCCAGCTTCTTTTCTGCCTTCTCGCGTGCTTCCTCCAGCGTACCTACGTTGAAGAACGCCCACTCCGGCAGGTCATCGGCCTTGCCGTCCACAATGGCGGCAAAGCTGCGCACGGTGTCCTTCAGGGGCACATACTTGCCCTTGAGGCCGGTAAAGTTCTCAGCCACAGCAAAGGGCTGGGACAAAAACTTCTGCAGCTTGCGGGCGCGCATGACGGTCAGCTTGTCGTTCTCGTCCAGCTCGTCCATGCCCAGAATGGCAATGATGTCCTGCAGCTCCTGATAGCGCTGCAGAATGGACTGCACCTTGCGGGCAACACGGTAGTGCTCCTCGCCGACGATGTCCGCTTCCAGAATGCGGGAGGTAGAAGCCAGCGGGTCCACAGCCGGGTAGATGCCCTGCTCCACGATCTTACGGGACAGCACGGTGGTGGCGTCCAGATGGGCAAAGGTGGTGGCAGGGGCGGGGTCGGTCAGGTCGTCGGCAGGCACATAGACAGCCTGCACCGAGGTGATGGAGCCGTCCTTGGTGGAGGTGATGCGCTCCTGCAGAGCGCCCAGCTCGTTGGCCAGCGTGGGCTGGTAGCCCACGGCAGAGGGCATACGGCCCATCAGAGCCGAGACCTCACTGCCGGCCTGCACGAAACGGAAGATGTTATCAATGAACAGCAGCACGTCCTTGTGGGTCTCCTCACGGAAGTACTCTGCCATGGTCAGGCCGGTCTCAGCCACGCGCATACGGGCTCCCGGGGGCTCGTTCATCTGGCCAAAGACCAGTGCGGTCTTGTCCAGCACGCCGGAGGCGTTCATCTCGCCCCACAGGTCGCAGCCCTCGCGGGAGCGCTCGCCTACGCCGGTAAAGATGGAGTAGCCGCCGTGCTCGGTGGCCACGTTATGGATCAGCTCCTGGATCAGCACGGTCTTGCCCACGCCGGCGCCGCCGAACAGGCCGATCTTACCGCCCTTGGCGTAAGGTGCCAGCAGGTCGATGACCTTGATGCCGGTCTCCAGAATCTCAGTTGCAGGCTTCTGCTCTGCAAAGCCGGGTGCCTTGCGGTGGATGGGCCAGTGCGGCAGCTCGTCCACAGCACCCTTGCCGTCAATGGGGCGGCCCAGCGGGTCGAACATACGGCCCAGTGTACCCTCGCCCACAGGGGCGGTCAGGCCGTGGCCGGTAGCTTCCACCGGCATCCCCTTGCCCAGACCCTCGCTGGCAGAAAGCATGATGCAGCGCACCGTGGTCTCGTTGACGTGCTGCGTCACCTCCATGGTGCGCTCGGTGCCCTCTGCGGTCACGGTAAGCGCCTCCTGCAGGGCAGGCAGCCTGCCGGCGGTGAACTGCACATCCACCACGGGGCCTGCTACGCGAATAATAGTTCCCTGTATCATTTGGATTGCCTCTTGTCAAATCTTGTTTGTCCAACGAACCCTCTCCGTCATCGCTGCGCGATGCCAGAGAAAGCTCCTTTATTATGTCCGATCCTGCACGGCAGCCGCGCCGCCGATGATCTCGGTGATCTCCTGCGTGATGGAGCCCTGACGGGTGCGGTTGTATTCCAGCTGCAAGTCCCGGATCATATCATTGGCGCTCTTAGTGGCGGAATCCATGGCGGTCATGCGGGCGCTCTGCTCGGCGCAGAAACTCTCGGTCATGGCGCCAAAGATCATGCCGTGCATATAGATGGGTGCGATCTGCTCGAACACCGTCCATGCGTCCGGCACCAGTTCCACCTCGCCCTTGGGGTCGCCCAGACCTTTGGGAGCAGGCTGCAAATACCGCCGGTCCAGCGGCAGCAGGCGCTCCATTACCGGCTCGCTGGTAAGGGCGTTCTGGATCTTGGTGTAGACGATATAGATCTCGTCCAGCTTGCCGGACTTGAAGTCGTCAATGGCGTCCACCGTGATGTCGCGGGCACGCTGCAAGGTGGGTGCGGTAGCGCTGTAGCGGAACTCCTCCACAAGGCGGGGGTCCCGGTGGCGCAGAGCGCGGTAGCCCACCTGACCAATGACGTAAAAGCGGTCGTTGGAGTCTGCGTGCTCCCGCAAAAACTTGAGCAGGTTCTGGTTATAGGCACCTGCCATGCCCTTATCGGCAGTAAGCACCAGATACGCCCGCCGGGGGTTTTCCAGATTCCGCTCGTGGAAGAAGGGGTGCTCCGGCTCCTCCGGCAGATGCGGCACAACACGGGAGATGGTGTCCCGCATACGGTTGAAGTAAGGGGACACATTCTGGTAGTTCTGCCGTGCCTTGCGCAGCTTGGACGAAGAGATCAGGTACATGGCATTGGTGATCTTCATGGTGTCCTGAATGCTCTCGATGCGCTCCTTCAGCAGCTTACTGGACGACATGGTCATTGCCTCCCGCATAAGCTTTCCAAGCGTTCAGGATGGCATCCACCCGGTCGGGCTCCAGCTTGCCGTCAGCATCGATTTTCTGCATGGTGCCGGAGACGTCTGCACGGAACTGCCGCACAAAGGCAGCGGTCTTTTCCCGCTGCTCTGCGGTGGGCAGGGTGTCCAGCAGGCCATGAGAGGCCAGCACCAGAATGACCACCTGCTCGGCATCGGACTTAGGCTGGCACAGCGGCTGCTTGAGCATTTCCATCAGTGCCTTGCCGTGCTCCAGCTGGCGGCGGGTCTCGGCGTCCAGATCGGAGCTGAACTGTGCAAAGGATTCCATCTCCTTATACTGTGCCAGTTCGATACGCAGGTTTGCGTTGGCCTTTTTCATAGCCTTGGTCTGGGCAGCGCCGCCCACACGGGAAACCGACAGACCCACGTTGACAGCCGGGCGGTTGCCGGCGTTGAACAGGGCGCTCTCCAGGAAGATCTGGCCATCGGTGATGGAGATGACGTTGGTGGGGATGTAAGCCGAAACATCGCCGGCCTGCGTCTCTACGATGGGCAGTGCGGTGATAGAGCCGCCGCCCAGATCATCCCGCATACGGCAGGAGCGCTCCAGCAGACGGGAGTGCAGATAGAACACATCGCCGGGGTAAGCTTCACGGCCCGGAGAGCGGCGCAGCAGCAGCGAGATGGCACGGTAGGCCACCGCGTGCTTGGACAGGTCATCGTAAACGATGAGCACGCTCTTGCCCTTGGCCATGAAGTACTCGGCCAGTGCAGTGCCCGCATAGGGGGCAATATACTGCAGCGGGGCAGAATCCGACGCGGTAGCTGCCACGATGGTGGTATAGCTCATAGCGCCGTGCTTTTTCAGATCCTCGGCCACGCGGGCGATGGAGGAAGCCTTCTGACCGATGGCAACATAGATGCATAGCACATCCTTGTCCTTCTGGTTCAGGATGGCATCCGTGGCAATAGAAGTCTTACCGGTCTGGCGGTCGCCGATGATCAACTCACGCTGACCGCGGCCGATGGGGAACATGGAATCGATGGCCAGAATACCGGTGTGCAGCGGGGTGTCCACGCTCTGACGCTCCAGAATGCCGGGGGCCTGCTTCTCAATGGGGTTGTAGCCCTCTGCTTCAATGGGGCCCTTGCCGTCGATGGGCTCGCCCAGGGGGCTGATGACACGGCCCAGGAAGCCTTCGCTCACCGGGATGCCGGCACGCTTGCCGCTGCGGGTGACCAGAGTGCCCACGCCCACTTCCTCGATCTTGTCAAACAGCATGACGCCCAGATGATCGGGCTCCACGCTTTCCACCATGCCCTTTGCGCCGTTGTCAAAGGTGACGATCTCGCCGTAAACGGCCTGATCCATGCCCTTGACCTCCACAACGCCGTCGGCGGCCGAGATCACAGTGCCGCCCTCTGCAGAAGTGGCGGCAGGCTTGTAATCCTCCACACGGGTCTGCATCACGGCCAGGCTGGGGGCGTCGGCCGTAATGGCGGCCAGCGCGCTCTTGCCGGAGTTGTCGAACACACGGTCGCCCACCTGCAGCACATAGCCGGAGATCAGGTCCGGCTCCACGCTGACGGTGAGCTCCACCCCAGCGGCACCGTACTGCTTTTTCAGCTGGGTGCGGATGCGCTCCACGGCGTCCTCCGCCGGGGTGCGGGCACAGTGCAGATATGCCTTTAAAATCTCAGACGCGCTTGCCATCGCTCTCCCCCGCTTTCTGCAGCAGGTCGTCCAGCATACGGGCATCATCCTGCTGCGTGAGGTTGCGCTCCAGCACCTTTGCGCACATGGTGCGGGTCAGGTCGGCGATCTGTGCGTCGGCCTGGCGCAGCTTGCTGGCGCGCTCTGCTTCTGCAGCTGCCTTGCCCTCGGCCACAATGGCGTTGGCCTGACGCTGTGCCTCGGCCAGCAGCTGTTCCTTCTGTTTTTCGGCCTGCTGTGCGCTTGCCTCGCGGTGTGCAGCGGCCTCGATGTCCACGTTGTGCAGCTTATCGTTGGCTGCAGCCAGGGCAGCTTCTGCCTTGGTCTTTGCGTCCTGCGCACTTGCCAGGCTCTCATCCACCATCTTCTGGCGCTTGTCCAGCACGTCCTGCACGGGTTTGAACAGGAACTTGCGCAGTAGAGCGTACATGATGAGGACGTTGACCACGGTCCACAGCAGGTTAATATCCAGTTTCAGCATTCGTACACGCCTCCGTTATCAGCCCAGGAACAGGATGATCAGCAGTGCAACGACGAAGCCGAAAATTGCGGTACCTTCTGCCAGAGCAGCGCCCAGCAGCAGGTTGGTCTGGATCTTGCTGGCAGCTTCGGGCTGGCGGGAGATGGCCTCCGTAGCCTTACCAGTTGCAATACCAATGCCAATACCGCCGCCAATGCCGGTCAGCGCTGCAATGCCAGCGCCCAGAGCAATCAAACCGTTCATAGTAAAATCTCCTTTTAAAATGTCTCAGTCAGTAAGTAAATGGGGGATCATTCCTCTCCGCCGATGCTCTCTTTCATGAACAGCGAAGTCAGGAACACAAAGACGTAGGTCTGGATCAGGCCGTCGAACAGGTCAAAGTAGAGGCTGAACACAGCCGGAACAAAGACCGGCACCACCAGCTTGATCAGCTCCATGATGACAAAAGCGCCCAGCACGTTGCCGAACAGTCGCATGCACAGGCTGGTAGGCCGGATGGCGATCTCCAGAATGTTCATGGGGGTCATGACCGGGGTGGGAGCGGCCAGGCTCTTGAGGAAGCCGACGCCGCCACGGGCGCGGATGCCGGAACCTTCAATGAGCACGATGCTCATCAGGGCCAGCGCAGCGGTCACGTCCAGATCCTTCGTGGGGGGCTTGACGCCGAACACGCCGATCAGGTTCGAGCAGGCAATGTAGATGGCCACGGTCATCAGGTAGGGCACATAACATGCGCCCTCCTTGCCCAGCAGGCCTTCAAAGAAATTTTTGCCCGCAGTGTAGGCCATTTCCAGCACAGCCTGACGCTTGCTGATGTGGTCTACCTTCAGGTTACGGGTGAGCAGGATGGAACCCAGCACGACCAGCACCATGATCACCCAGCTGATGACCACCGATTCCGGGATCTGCAGCGGGCCGACCTTGACGTACTCGACGGTGAGCTCTTCCATCAGGGCTTGGGTCAACTTGTTCATTTATTTTTCCTCCTTCCTGAAGAATGGGGTCCTGGGGTCTGCGAGCCGGGGCCCCTGCGGCGCGCCCCATTTATAAAGGACACGCCGCGCTCCGGCTCCACAACCTTCTTATCGCGCGAGAAAAGACCAAACACCGTGAAAAAAGCAAGGAAGGCGCTGCCTGAATGCTGTCTGCGCCCTCCCCTTTCTTTGTCGGTTTCGTCTTTTTTCGTTGTGTATAATAGTACGATTGCACAAAATTGGCAAGGGTATTTGTGCACATTCTACATTTTACCCGGTAGCATTGCACCGGCAAAACAAAACTGTTGTACAGGGTGCACAATTTCAATGTGTAAAAACACACAACCTGTACAATTTTCTTGGCTTTATCCAGTGCTTCGCAGGTGTATTCTGCCGGTTTTGGAAAATATTTCCGCAAAAATAGCCGTACCGTATAGCTTTTATATATCAGGTATATAAAAAACGTATAGGTATCTTTCCCGGTATGTTTGGGCGGCATCTTATGTATATTTCTTATACATATTTATTATAGAATCGCAGACAAACCGCTTACGCGCCCTGCTTTTCCCCGCGGCGGAACACCAGCCGGAAGATGGCACGGGCAAGCGGGCCGCAGTACAGCATCTGCCAGCACAGCGCCATAGGCATATTGCAGCCCCAGGTATGCACCCACATCCCAAAGCTCGGCTCTTTGAACAGCAGCGTTGCGACCAGACTCATCACCGGGCACATGATGCACACGATCATCAGCGAGATGGCGTAGGTGATGAACTGCGGGCGGTCTGTGGGGCGCATAAACAGGAACGCCAGCTTTGTGGCCAGCTTTTCCACCACAAAAAATTCCAACACAAAGGCCACCGGCACCATGATGGGCATTTCGTGCAGGGCCATAATAAAGGTGGCGTTGGTTACGCCATTTGTGTTCAGCGCCACATTGTAGACGATCATGCCATAGACCATAATAGCGGCCATGACAATGGTAAAGAAAATACGTTCCGGTAAAGTTTTAGGCATTTTGATTGATTCTCCGTTTCTTTTTTGTGTAAATTTTCGCCGCAAAAAAGCCGCCCCGCGAAACTTTCATCTCGCGGGGCGGCGGCGACTACCATTCATTGGCGCTATTGTAGCACAAATAGAACCGGCGCATAATAGCTTGCGGGCACTTTCTCCCCTTTTGTGGAAAATCCTTCACGAACGACCCGGAACTTCTGGGCAATTTTCCCGCACTGCCGCAGGTTTTAACATTGCACAAAAACAAAATTCATTCTTTGTGCGGTCTGCCAATAGACAAAACGTGCAGCTTCCTGTATAATTAAGCCAGAAACCAGAGAAGTACAGCAGAAGCTCAAAAGAGAGTTACTCCCGCTGACTTTAAGAAGAAAGGAGCGAAGACCGATGGTTGATATGGAACCCGCACAGCAGGGACAGGCTGTCGGGGTTCGCTGAGAAGCAAAACAGAGGCTCACCACAAACGGGATGTTTCCCCCGTATAAAAACACAAAAACAGAGCCAGTCTTGAGCATCAAAAATGCGATAACACGACAACCTGTCGATTTAATTCTTCCCCAGAGCGTTCAGATAGATCCGCTGGAGATGATTCTTATGAAAGTATCAATGATCCGGAGAACCTTATTTGAATAGCTGAAAAGGAGTTCTACCAATGTACTAAGTAAGACGCTTCCCTTGCAAATCTAACTCGAAAGAATGTGGTAATATGAAATTCATCCTCATGAACCGTTTGCCGCAGTCCAACAGTTGAGAAAAGGGTCAGTCCAATGTACAATTGATTTTCATCCCCTTGCAAAGCACCTAAAATTCTGAAGAAACGTTTCTAAGGAGAGTCACCCTATGAAACCCGTATTCCGAAAATGAGGTCACCAAGGAGAAGAGGCTTATGACTCCGAAGAAGTAAGTATCCAGCCGGACGAGGGCTTGCAACCGCCTTGTCCGGCTGGTTTTCTTTTGTGCTGTTTTCCCTATCAACTTGCCCTCGATTTGTGCAGAATTTACGCAGGAAGGTTGAATGCCGTCCTTGTGTTTTCGCCCCCCTATGTTATAATATGGTAAAAGATGGGAGGTGCATTTTATGCAGCTGGCGTTTGGCTGGTACAACATTATTGAGTTATTGTTCTGTCTTGTGGCGCTGTGGATGGGCGTCCGCGACCTGCAGGGCAAAGACCCGCTGATCCACACCTTTTTCAACAAATATGACACCGACCCGGAATACCGCGCCATGTGGCAGAAGAAAAACGGCGTGTGGGAGATCTGCAATGCCATTATTTTTGCCTCCTTGCAGTTTCTGGGCAACTTTCCTACCCTGAGCAACTGGGCGCGTGTCATCGTCCTTGTCGTTGATGCCATCTACCTGATTCTCTACGAGATTTGGGAGCACAGCGCGGACTGAACCGCCGGGAGGTAAGTACAACTATATGAACCTGAACCTTTCCACTTCAGACTGGCTGAACGCTGCGCTGGGCGTATTGTTTTTATACCGCGGCATCCGGGACTTGTACAATGGCACCGGCACCGGTTGGAGCAGCGAGGACGAAAAGAAACACTTCCACAGACCCTTCGGCATCCTGTCGCTCCTTTGCGGCGCGTTCTGGCTGGTCAACATTTTTCTGCCAAAAGTTGAGCCGCTGCACTCCATTTTGATGGTCGTGACGCTCGTGTTCTGTGTTGCGCTGCTGATCTCGCATCTGTGCTATACCCTGAGCAGGGACGACAAAAACAAAAAGTGAGGGGTTTTTATGGAAGTTATCTGCGCAATTTTAGTCGCGCTTTTCGGCATCGGGTTCGGCATTTTTATGGCGCTGCAGCCGGAGGATGCCATTGCCCTAGGCTCCCACAGGCGGTACACGCAGGTGCCCGAGCCTACGGAAGAATACATCCGGCTGACCCGGCTGGAGGGCATCGTAGTTTCAGTGCTCAGCGCCGTGCTTCTGGTGGTGCTGCTGTTCGCGCCCAAATAATACTTTGCAGCTTCCCTCTTGCGGATTTTTTCTCATCCTGTTACAATGAGAAAAAACGCAGGAGGTTTTTTGTTATGGTCAAGCACGTTATTCTCTGGCAGCTGAAGGATGAGCTGTCCGCCGAGGAAAAGGCCGCCGTCAAGGCTGGCATCAAAGAGGGGCTGGAAGGTCTTTCTGGCAAGATTCCGGGGCTTGTGGACATCCATGTCAACATTGATGCTCTCCCTTCCTCCAACGCCGACCTGATGCTGGACACCACCTTTGAGAGCGCCGAGGCGCTCAAGGGCTACTCCATCCACCCGGCTCATGTGGCAGTGGCAAACAGCAAGGTGCGCCCCTACTACAAAAACCGCGTCTGTCTGGACTACGAGGTGTAATACGGCACATCTGCGGACGCTCTGGGATGCCATTTTATGAGATGGGCTTACACAAAAAGGGTCATTGCACGGTTTGTGCAATGACCCTTTTACTATCAGGCGATGCTGAACTTACTGAACGAACTCCACGGTGTACTCAAAGCCGTACTCTTCCTGCAGCTTCTTGACCTCGGGCTCGCAGTCCTCGATGAAGGTGGGAGCGTAAACAGAAGCGCCATTGT
Source organism: uncultured Faecalibacterium sp. (assembly GCA_934532365.1). GTDB lineage: Bacteria > Bacillota > Clostridia > Oscillospirales > Ruminococcaceae > Faecalibacterium. The sequence goes on along the minus strand of CAKTAT010000013.1, from coordinate 16,192 downwards.
GGGCCTTCTTGTAGTCTTCCACGATCTGCTGCAGCTTTGCCCAGCCCTCGTTGGCCTTATTCTGGTCGATACTGTCGGGGAAGTTGATGATGAACTCGCGGTGTTTGGGAATGCGTGCCTTCATAATAGTGATCTCCTTATTCTTATCGGTTTCAATGAATTGACTTGATTTATTCAGAAGCGGAGCGCTTTGCCCCGCGACCTGCGGAAAATGATTACAGCCCGAACACCCGGCGGGCGTTTGCGGCAGTGGTGCGGAACACTTCTTCCGGCTCCAGCGCCTTGCGCTGGGCGATGTATGCACCCACATAGCGGATGAGGGAGCTGTCGCAGCGGGTGCCGCGCACCGGCTCCGGTGCCATGTAGGGGCAGTCGGTCTCCAGCACGATAGCATCCAGCGGCAGGGCTTCGATGGCCTTGGCTGCACGCTTGGCACCATTGAAGGTGCAGGCACCGCCAAAGCCGATGTACAGCCCCTGTACCGCCAGCTGCACGGCATCCTCGGCGCTGCCGGAATAGCAGTGCACGATGCCCTTGGGGCGGTACTTTTTGAGCAGTGCGTAGACGTCTGCGTGCGCCTGCCGGTCGTGCACGATAATGGGCTTGTCCAGTTCCAGCGCCAGCCGGATCTCAGCCTCAAACAGCGCCAGCTGGGCGTCCTTGGGCACAGGCCAGTGGTAGTCCAGCCCGCACTCCCCTACCGCCACCACCTTGGGGTCGTCGTAGTAGGGCATCAGTTCCCGCATCTCAGCAGCCCAGTCGCCGCCGTACACAGACACCGTGGGCGCAGGGCCGTCCTCGCCGCAGTCAGCGGCAGGCAGCAGGCTTTCCGGGTGGATACCAATGGCTGCCACTACCCACGGGTAGCGGTGCGCCAGCTCCAGCACCCGGGGTGCATCCCCGGAGTGGGTGGCCTGCTCGCACACGCCTACCACGCCCTTACCGGGCAGACTGTCCAGCAGCGCAAAGCGGTCGGCGTCAAAGGCGTGGGCACTGTAATGGGCGTGGGTGTCAAAAATAGGTCCGGTCATACCTTCTCCTTTTGGGCAGGGGCTTTGTTCACCAGCCAGATGCCCACGCACACGAACACCAGCGCCGCCAGATACTGCCAGCGGAACAGCGGCTCGCCGTTAAGCACAGCGCTCAGCAGCACGTTGACCACCGGGTTGACGAAGCCAAAAATGGCGATGCGGCTGACTGGGTTGTTTTTCATCAGCAGTGCCCACAGGATATAGCCTGCGCCGCAGATGAAGGCCAGATACAGCATGACCACCGCAGCCAGCGCACTTTGCACATGGAGACGGCCGCCCATGACGGTGCCCAGCACAAACAGCGCCAGCCCGCCCACAAACAGGTTCAGAAAGCAGACGGCAAAGCTGTCGGCCTTTTTGGTGACCGACTTGTTCCACGGGCCGGACAGGGTGAAGATAATGGTCGCTGCCATCATGCAGAACACGCCCCAGCCGCTGCCGCTGCCGTGGTTGCCAATCGTACCGATAAGCACCCCGGCAAAACCCACAGCGCAGCCCAGCGTTTTTGCCGGGGTCATGCGGTCCGCATTGCCATAGATAAAGTGGGCAAAGATGACGCCCAGAAAGCTCTGGGTGCTGTTCAGGATGCCGCCAAACGCGCCGGTGAGCATGGCCACGGCGATGTAGTAGAACGCATACTGTGCCGTGGTCTGCCACAAGCCCAGTGCGCAGCACTCGGCTGCCACCCTGCCCCGGGGCAGGCGGGGCGCTTTTCCCTGCAGCAGGATGCTGCCCAGCAGCACCAGCACACTGCCCAGCATGAACCGCACCCCTGCAAAGCAGAAGATGGAGGCGGTGTTGCCGGAGTCGATGGAGAACAGGCGGTAGCCCAGCTTGATGAACGGAAAGGCCGAGCCCCACAGGACATTGCAGAAGATAGCCAGCAGCACGGCGCAAACCGGCGTGCCGAAGATCTTATCCAGCTTTGCCGCACGGACGGTTGTATTATCAGGCATGATGCTCCTCACTTAGTGGATACGGCTGCCCACGGGGGTATCGTCGCCGTAGAATGCAATGGAGCAGCCGCCATCGGCGGTATCGGCAGCGAAGATCATGCCCTCGCTGACATACTTGCCCTTGAGCATGGGACGGGGTGCCAGATTGCACACGATGCCCAGCTTTTTGCCGATGAGATCCTCGGGCTTAAACCACTTGGCAATGCCGGACAGGATGCAGCGCTCCCGCTCGCCGTCAAAAACGGTGAGGTGCAGCAGCTTCTTGCTCTCCTTCAGGTTCTCGCAGGCGCGCACCTCGGCCACGCGCAGCTCCACCTTGCAGAAGGTGTCAAAGTCGATCTCTTCCTCGTGGGTAAAGTCCACGGTGCTCTCCTCAGCGGGGGCGGCAGCCTTCTTCTCTGCTTCTGCCTTGGCCTTATTGGCAGCTTCGGCAGCGGCCTTGCGCTTCTCGTCCTCTTCCTTCAGATGGGCGATCTCCTTTGCCACGTCGATGCGGGGGAACAGTGCTTCGCCCTTGTGCACAGTGTAGGTCTCCTGTGCGCCGTAGGTGGTCTTGCTCAGATCCAGAGCGGAAGCGTCCAGACCCAGCTGCTCCATCATCTTGGGGGCGGTGGTGGGCAGGTAGGCATTCAGCAGGATGCCGCACACGCGCAGTGCCTCGCACAGGTGGTACAGCACGCTCTCCAGACGGGCCTTGTTGGCCTCGTCCTTGGCCAGCGCCCAAGGTGCGGTCTCGTCGATGTACTTGTTGGCGCGCTGGATCACCGCAAAGATCTCCATCAGAGCCTGCGGGATGGTCAGGCTGTCCATGTCGGCCGTGACCTTGGCGGTCAGCTCGTTGACCATGGTCTCCAGCTCGGTGTCGATGGCCTCGGTACCGGCCACATTGTGCACGGTGCCGCCGAAGTACTTCTCGCACATGGCGACGGTGCGGCTGAGCAGGTTGCCCAGGTCGTTGGCAAGGTCGCTGTTGATGCGGTTGATCAGAGCCTCGTTGGTGAACATGCCATCGTTGCCGAAGGGGATCTCACGCAGCAGGAAGTAGCGGATGGAGTCCACGCCGTAGCGGTCGCACAGGATCACGGGGTCCACCACATTGCCCACGGACTTGGACATCTTGCCGCCGTTCATCAGCAGCCAGCCGTGACCGAACACCCGCTTGGGCAGGGGCAGATCCAGTGCCATCAGCATGGCAGGCCACAGGATGGTGTGGAAGCGCAGGATCTCCTTGCCCACCATGTGCAGGTCGGCGGGCCAGAACTTGTCGTAGTCGTGATATTTTTCGTTGCCGTAGCCCAGCGCGGAGATATAGTTGCTCAGGGCGTCCACCCACACATACATGGTGTGCTTGGGGTCGAAGGGCACCGGGATGCCCCACTTGACCGAGGTACGGGAAACGCAGGTGTCCTGCAGACCCTGCTTGATGAAGGCGATCATCTCGTTCTTACGGCTCTCGGGCTGGATGAACTGGGGGTTCTCCTCGTAGAGCTTCAGCAGGCGGTCGGCGTACTTGCTGGTCTTGAAGAAGTAGGCCTCCTCGTGAGCATCGTAGACCTCGCGGCCGCAGTCCGGGCACTTGCCGTCCACCAGCTGGCTGTCGGTCCAGAAGCTCTCACAGGGCTTGCAGTAGTGGCCGATGTACTCGCTCTTGTAGATATCGCCCTGCTCGTACAGCTTGGTGAAGATCTTCTGGCAGCTTTCCATGTGGTAGTCGTCGGTGGTGCGGATAAAGCGGTCGTAGCTGACATCCAGCAGCTTCCACAGATCCTTGACGGTAGCCACGATCTTGTCCACATACTCCTTGGGGGTGACGCCGGCATCGGCAGCCTTATCCTGGATCTTCTGGCCGTGCTCATCGGTGCCGGTCAGGAACATAACGTCGTAGCCCTGCATCCGCTTGAAGCGGGCCAGCGCATCGCAGGCCACGGTGGTGTAGCTGTGGCCGATGTGCAGCTTATCGCTGGGGTAATAGATGGGGGTGGTGATATAAAATGTCTTGTGTTCGCTCATGGGGGTCTATCTTCCTTTCTTTTGGTTCTGCAAGCAAAAAGCGCTCCCGCCCTGCCGGGTATAACCGGACAAGGACGAGAGCGCTGAACCTTCGTGGTACCACCTTGCTTCGCTGCGCCCTTGCGGACGCAGCCTTTAGCCGGCAAAAACCGGCCTTTGCGCGGTAACGGGCGCACCCCGTCGCAGGCTCATTGTTCACCTGCGCGGCTCCAAGACCATCTTCGGCACCGCGCGGCCTGCCCGGTTCCATCCTTCGGGCTTTCTGTCAGGCGCAGACGGTGCGTACTCTTCTCTTCACAGCCAATTTGACACAATTTTCAGTGTTGCTTCTATCATACGCAAAAAATGCGGGTTTGTCAACTAAAAGATGCGGAATCGCGCTGTGCAGTGCATCTGCTACCCGCATTTTGGTGCGCGGGCAACATCTGCCGCAGCGCTCAGCCTCAGACGGCGTAGCCCTTATTCTTGATGACCTCCACGACCTGAGAGACGTACTTCTGGCAGGTATCATGGTCAGGGGCTTCCACCATCACACGCACAACAGGCTCCGTGCCGGACTCGCGCACCAGAATACGGCCGGTATCGCCCAGCGCTTCTGCAACCGCCTTGACTGCCTCCTGCACCGCCGGGTCGTTCTGTGCAGCCTTCTTATCAGTCACACGGACATTTTCCAGCACCTGCGGATAGATCTTCAGCGGCTCGGCCAGCTTGCTCATGGGCAGCTTCTTCGCCAGCATGACTTCCATCATCTTCAGGCTGGTCAGGATGCCATCACCAGTGCTGGCGTACTTGCTGAAGATGATATGACCACTCTGCTCACCACCGATGCGACAACCGTTTTTCGCCATGTACTCATAGACGTACTTGTCGCCCACAGCGGTCTTAGCGTAGCCGATGCCCTGCTCGTCAAAGGCCTTGTACAGACCGAAGTTGGACATGACCGTGGTGACCACGGTGTTGTTCATCAACTCGCCGTGCTCCTTCATGTAGCAGCCGTAGATGTACAGGATATGGTCGCCGGTGACGACGTTGCCCTTTTCATCCACACACAGGCAACGGTCAGCATCACCGTCGAAAGCAAAGCCAACGTCCAAACCGTTCTCCACTACGAACTTCTGCAGACCCTCGATGTGAGTAGAGCCAGCGTTGTTGTTGATATTCAGACCGTTGGGCTTGTTGTTGATGACGTAGGTATCTGCACCCAGAGCATCGAACACAGACTTAGCAATATTCCAGCTGGAGCCGTTGGCGCAGTCCAGACCGACCTTGACACCCTTGAAGGAATAGATACCGAGGCTGATCAGATAACCCATGTAGCGGTTGCGGCCTGCCACATAGTCCACGGTGCAGCCGATATGCTCACGGTGAGCAAAGGGCAGCTCCGGCCAATCCTTATCGAACACGTGAAGCTTGCCATCGATATAGTCCTCCACCAGCAGCAGGGTCTCTTCAGGCATCTTCTCGCCGTAGCAGTCGATCAGCTTGATGCCGTTGTCATAGTAGGGATTATGGCTGGCGGAGATCATGATACCGCAATCAAAGTCATCCACACGAGCAATGTAGGCAACACTGGGCGTGGTAGTGACGTGCAGCAGGTAGGCGTCTGCACCGGAAGCAGTCAGACCTGCGACCAAGCTGTACTCGAACATATAGGAGCTACGACGAGTGTCTTTACCAATGACAATGCGGGCGGGCTCGTTGTTGCCGTTGCGCTCACGCAGGGCGTTATAGTACCAGCCCAGAAAACGGCCAACTTTGTAGGCGTGGTCGGCAGTCAGATCAATACCGGCTTCTCCACGGAAGCCGTCAGTTCCAAAATACTTTCCCATTCTTGATTACCTCATTCCCAAAAGCGAACTTCTTCTAATATAAATATATGTATATGCTTTCACCCATTGCCTTTTTCCCTTTGCAAGGTGCATCGGCTCCGGGCGCCATGCTCACAGTATAGCACAATTCTTGGAGCAAATCACCCTTTCTTTGGATTTTCTCCCTGCAAGCGGATAAAAACCCTTCCTCTCACGGAATCCCGTAAAAGAAAGGGTGTAGAACTCAATATCCTGTTGTTATACCGATTACAGCATATTCGTACCGGCAAAGGCGGTATCAGCCATTATTCGGCACAGCGCCTCGGCACTTTTTAACATTAGAACGTAATCAGCAGTTCTCAGCGAAGTACTTAATGGTACGAACCATCTGAGAGGTGTAAGAGTTCTCGTTGTCGTACCAAGACACGACCTGAACCTGATAGGTGTCGTCGTAGCTACGCTAAATTTTCACGATTTTTTGCAGTCGTTCATAATTTCGAAACAACAGTTACAGTACCACAGCATACCGTTGTCGTACCAAAACCGGCTTGTTCGTACCAGAATTATACCACGTTTCAGCGTTATTTTCAAGTTTTTTCGCAATTTTGTGTTTTTGGATGTTTTTGCATCTTTGTGTGTTTTATGCGTATACATTTTTCATGTGATATCGCGTGCATTCCCCGGAGCATCCGGGACCCGGGGCTGCCGCCGGGGCGTTCGCCCTGCCCAGATGCGCTCCTCTGCTGCCTCTTTTGCTGAAATTTCACCGGAAGTGATTTTGGGCTATGGTGTTGGAAATCGGCGCTTTTTGTTCGATATGAAACATATATACCTTACGACCCGACAGCTGTACATATAAGCAACCGTATATCAGCCCTTGGAAACGCACCTGCGCCTATTCATTTTACACTTTGCATCGTCCGGCACATCGATCAGTCCGAACCGATAAAGCATCCCGTAGATGTAGGTCACACCCCGGATATCGCCCAGCGCTTTTGGACGGTCAACCACTGCTCCGACCTCTTTTATATTGCCCAGCGCCAGCACCACCGAGCTCCACGCCAGACTTTTGCTGTTTTCCCGGCGGTCGATCCAGAGTTCCTTTGTGTATTCCCCGCTTCTGCCTTTTCGTATTTCATAAGAGAATGGCAAGCCGGAATAGGTTTTAAAACGCACTTTTTGATACATCAGAACTACTTCCCACAACTGTTCCTCTGTCGGCGCTGCTCGCAGTTTTTTCATTGCTCTGTATCTCCGCTGCCGCTCTGCTCCTACGCTGATTTTCTCCGCTGGTGCTTCATTTGGAAAGTACACGCCCTTTTCATAGGGCAGATACGAGGTGACCGAGGCTTTGGAGAGCTTGAGCTCTGATGCGGTGGACAGGATTGCGTCTTTATAGCTTTGGGTTTCTCTATAATTACAAAATGTATGCTGCACCGTCTCCGCTACGTCTGATTCATAGATCCCGGCTGTGATGAGCAGCTTGCGAACCTTGATCGGATTCAGATTCAGGGCATCGGCGATGGATTGGAGGGAGCAGTCCTCCCCATAAAGAGCCACAGCCGCATCCAACTGCTCTTTCAGATTTTTCCCAGCATCGTACTCCGGCTTTGACTTTTTTCGTCCTCCGCCGGGCTTGCGTGTTTCTCTCATAATGCATCTCCTCTTATTATTTTCGTCACAAACTATATATTATAGCCTTCAAAAAACACCGTGCGAACTCCAAGTTGTCCACACGGTCGGTCTTATTTCAGCTTTTCGAGAATCTCATCTGCACTGATACCCTCGGCCAACAGTTTCTTCACGAGATTTTCCGCTTCGTTCTTCTTCGCTGCTTCGGCAGCTTTCTGATCGACGGCAGCTTTCTTGGCTTCCAGCTTGGTTAGTTCCTTCTGGGTGGACTTGAGAGCTGCTTTTTTCTCTTTCAGATCAGCTTTCAGTGTGTCGATATTGGCCGTGATAGAAGTGATTTCTGAAGTGAGGGAAACGATAGATTCCTGCTTCTCTGCAATCTGAGATGCAAAGTCGTTGGTGACTTTCGGCTTATTCTTGCTTCCTTTTGTTCTGGGCATAAGATATCATCCTTTCTATTCTGTATTGTGGTTTTATTGTAACACAGCGTAGCATCTTGTTCAATCAGAGTGTTCACTCGACGGCGTCCAGCCCTCATCATAGTGTACCGAATTAATCCAAATATTGTCTGCGCCTCGATTTATGTATCCAACACCATTCCTAAATACTATGGGCTGATTTGCTTCTTCTTCCGTTATTACAATTCTTTCAGTTTCACAATACTTAGTACCACAAGAATGCGTTCCTCTAAGATCTAGCTTGTGCTCAGTTTCATAGATTCTTAAAATACTCTCCGCATCATTTATTACAACAGTATAATCACAATTGTATAACAGTTTCACTGCTGCCAAGTGATGGACTGTTCCATCTGCATCTTTCTTATAGATATCATCATTACATCCAATGGTAATCTGATAGTAGCCAGTGCTAAAGTCCTTGAAAATATTTAGTGCTATGTTATGGTTCAGCCTACTTGCATCAACATCAAACATTTGACCCTTTGCTGTATTATATGCTTTCTTAAGGAATTCAAGATTTGAGATTCTGCAATCATGATGGATATTATTCATGTGATCCACAACATACCCATGTTCCGTCATCTTTTGTAGCACATCTTCCCCATACCATTTTCCCATGATATATCTATGCAGCAACCCTAAAGAGCTACTTTTAAGATATCCTTTATCGTCAGTCTCGCTATTAGGGTTCGTAAAATTCCATGTAGATGATGTGAGCTCGTTATAATAATCATCTCTATATGTTGTCAAACCAACATGTTGCCATCCATCTTTACGAATGTGTACTTCATCATTAAATCTCTCAAAAGTATTATTACTCGGCATGTTCCATCACCTCATTGCCACACGCATTCTGTATCTATAATCAACCAAGTACCGCCGAAATATAATCTGTATAAAATCTTAGGTGCTTTTCAAATAATTTACTTTCCAGCCGCATGGGAAGTTCGATATCCTTATCAGCATCAAACTGTCCTTCTAACATTGTTGATTCCAAAATATACAGCGCTGAAAGAGCCATTAAAACATTCCGAAAACTGGCATTCTTGTAATTATTACCGTTGGCACTTGTGCGACTGTGTTTAGCACCATTATATGCATTCCACCACACTGGTGTTTTTGCGCTCTTATCTAAAACAAATCTTTTTCCTTCAGCTTTATTTTCTACTACCCGATAGTTCTTCCAAGGCTGCAAATTTTCAGCATGTCGAAATGCAACTGTCTCGTTCGTTAAAGAAGAATTATCTTTAGTAATATAATACCACCATTCGTTTAACCCAGTATATTTAGTTGCTTTGAAATTCTTATCACACAGTCCCGCGTATACTTTTCCTACAACGTCAATTTCACTACAAACTGCTTGGAGAAGCATCATATACTCCATCGAATATACTTTTCCGTTGTGAGCCAAGTCAAACTCAACATATTTTTCTGTTTTAAGAAATCTAGCCTCCAACGCCAAATAGTACTTCCAATATTGATCTATCCGTTCTTGAAATTGTGTCATCTTATCATACTCCTCTGTCTTTATCGCAAAAAGCCTCTATGACTTATTTTCCTCTTTTCGCCTTCACCAACGAGTGTTTCTTTCTTACCTTGTTCTTCGCCTTCTTAGCCGACCATAAAATCGTTGCCTGCCACTCACCGCGTAGAGGTGTGCAAAGTTTCGAGCAGCGTAAGGAGCCACGGTCTCCCGTGGCTCCAGTATATCACAAGTTCATTTTGAAATCATCCTTGTGATGAAAATTATTTTATGGTTTTCGACCTTACTTCAAGTACTCTTCCGCACTCTTGCAGATTTCTGCCTCCACCTTCTCTGCAGCTTCTTTATTCTCTGCACTGACCGAGATATAGGTCTTGAGCTTCGGTTCGGTACCGGAGGGGCGCACCACGATGGAGCAGTTATCTTCCAGCAGGAACTTGAGCACATCGGATTTGGGCAGACCATCCAGACCGGGTGCGTAGTCCAGCAGTTTGACGACCTTCTTGCCGCCAAATTCCTTGATATCGCCCCGGAATGTCTGCATGATGCTCTGCATCTTGGCAAAACCGGCGCTGCCATCGAACTCGTAGCTGTGCAGCGTGTTCAGGCAGTAGCCATAGGTCTTGTACAACTCATCCAGCTTGTCCAGCAGGCTGATGCCCTGAGTAGCATAGTAGCTGAACATCTCGCAGATCATGTACGCGCCGTCCACGCCATCCTTATCGCGGACGTAGGAGCCGGTCAGGTAGCCATAGCTCTCCTCAAAGCCGAACACATAGCTGTCTGCCTTGCCCTGCTTTTCCAGCTTGCCGATTTGCTCACCGATGAACTTGAAGCCGGTCAGCACGTTGATGGTACGCAGGCCATAGTGGGTAGCGATCTGCTCGCCCATGTCCATGGTGACGATTGTCTTGACCATGACCGGGTCAGCAGGCATCTTGCCGTGCTTGACGCGCTGGCTGCAAATATAGTCCAGCAGCAGCATACCGGTCTGGTTGCCGGTCAGCAGCTCGTACTCCCCTGCCTTGTTCTTGACGGCGATACCCACACGGTCGCAGTCGGGGTCGGTTGCCAGCAGCAGGTCGGCGTTGCACTTCTTGGCATACTCCATGCCCAGCGCCATGGCCTCCTTGATTTCCGGGTTGGGGTACGGGCAGGTCGGGAAGTTGCCGTCCGGCTGCTCCTGCTCCTTGACCACCGTGATGTTGGTGTAGCCCATCTCCTTTAAGGTGCGGGTCACTGGCTTCAGACCGGTGCCATTCAGCGGGCTGTACACAATGGCTACGTTCTTGTTGACCTCTTCGCCAAACAGAACCGACTGGCTCTTGACCTGCTCCACGAATGCGGTATAGACCTCATCCGGGATGTACTGGATACTGCCGTTTGCCACGCCTGCTTCAAAATCGCTGGTCTTGACGTCCGCAAAGATATCCAGCTTCTCGATCTCAGCCAGAATTTCCGCAGCGGCTTCGGTAGTGATCTGGCAGCCGTCTGCGCCGTAGACCTTGTAGCCGTTGTACTTGCTTGGATTGTGAGAAGCTGTCACCATGACACCGGCAGAAGTGTGCAGATAGCGGGTCGCAAAGGACACGGTAGGTACAGGCATCAGAACAGGCCAGATATTCACCTTGACGCCATTTGCTGCAAACACCCCGGCGGCGACTTTTGCAAACACATTGCTCTTGATACGGCTGTCATAACCAATGGCCACAGACGGCTCAGCATAGTTCTTCTTCAGATAGTCCGCCAGACCCTGAGAGGCCTTTGCCACCGTGTATACGTTCATCCGGTTGGTGCCTGCGCCGATGACGCCGCGCAGACCGCCCGTACCAAATGCAAGGTCGCGATAGAATGCATCCTCAATTTTGGCATCATCCAGCGTTTTCAGTTCTGCCACTACATCGGCATCGGCGGTAGCGTTTGCCAGCCAGCGTTCGTATTCTTTTTTGATATCCATATTGTTTACCCTCTTACATCCAGAAATTGTGCCTGTCCATGAATCGTCAGTGTCTCGGAATCCGCCGGGACGAAGATGCAGTCTCCTTTATAGAACGGAATGTTCCCGCCCTCATAGGAAATCGTGCCGCAGCCATTGACGCAGAGCAGCACCCGGAAGGCAATTTCATCCGCGCGGTAGTGCACCTTCTGCCGCCGCTCGGTGTTGACGATCATACGGTACACTTCAAAATACTTGCAGCGGGTCAGCAGCTCAGAGGCAATGCCCTGCCGGTATTTCAGCACGCGGAGCGGCTGCTTTGGTTCTGCGCTACCCTTCAGATTTGCTACATCCAGTGCCTTGTCGATATGCAGTTCCCGCTTTTTGCCGTTCTTGCCTACACGGTCATAATCGTACAGGCGATAGGTCAGATTGGAATTTTCCTGAATTTCAGCAACCAGCGCACCGGCTCCGATGGCATGGATTGTCCCCGCCTCAATAAAAAACAAATCATCCTTCTTGACTGAAACCCACTGCAGGTCTTTCATCAGGGTGCCATTGGCGATTGCATCCCGCATTTGCTGTTCGGTGTGCTCCCGTTTAAGACCGTACACGAGTTTTGCGTCCTTACTGGCATCCAGCACATACCACATCTCAGTTTTGCCCAGTTGGCCGTTTTCGTGCTCCTGTGCGTAAGCATCAGTGGGATGCACCTGCACCGACAGATCTTTCTTGGCATCGATGAATTTGATAAGGATCGGCAGCGCATTTTCGCCCTTATGGCGCTCCCCCAGATACTCCGGGTGCGCTCTCAGCACCTCTGCCAGTTCTTGTTCATCAAACGCACCGCCTACCACATAGCTGGGGCCATCGGGGTGCGTGGAGCACTCCCATGTCTCTGCCAGCGGGGTCAGGTCGATGTTCTTCTCAAATTCATCATTCAAGCGACTGCCGCCCCAAAGATAATCCTTGCCGGACGGTCGGAGTAAAAGAGGCTTATTTTTGTTTTGCATCGCTGCCTCCTGCTGTCTCTCAATATTCCAATTCAAACTTTTGCTTGTCATGGACATCGATGGCTTCACCCAACTGCACTTCGATCAGCTTCAGTTCGGTCTCGGCAATCACAGTATGACGGCAGCCTGCGGACATGGTGATCACATCGCCTGCTTTCACGTTCTGCTCCATACCGTCCACAATGGTCTTGCCCTTGCCTGCAATGACCGTCCAGACCTCATCACGGTGCTGATGGCTATGGTAGTTCATCTGATGGCCTGCATTCAGGGTCACCTTGATGGTCATCGAAGCCTTGTCGATATCAATGACCTTAAAGCTGCCCCACGATTTTTCAGCAAACATGACCCGGTGGTCGAGCGTGTTGACATAGGGCTTGATGTAGCTGGACTGCTCCTTATCCGAAACCAGAATACCCTCCGGGCTGGCAGAGACCACCACATCCTTCAGACCCATGCAGAGGATCGGCACATCCAGCTCGTTGACTACATGGACATTCTCGCACTTCTCATTAAACAGTGCCTCGCCCACCGCATGGCTGTCCATTGCCTCGGTCAGGGTGTTCCAAGTGCCAAGGTCTTTCCAAGTGCCTGCAAAGCGCATGACCTCGATCTCCGGCTCGTGCTCTACCACAGCATAGTCGAAGCTGATCTTGTTCAGGGTATCGTATTTATTGAACAGGTCATCGTAGTCCACAAAATCGATCAGTTCATGGGCGCGGTTCAGCACATAGCCCAGCTTGAACGCGAACACGCCGCCATTCCAGAGCGCACCCTTTGCAATATAGTCCTTTGCCACTTCCTGCGTCGGCTTTTCCTTGAACATGGACACCTTGCTGACCTGCTCTTTGCCGATGGGGATGATATAGCCGTATTTCTCGCTGGGATAGGTCGGCTCAATGCCCATCAGAACCAGATTTGCGCTGCTGACAGCGGCACGGTCGCCCAGTGCTTTCAGCGCCTCAAAGTAGTCGTTTTCCACATAGGGGTCTACCGGGCAGACGACCACAGATTCTTCCTCGCCGACACCCTGCACGTCCTTCAGGTAAGCTGCTGCCAGCGCGATAGCAGGAAACGTATCCCGGCGGCAAGGTTCCACACTGATGCCCACTTCCTCGCCCAGCTGATTGTGGATGGCAGACACCTGAGACTTGGAGGTTGCAATGGTGACGGTTGCATCGGTATCGACCGCCTTGATCTGACGGTAGACACGCTGCACCATGGATTCCAGCTCGCCATCTTCCCGGTGGAAGATCTTGATGAACTGCTTGGAACGGATATCGTTGGAAAGCGGCCACAGACGCTGGCCGGAACCACCGGACAATAACACCAGATTCATAATACTTCTCCTATCATTAACCAAAAAGGCCGTGGCCCTGCACGGACACACGACCTTTTCAAATCGTTTATTTTAGCGTTCTGCACGCATCGGGTTGTTCAGGAAGTCCTCGTAGGACAGGCGCAGACCGTCTTCCAGCTCGGTCTTGTAGGTCCAACCCAGATTGGTAGCCTTGGACACATCCAGCAGCTTGCGGGGCGTGCCGTTGGGCTTGGTGGTATCCCACTTGATCTCACCGGTGTAACCCACGACCTTGGCGACCAGCTCGGTCAGCTCCTTGATGGTCAGCTCCTTGCCGGTACCGGCGTTGACGGTCTCGTTGCCGGAGTAGTTGTTCATCAGGAAAACACACAGGTTTGCCAGATCATCCACATACAGGAACTCACGCAGCGGAGAACCGTCACCCCAACAAGTAACGCTGGGCAGATTCTGCTCCTTGGCCTCATGGAAGCGGCGGATCAGTGCCGGGACCACATGGCTGTGGGTCGGGTGATAGTTGTCGTTGGGGCCATAGAGGTTGGTGGGCATGACGCTGATGTAGTCAGTGCCATACTGACGGTTCAGGAACTCGCAGTACTTCAGACCGCTGATCTTAGCCAGTGCGTAGGCCTCGTTAGTCTTTTCCAGTTCACTGGTCAGCAGGCAATCTTCCTTCATGGGCTGAGGTGCCATACGGGGGTAGATGCAGGAAGAGCCGAGGAACTCCAGCTTCTTGCAGCCATTCTTCCATGCAGAGTGGATGGCATTCATCTCCAGCGTCATGTTGTCATACATGAAATCGGCAAGTGCTTCCTGATTTGCCACGATGCCGCCGACCTTGGCAGCTGCAAGGAACACATACTCCGGCTTTTCCTGTGCGAAGAACTCTTCCACTGCATCCTGACGGGTCAGGTCCAGCTCCTTGTGGGTGCGGGTGATGATGTTGGTGTAACCCTGACGCTGCAGCTCACGGACGATTGCAGAGCCCACCATGCCGCGATGACCTGCGACATAAATCTTAGCATTCTTTTCCATCATAATAAGACGCTCCTTTATTCAGTCAGCGTCAGCAGCTTTGAAACAATTTCGGCCGCTGCGTTGTGATATTCCGGCACTGCCGGATAGGTGATCTGTTTCATTTGTTCGAGTAAGTCTGACATTTCCGTCAGCTGCTCGTAGGTAACTTTTATCCCCAGCTTTTTCTGTTCCAGCTTGCGGATGGTCGTGCGGTCTTCCAGCACGCTGTCGCGCGCAAACAGAGCCATTGGCTTTTGCGCCAGCAGGCATTCGGCCACCGTGCCCCAGCCCGCCTTGGTGATCACGTAATCTGCTGCTGCCACATAGTCCTGCGTGTGCAGCGTAGAATACGGAATCACCGTCACGTTGCTTCCCGTCAGCGGAACACCCTCTGTGACGTAGAAATGAGCTTTCACACCTTCTACCGAGACAGGCTGTGTGAACTGTGCCGACATTCCCAGGGCCACAAACACGATCGGACAGGTATGACGCGCACGAATCGCCCGAATTTCGCCCGGGTGGAAGGGGCGCGCCACCAACGAAGTTTCGCTCAACTCTGCCCGAGGCAGAAATTCCAGCATTTCCGGGTTATGCAGCGCATAAAGCATCCCGTGCTGTATCTTCCTGTACTCAGCGGCATATGCTTTCCAGATATGTTCCGGTAAAAACTCCCGGTACAGCTCCGTCCATGTGAAGTTACCCACATAGAGCAGCGGCACACCGACCTGCTCACAAGCAGAAATTGACCAAAGGGGCATATCGCAAAGAGCGGCCGCAACATCGTGCTGACGTAACCAGTCAGCTTCCTGCTTTGCCCGTTCCGGCAGTTCGGCCAGATACTGCGCACAGGCATCGGTCAGTACAGCCGTATCGACCAGCAGCGTACCTTGTTGAAGGATCAGCCCAATGTCGGTATGTTCTGCGCGATACCGGATGCGGGAAGACTGCTCCAGCGTAAGAATCTCCAGCAGATTGGCTTTTGCAAATTCCAGATGCCGCTCCCCGCACACCACATAAACATATCCACCGACCATGCGCACCGCTTCTGCAATCAGCAGAATATTTCGGGCGATATGCCCGAAACCGTGATCGGACAGATAAAAGCAGAGATTCTTTGCCTGCATCAGACGTTCTTCAGAGCCTTTTCGCGCTTTGCACGCTCACGGTCGTGCTTGGCCATGATCTCCACCAGCTGCTCATAAGTAGTGGACTGCGGGTTCCAGCCCAGAACAGTCTTAGCCTTGGTGGGGTCGCCCCACAGGTTGTCCACATCGGTGGGACGGAACCACTGGGGATTCACGCAGACCAGCATCTTGCCGGTAGCTGCATCATAGCCCTTCTCATCGATGCCGGTGCCCTCCCAGCGGATGGTGATGCCGTTGGCTGCGAAGGCCTTCTCGGTGAAGTCGCGGACGGTGTGCTGCACGCCGGTAGCAATGACGAAGTCCTCCGGCTTATCCTGCTGCATGATCAGCCACATGCACTCGACATAATCCTTAGCGTAGCCCCAGTCACGCAGAGAATCCATGTTGC